>JAIBBB010000186.1 GCA_019694905.1 Cyclobacteriaceae bacterium
GGATTCTGAATACGATCGGGTACCTGGTCATCTTCCGCCTGGGCTCTTATGTAGTGCTCCCGGGCGTTGATCCCCTCAAACTGACGGGCAACACAGGTGGTATTTTTGATCTGCTCAACACGTTCCTCGGCGGATCTTTCAACCGCGCCTCCATCTTCGCGCTCGGCATCATGCCCTATATCTCGGCGTCGATCGTGGTGCAGTTGCTCACCGTAGCTGTTCCTCACTTCACCAAGATGCAGAAGGAAGGCGAAAGCGGCCGCAAGAAGCTCAACCAGTTCACCCGTGTACTGACGATCTTCATCACCGGCGCCCAGTCGTACGGCTACCTGAAAGCAACGATCAACCAGGATGCCATCCTGCAACCCGGTATCTTCTTCACCCTGTCTTCCATGGCACTCATCATCGCCGGCACCATGTTCTGCATGTGGCTGGGTGAGCGCATCACTGACAAGGGTATCGGCAACGGTATTTCCATGCTGATCATGATCGGTATCGTGTCCCGTTTCCCGAATGCGATCTTCCAGGAAATCGGCGCCAAAGGCACACAAGGCCTGCTGCTGTTCATTCTCGAGTCACTGGCATTGTTCTTCGTCGTGGTGGGTGTGATTGCGCTCACGCAGGCTACCCGGAAAATTCCGGTGCAGTATGCCAAGCAGGTCGTGGGTAACAAATTATACGGCGGCAAGCGTGATTTCATTCCGCTGAAGCTGAACTCAGCCGGTGTAATGCCGATCATCTTTGCGCAGGCACTGATGTTTATCCCTCCGCTCATTGCTGGAATCTGGCGTGAGACCGACCTGGGTGCGTATGTGGGATCGACTTTCGCAGACTTCACTTCATGGCAGTACAACCTCCTGTTTGGTGTGCTGATCCTGATGTTCACATTCTTCTACACTGCCATCACAGTGCCGTCGAATGACATTGCAGATAACCTGAAAAGAAACGGTGGTTTTATTCCTGGCATCAAGCCCGGCAAGCAGACCGCAGAATTTATAGACAGTATACTGTCAAAGATTACGCTTCCGGGAGCCATATTCCTGGCTATTGTTGCCATCCTGCCGGCATTTGCCGTCCGGGCTGGTATCACGCAGAGTTTCGCCCAGTTTTACGGTGGAACGTCGTTGCTGATTCTGGTGGGTGTGGTATTGGATACCCTCCAGCAGATTGAAAGCTACCTGCTGATGAGACACTATGAAGGGATGATGAAATCCGGTCGCGTAAAAGGACGTTCTCAGTTTGGTGCGGCTTAAGGGTTGAATGGTTCACCTGAAGACGCCCGAAGAGCTTCAACGAATCCGCGAGAGTGCTGCGATATTAGGCAAGGCACATGCGGAAGTGGCCCGGTTGATCCGGCCTGGTGTGAAGACGAAGGTGTTGGATGAGCGAGCCGAGGAAGTGATCCGCGACATGGGCGCGATTCCTTCCTTCAAGAATTATCGCGGGTTTCCGGCCTGCTTGTGTATCTCTGTCAATGAGGTAGTGGTACACGGTTTTCCGGGAAGTCACGAATTGAAGGATACGGATATTGTGTCGGTGGATTGCGGAGTACAGTACAAGGGCTATCACAGTGATTCAGCGTATACCTATCCGCTGGAGAAGGTGAGCCAGCCGGTGCTCGACCTCCTCAACCGTACACTCGATGCGCTTTATCTGGGCATCGGGCAGGCCCGCAAGGGCAACCGGGTTGGCGACATAGGATTTGCAGTGCAGTCTTATGTGGAGCAGTTCGGTTACGGAGTGGTGCGAGAACTTGTAGGACACGGGGTAGGCAAGAGCCTGCACGAGGATCCGGAGGTTCCGAACTACGGCAAGCAGGGCAAGGGTTCAAAGTTGGTAGCAGGCATGGTGATAGCCATCGAGCCGATGATCAACATGGGTACCCGGGGTGTGGTGCAGGAGCGCGACGGATGGACGATCCGGACGTCGGACAGAAAGCCTTCGGCGCACTTCGAACACACAGTGGCGATACTGGACGACAGAACTGAGATACTGACGACACACGAGGAATTAGAGACTTGTTACGAATATAAGTGGCGAAGCAAAAGTCGATAGAGCAAGACGGAACGATACTCGAAGCATTGTCAAACGCAATGTTCCGGGTGCAGCTGGAGAACGGCCACGAAGTATTGGCACACATTTCCGGTAAGATGCGGATGAATTACATCCGGATTCTGCCGGGGGATAAAGTAAGATTGGAAATGTCACCTTACGACTTGTCGAAGGGGCGTATAACGTTTAGATACAAGTAATATGAAAGTACGAGCATCCATCAAGAAACGCAGCGCCGAGTGCAAGATCATTCGCCGCAAGGGCAAGTTGTATGTGATCAACAAAAAGAACCCGCGCTATAAGCAGCGTCAGGGTTAATGATAACTGAAACTATCAAAGGATAACAATAAGACATGGCACGTATAGCAGGTGTTGACATTCCGGATAACAAGCGGGGCGAGATCGCCCTCACCTACATCTTTGGACTAGGTCGTCGTTCGGCGCAGCATATTCTGGCGCAGGCCGGAGTGGACAAAAACAAGAAGGTAAAGGATTGGAACGACGAGGAGTCGAACGCCGTCCGTGCCATCATTGCCGAGCAATTCCGCATTGAAGGTGTATTGCGCAGCGAGATTCAGCTGAGCATCAAGCGCCTGATGGACATCGGCTGTTACCGCGGCCTTCGTCATCGCAAAGGCCTGCCGGTGCGCGGCCAGAGCACGAAGAACAACGCCCGTACCCGCAAGGGCAAGCGTAAGACCGTGGCGAACAAGAAGAAAGCAACTAAAGGGTAATCACTGAAAAACTGAAACAGTATGGCGACAGCAGCTCCTGTTGAAAAGAAGAAGGACAAAAGCAAAAAGCGCGTGGTGGTTGTCGAGGCCGTAGGCCAGGCACACATCAAGTCGACCTTCAACAACATCATCATCTCCATGACCAACTCAACCGGTCAGGTGATTGCCAATGCATCTGCCGGCAAGATGGGTTTCAAAGGTTCGAAGAAGAACACGCCCTATGCTGCCCAGATGGCCGCACAGGACTGTGCTACGAAGGCATTCGAACTCGGCCTCCGCAAGGTGGAAGTGTTTGTGAAAGGCCCTGGCGCAGGACGCGAGTCAGCCATCCGCACCATCCAGGGTGCTGGCATTGAAGTGACAGTGATCCGCGACGTGACGCCGCTGCCCCACAACGGCTGCCGCCCTCCCAAGAAAAGAAGAGTGTAATTCCATACCGACGAAGAATACGATACTATGGCACGATACATTGGCCCGAAGGCAAGAATATCCAGGAAGTTCGGAGAACCCGTTCTCGGCGAGAACAAGGCACTGCAGAAGAAGAACTATGCGCCTGGTCAGCACGGCAAAGGCCGCAAGCGCAAGCAGTCTGAATATGCTACCCAGCTTGCAGAAAAGCAGAAGGCGAAATACATCTACGGCATCCTGGAGCGCCAGTTTGCTGGTGTGTTCGACAAGGCTTCACGCAAGAAAGGTGTAACCGGCGAAGTGCTCCTGCAACTGCTGGAGGCCCGTCTGGACAACACCGTCTACCGCCTTGGCGTAGCGCCTACCCGCCGCGCTGCCCGTCAGCTCGTGGTACACAAGCACATCACCGTCAACGGTGACGTTGTGAATATCCCTTCATTCACACTTCGCCCCGGCGATGTAGTGGGTGTTCGTGAGAAGTCGAAGTCACTGGAAGCAATCACCAAGAGCCTCTCTATTCAGGGTGCCAAGAAGTACAACTGGCTGGAGTGGGATGGATCGGAAATGCACGGCAAACTGATTAACCTGCCGCCCCGCGAAGACATTCCCGAGAACATCAACGAGCAGTTGATTGTGGAATTGTACTCGAAGTAATCCTAACATAAAAGTTAAACAAGAATCATATGTCAATACTAGCATTTCAAATGCCCGACAAGGTGGTGATGGAGAAAGCCGACGATTTTCGCGGTCTGTTTACCTTCAAGCCGCTGGAAAAGGGCTACGGTGTTACGATCGGGAATGCGTTGAGAAGAATTCTTCTGTCCTCACTGGAAGGGTATGCTATCACGGGTATCAAAATCCCCGGTGTATTGCATGAATTCTCTACCATTGAAGGTGTGGTGGAAGATGTGGCTGAAATTGTGTTGAACCTGAAACAGGTTCGTTTCAAGAAGGCCTCTGACAATTTTGATAACAAGATCACGGTTAGCATCAAGAAGCAGAAGCAGTTCAAGGCTGGCGACATCGCCAAGTTCACCACTGCTTTTGAAATCCTGAACCCGGAGCACGTCATCTGCAACCTCGACGAGGCTGCTCACTTTGAAATCGACCTGACCATCGAGAAAGGCCGTGGCTATCTGCCCGCTGAAGAAAACAAGCCCAACGAGCAGGTATTCGGTTTCATTCCGATCGACGCGATCTTCACCCCGGTGAAGAACGTGAAGTACAGCGTGGAAAATACCCGCGTGGAGCAAAAGACCGACTACGAGAAACTCCTGATCGATATCGAAACGGATGGTTCCGTACATCCTGAGAAGGCACTGGAAGGCGCCGCTTTTATCCTCATCCAGCACTTCCGCTTGTTCTCCGACAAATCAATCGAGATCGAAACCGGCAAGGATGCAGAAGTGGAGCAGGTGGACGAAGAGATGCTGCACATGCGCAAGCTCCTGAAGACCCAGCTGCACGACCTCGATCTGTCAGTACGCGCCTACAACTGCCTCAAGGCTGCTGATGTGAAGACACTCGGCGACCTGGTGCAACTGGATATCTCTGACATGATGAAGTTCCGCAACTTCGGTAAGAAGTCACTCGCTGAACTGGAACAATTGGTGGCTGAAAAGGGCCTGACCTTTGGTATGGACCTGGCCAAGTATAAACTCGACGAAGAATAGTAGCATGAGACACGGTAAGAAAGTAAATCATTTGGGTAGAAAGACTGCGCATCGTCATGCGTTGCTCTCCAACCTGGCCTCGTCGCTGATCCTCAACAAGCGGATCACGACCACTGTGGCCAAAGCAAAAGCACTGCGCAAGTATGTAGAGCCCCTGCTTACCCGCTCTAAGGATGATACCACACACTCACGCCGTACAGTGATGTCCTACCTCCAGAACAAGGAGTCGGTTAAGGCACTGTTTGGTGAAGTAGCATCACGGATTGGCGATCGCCCGGGTGGTTATACCCGCATCATCAAGCTGGGCGCTGCCCGCCTCGGTGATGGCTCTGAAATGTGTATGATGGAGCTCGTTGACTTCAACGACCTCTACAAGAAGGACGGAGCAGCCAAGAAGGCCAAGACCCGCCGCAGCCGCAAAGGCAAAAAGGACGAGGAAGGCGCCGTCAGCGCTGAAGCCGCACCCGCAGCCGAGGTTAAGGCCGAGGAGAAGCCCAAAAAGAAGGCCTCCAAAAAGAAAGAAGAATAAGTGATAAGGTTTATGTATGATAGGGGATTGTGCCACAAGCGCAATCCCCTTTTCATTTGTGTTCAATCGATGCCGATTAAATTTCGGCCCCCCGTACAACAACAACACCCCCTGCGGAGTATTTTTGCAAAACCCTAAACGCCCATGCCTGCAAC
Source organism: Cyclobacteriaceae bacterium (assembly GCA_019694905.1). Taxonomy (GTDB): domain Bacteria; phylum Bacteroidota; class Bacteroidia; order Cytophagales; family Cyclobacteriaceae; genus ELB16-189. The sequence continues at coordinate 5,552 of JAIBBB010000186.1, forward strand.
CAAAGCCTACCTGTTACTGCAAGACGGCCTTCTGCTGGAAGGAATCGCCATCGGCAAGATCGGAACAACTGGCGGTGAAATCTGTTTCAACACCGGCATGACCGGTTACCAGGAGATCTATACGGATCCTTCCTACTACGGGCAGATTATCGTCAATACCACCGCCCACATTGGTAATTACGGCACTATCGATGCGGAGCAGGAATCAGGAAGCCCCAAGATCAGCGGCCTGGTGGTTAATGACTTTTCTACAGAATTCAGCCGCCTGACTTCCAAACAGAGCCTTCAGCAGTACCTGGAGAAGCACCAGGTGGTCGGCATCGCCGACGTAGATACGCGCATGCTGGTGCGCCACCTTCGCGCCAAAGGCGCCCAGAATGCCATCATCTCTTCTGTTCTCACGCCAGATCAGCTCGCAGCAGAACTGAAGAAGGTCCCGGACATGAACGGACTGGAGCTCTCTTCACGGGTGAGCACCACCAAACCCTACCACTCCGGCGACGCACAAGCTCCCATCCGGATTGCGGCCCTCGACTTTGGCATCAAGGAGAATATCCTTCGAAACCTGGTAGCACGCGGTTGCCAGGTGCAGGTTTTCCCTGCCAAAACCAAGCTTGAGGAAATGGAGAAATGGTCGCCCGACGGCTACTTCCTCTCCAATGGCCCCGGTGATCCTGCGGTTATGGGCTATGCCGTCGATACAGTCAAGGCCATCCTGAACACCGGCAAGCCTGTGTTTGGCATTTGCCTGGGGCACCAGCTGCTCGCGATCGCCTGCGGATTGTCAACGTACAAGATGCACCATGGCCACCGCGGCCTGAATCACCCGGTGAAGAACCTCGTTTCTGGTCTCGGTGAGATGACCTCCCAGAACCACGGCTTTGTAGTAGATGAAAAGAGCGTAGGTGCCAACCCGGACGTGGAAGTGACCCACCTTCACCTCAACGACAACACGATCATGGGCATCCGGCTGAAAAGCAAGAAGGCTTTCTCAGTGCAGTACCACCCCGAAGCTTCACCGGGACCCCACGACTCCCGCTACCTCTTCGATCAGTTTATTCAAATGATAAAGCAGACTGCCACCGTGGCAGCATAATCAAACTATTTTACCGTTAAACAACAAAGTCATGAGCCTCATTGAAAGCGTACACGCCCGTCAGATCCTGGATAGCCGGGGCAATCCGACGATTGAAGTAGATGTCTATACCGAAAACGGCGGCTTTGGCCGTGCCGCAGTGCCCTCCGGTGCGTCAACTGGTACGCACGAAGCTGTGGAACTGCGCGATAACGACAAGACCAGGTACATGGGCAAAGGTGTACTCAATGCTGTGGCGAATGTCAATACGAAGATTGCAGAAGAAATCGTAGGCCTACCTGTTTTTGAACAGAGCCTCATCGACAAGGTAATGATCGAACTGGATGGAACACCCAACAAAGGAAAGCTGGGTGCCAACGCCATCCTCGGCACTTCACTCGCTGTAGCCAAGGCAGCAGCCATGGAGTCCGGCCAGTCACTGTACCGTTACATCGGCGGCGTCAACGCCAACACGCTGCCTGTGCCGATGATGAACATCCTCAATGGCGGCAGCCACGCCGACAACTCCATCGACTATCAGGAGTTCATGGTGATGCCCGCCAAGGCTGCTTCTTTTTCTGAGGCACTGCGGATGGGCACCGAGATTTTCCACACACTGAAAAAAGTACTTCACGACAAAGGGTTGTCTACCAACGTAGGAGACGAGGGTGGTTTTGCACCGAACATCACCTCCAATGAGGAAGCCATTGAAGTGGTATTGAAAGCGATCGAGAAGGCTGGCTACAAACCGGGTGAAGATGTGTTCATCGCCATGGACGCTGCGTCTTCAGAATTCTATGATGCGGCCAGCAAGAAATACACCTTCAAGAAGTCTTCAGGCAAACAGTTGTCCTCCGACGAGATGGTTGACTACTGGGCTGCGTGGGCGCAGAAATATCCGATCATCTCCATCGAAGACGGCATGGCCGAGGACGATTGGGATGGCTGGAAGAAACTGACCGACAAAATCGGCAGCAAAGTCCAGCTGGTGGGTGATGATCTTTTCGTTACCAACGTGACCCGTCTGCAGGATGGTATCGACAAGGGTGTGGCCAACTCCATCCTCGTCAAGGTGAACCAGATAGGTTCGCTGACAGAAACCATCAACGCGGTTAATCTCGCGAAGAGAAATTCATACAAGAGCATCATGAGCCACCGCTCAGGTGAGACCGAAGACAGCACCATTGCTGACCTTGCGGTAGCACTCAACACAGGTCAGATCAAGACCGGTTCCGCTTCACGCTCCGACCGGATGGCGAAGTACAACCAGTTGATCCGTATCGAAGAAGAGCTTGGCGAAGTGGCCTACTTCCCGGGCCTGAAGTTCTGATCGACAGGTCAAACTGTATTTGAAGGGGTTGCCAT
>JAIBBB010000187.1 GCA_019694905.1 Cyclobacteriaceae bacterium
CACGGCGACGTCTGGTTCGTAGATGTAGCTGGCAAGCAGTTTGGAAGAGATCTCATTCTTGGAAATCGCGTACTTGACACCGGCGTGCTGAAAAGTACTTTTCAGGTTGCCGTTGTCAAGGGTGACCACATAGTTCAGTTTTTCGTAACGCTTAGTGAGATTGATAACGTACACGAGTTTTTCTGTGTCATCTGTGAGATTGATGAAGACGACTGACGCCTGGCGTATGTTGGCCTTTTCCAGGATGTCAAAATTGTTGTAGTCGGTGAAGAGTGTGAAGACCTGATCGGTGGGATAATACTCTCTGATGATGTCAATGCTGGGCCGGTCTTTGGTGACCACGGCAACCTGGCGGCCCGCTGCGATGAGGTGACTGATCACCGACTGGCCGTATTCATTCCAGCCGATCATGACGGCGTGATTGGTGAAGGTTGTTCCGTTGAGTCCCATGGCCTTTTGTTCGCGTAAGTTGCTCATAAAGTTAGCAATCTGGCCGATGATAAAACCGTAGACACCAAGACTGGAGAGGAGGAATATGAAGCCGATCATCCGGCCCCAGTAGGTGACTGGATACACATCGCCGTAACCGACGGTTGTCAGTGTGGCGGTCAGGTACCAGAGTGCATCTTCAAGTCCTTCAATCCGGGAATGCGGGGCGCCCACTTCGAGATCCAGGAGGACCCAAACAAGGGCACCATAGATCACTACCAAAGCCAGCAACGTCAGCAGGATCTGGCGGTAGTTGGGACGTTTCATTGAGGAACTGATATTACCGGTAAATACGGCAAAATCAGGCTAAAATAAAAGAAATCCGCGGTGAGCGGGCGTACCTGGTCGATTTAAGACCGGTTAATTCTCCTTCAGTTTACCAGCGATATAGGCAACCGCCTCGCCGATGGTTCTCATCTTTTCGGCGTCGTCATCCGGGATTTTGATGTCAAAGGTTTGCTCGAATTCCATTACCAGCTCGGCGTAGTCAAGTGAGTCAATACCCAGGTCTTTGACAAAGGAAGCTTCCGGTGTAATCTCTGTCACAGGAATGCCCAGTTTTTCGGTGAGGATGGCGGTGACTTTCTTCTGAACGTCTTGCATGGGGTGAGAAATTGAAATCAAAACTATGAAATCTTTTCGAATCGCGTCAGGAGCCGCATCAGAAGCGAAGGAGGAATTCGGTGCCTTCGCCCAGGGTTGATTTGACGGTGATGCGACCATCGTGCTGCCTCATGATCTGCTTCGACAGACTCAGTCCGATGCCTGAGCCAGTCTTCTTGGTAGAGAAAAACGGTATGAAGATCTTTTCGAGCGCTTCGGGTTCAATGCCTGGGCCGTTGTCTTTGATGGAGATGACAGGGCGGCCTTTGTCGCCGGTGAAAGCCCGCAGGTGGATCGCCTTGTTCGGTTGTTCATCAAATGCCTGGATGGCGTTCTTCAACAAGTTGATGAGCACCTGCTCTATCATGTTTTTGTCTGCCACCAGTATCAACTGCTCGGGCTGAATATCCACGGTCACTTCGATGCCCTTGTCTGACAATTCCTTCTTGTGGAGCATCACCAGTTCGTCGAGCAAGGGCTGCACGGGCACGTCAGTGAGCCTGGGTTTGGGTATATGCGTCAGATTGCGAAATTCTTTTACAAACCGGATGAGTCCCTCGCTTCTGCGCGTGATGGTTTGCAGCGACAAATGCATGTCTTCCATTTCTTCGCGGCTGATTTGCAGATTTTCCTTCCGGATGCGCCCGCTCAAATCCTCTTCCACGATGCCCGCCAGCGAGGAGATAGGTGTCACAGAGTTCATGATTTCATGTGTGAGTACGCGCACAAGATTTTGCCACGCTTCCATTTCCTTTTCTTCCAGTTCACTCTGGATGTTGTGCATGGAAATGCGATTCAGTTCCTCGCCCCGCAGGGTGAGTTCGATTGCGAAGACGGAAATTTGCAAAGTCTCATCACCGGACTTCAGCCGCACGAGTTCGCGACCGCCGGTTTTCAACTTCAGGCAGGCTTCCACCAGGGGCTCGCTCACTTCGCGTATATCCTGGATGTTTTGTGCGCGTTCGAGCTTCAGCAGCCGGCGCGCGGCGGTGTTGATCATTTGAATGCTGCCGTTCGTGCGGAAGGTAATCAACCCGATGCTGATGTGCTGGATGACATTCTTGAAGAACTGAAGATCCGAATCGCGCTCACGCCTCGACGCCTTGATTTTCTGGAGGGCCTCATTGAGCCAGGCCGAGAGTTGTTCGTCGCGTTGGCGATTGCCCCCTGACCGGAATGTCTGGGTGACTTCGTCAAATACAGGTGGCTGTGCAGGAGGCTCGCTCGGAGGTGGTGTGATGATTGGCTGACCTGCCTGAAGAAATTGTACAAGATGGAAGACCTGCAAAGCAACCACGGCCCCGAAAATGAGGAACAAGGTCAGGTTGCTTTTGAAAAGAAAGAAGGCAGCAAAAAAAATGAGGAGGGCAGTGCCTCCGATCCTTACCAGCAGCGGCGATCGTGGGTTAAACGCCATACTTTTCCATCCTGCGATAGAGCGATGCACGGGTCAGCCCCAGTTCATCAGCAGCTTTCGAGATGTTTCCATTGTGCAACTGAAGCGCTTTCACGACAGCCGCCTTTTCGACTTCGTCAAGATTAAGTGTGTCGGTGCCCGGATGTTCAGTGGTTTTGCGACTGAAAAGAAAGTCACTTTCCTGCAGGGTGCTTGAATCGGCCATGATCACGGCGCGCTCAATGGCGTGTTGCAACTCGCGCACATTTCCAGGCCAGGCATACTTCTTCAGCTTCGTCATTGCCTCGCCGCCAATGGTCGCAACGTCCTTGTGGTAACGCCGCGAATAGTAGGCGAGGAAGTGATTGGCCAGCATGGGTATATCATCCACGCGTTCTGACAGCGGCGGAATGTGAATTTCCACGGTATTGATACGGTACAACAAATCCTGGCGGAAGCGCCCTTCGCCCACCATCTGCAACAGGGGCATGTTGGTTGCACAAATCAATCGGATATCCACGTCGGCCGACTGGTTGGAACCCACGCGGGTCACCTTGCGCGACTGAAGTGCGCTCAGCAATTTGCTCTGCAGGCTCATGCTCAGGTTGCCGATTTCGTCAAGGAAAAGCGTGCCGCCATTGGCGATTTCAAAACGGCCGGCGCGGTCTTCGCGCGCATCGGTGAAGGCACCCTTCTTGTGGCCGAAGAGTTCACTCTCGAAAAGTGTTTCAGTGATGGCTCCCATGTCAACACTCACGAAAGACGCGTCGTGGCGCAGCGATTTCTGATGAATGGCCCGCGCAATCAACTCTTTGCCGGTGCCGTTTTCGCCCAATATCAGCACGTTCGCATCGGTCTTGGCCACCTTGTCAATGAGCGTATACACTTCCTGCATGGCTGCACTGGTGCCGATGATGTCTCTGAAGGGTTGTGAGATCTGCTCTTCCAGCAGTTGCTTGGCCTTGCGCAGTTTGTCCACCTCATTGTACGATTTCTTCAGCTTGATGGCGGTGGAAATCGTGGCGATGAGTTTTTCGTTTTGCCAGGGCTTCAGAATAAAATCGGTGGCGCCTTCTTTCAGCGCGCGGACAGCCATCTCTACATCTCCAAAAGCCGTGATCATGATGACGACAGCCTGCGGGTCGCGCTCCTTGATCTGGCCAAGCCATTCGAAGCCTTCCTTGCCGCTGGTCGTGTCCTTGCTGAAGTTCATGTCCAGCAGAATCACATCGTAACTATCGTTGTTGAGCAGGAACGGAATCTTGTTCGGGTTCTTCTCGATGATCACGTGATAATTATACTTCTTCAACAGCATCTTCGCCGCGAGGAGCACGTCCTCGTCGTCGTCGATCATCAGGATTTTACCCAGTTCGTTCACGGTTTTTTGGTTAGGATTCTTCATTCAGAGGAAAAATTGTGCCAACGCTGATTTGAAGCCTTTTGGCTGTTTTACCTGCCCGGATTGTATCTGAGCGTACAAAAGTGTTCAAAAATGAACAGTATTCCTATGATGTCTTCGTGTGCCAGGCTGTTTTTCGAAGCACCGGCCAAATAACCAGCAACAGGCCTCCAAACAAGACTATGCCGGCGAGGGTGAAGGTGATGAAATATGGAATGAGCGACTGCATCATCGTCGCAAAGGTCTCACGTGGTTCACTCGCCAGCCACTGACCTTTGCGAATGCCGGCACCAATCAAAGCAAGCCAGAACACCAGCAGCGAGACGTTGGCCGTGTAGAAGCCGATGGTGATCCAGTTTTTCTTTGGAGCAGCTGGTTCGCCGTGCAAATCAAAAACGACCGCCAGCAGGATCATCGTATTGATGCCGATGGTGGTACCCATGGCGTGCGCCACCGTGATATGCGTGCCATGTGTATACAGATTGATGGCCGGCACCGACATGGTAATCGCCAGCAACAAATTGAGGAACACCCATAAGTCGGCCGCATAAAGGAATCGATAGGCCATCAGATGCAGAAAGCGCTGCTCTGGTGTGAGGGTCTTGCGCCATTGCCAGATGATCCGGCCGAGGATGAGCAATTCGGTCATGCTTACCCCGTAGCCAATGTGGCGGATGATGTTGGCAACCGGAAGCGGATAAATGTGATGGCTCCAGTTGAAGAGCATATTCGTGAGTCCGAGAAAGTAAAGTGCAAACGCGAGACGGGATTTTGCATAGTGTGCATTGCCGCTGATCCGTTCCATCACGAACATGGCACAGCCATACACAAGCATGTTCCATCCGCCCACCATGGCACCGTTGGACTTCCACTGGATCGTCATGTCGCGGATGATGTCCTGTCGGATGTACGGAATCAGCCACAGATAGGATTCTGTGAACATGTACAGAAACCCGAAGGCGCCTGTGGCCCACATCCAGATATACACAGGCTGATCCCTGAAGGACTTCACCGTTCGCACATAGTTGTAGGCGAAAAGTCCCCAGGCAATCCAGAAGGGGAGTGCGAGCAACGGTGGGAACTCCCAATATTCACGGCCCCCGAATTTACCAGAGAGGTAACTGATCAGAATGAGCGGGATGGGGATGACCATCAGCAGGTAGTGCCATTGGGCCAGACGCTGTGAGTACAGCTGGTTGTGTTTTTGCTGGACGTATGTGAGCACAGCTCCGCTGCTGGCCATGAGTATCCAGAACAATACCAGCGAAACGTGCATGGGGCGGGTTCGCTCGAAAGAAAGCCAGGTCTTGAGGAACCCTGGAACTACATACTGTACAGCGCCGATCGAACCAAAGAACATACCTGCCAGCAGCAGGATGAGGCCTGTGCGCACGAATGCCGTGGCGGTGTGGCGGCTATTGGGGTTCAATGGTGCCATTGGGGTGAACGATATAGGTGTTGGGGTCTGCTTTTCCTGCAGCATCGATATGGCGGAAGTAGGCAATCAGCGCCTGCATTTCAGGTTCAGATAGTTTAAAGGAGGGCATCGTCTGAGTACCACCCATCACGAAGGCCCTGATGTAAACCGGGCCCTTGCCAGGAGTTGAATGGATATTGGTGAGGTCGGGTCCGAGATAGCCGCCCAGGCCGAAAATCTGATGACACGCTGTGCAATTATTCTCCTGCCAGACGCGCTTGCCGAGAAGTACCGTATCGGCTGCCACCCCGCGGTCCGGATGAGGTTTAGTATAAATCCAGCTGCTGTAGATGGCGAACGCAGTTGCCAATACAAACAGAAGCGCCTTGGTAGAGTAATGTTGCACGGGTCAGTTTTTCGCCATGCCATTATAGCGCATAAAAAAGTCCGCCGGTATGAACTAGATCATACGGCGGACTGCTGAAATCATGTGAAAAATCGTAAGGATACCCAAACTGGTGGCACGACTTAAGTCGTGCCACCAGTTTGGGTATCCTTACGATCACTTCTTGCCGGTCCGGCGCACGTCGGCGCCAAAATTGGTATTCGTGTGCTTGACCATCGGATCTCCGGCGTATCTCACCTCTGCCCCGAAGCCGGCGTTGGCATCGAGTTCCTTCGCCGCATAGACCGACACATCCGCACCCATGCTCGCACTTGCTTCCACTGATTCGCACTCCAGGTGACTGGCCTTCACTTCAGTTCCCATCTTGGCCTCCACGTAAAACCGCTCAGCCTTGCCCACCAACTCCACCTCTGCGCCCATCGAAGCTTCCAGTTCTACCTGTTGTGCATCCAGTGTCAGTTCAATCTCAGCGCCCATTTTTCCGACAATGGAGAGATGACTGGCGGTCAGGGTGCCTTCGCTCCAGATTCTGGCACCGGCGCGACCCTCAATGTTCTCCAGTTCCTTGTAGTAAAGTTTTACCTGCATGTATCGACCGTCGAAGCGATCTTCAAAATCCCAGTCCCAGTAATGGCGCGTCTTGATTTTCAGGCTTACTTCATGGTTGCGGGTCAGTATTTCAACATCGTCTGAATTGATTCCATTGTAATCAATTTCCATGTGTGGATTGCTGGACTTGATCAGTGTGACTTTGAATGGTCCAAAGGCCTTGAAAGATTCAAAGGGACCAGTTGTGACCTCTTTCAGCTGCGCAAAGGAAAAGGTGGCAATGCTCAGGAAAAGAAGCGAAAGGAGTATAGATCGTTTCATCTTGCCGGGGTTTGGACTAAAGACGTCATGGGTAACTCATAGGTTGCACCCACCTCTTTGTTTTCTTAATAAGCCCACAATGCAAGGCCCAGCCAGCCATTTATTCCAAGGAAGGCACTTACCGCCAGCATCCCTACAGACAGCGAAAGTGTACAGAATCGGGCAAAACCACTCCCTATTTCTGTACGATGGCGAACACTCAACCAGGTCGAAAGTGCTGCCAGAACAGGGGTGGCAATACTCAGGACAAGAATCGTGAGGGTTGCCGCATTGATTGAAGCGGCAAGGGCAATATTGCGCAGACTGGTAATCCCTCCAAATGCGACGATCATGCTCACAAACGAAAGAAGTGAAAGCATGGGAATGGTGCGCAACCACAGGTCCCAACCCTTGATCTTGCGCAGAAACTTCCTCACCACCCATACAATGTATACGGGCAGCAACAGCAAGCCGAAAAGAATGGGCATGATCACGAGCACCCTCGGTAACCACAAGGCAACCAGGCTGGTCTTTTCATGGTAAGCGCGATCGATATACATAATTTTTTCACCGTCTGATTCGATCAATGCAGCGCCTGGTTTCCCATCAGTGGATTTTCTAAAGAGATTCTTCCCAACGGGGATGAGTGCGACCTCGTCGCCAAGGAACGCCTGTACCCGAAGTGTGTCTTTTCTGAAACTGACTGACCTGCTATTCAGCAGATAGTCGACCCACGCAGCGATCTGATTGCGCGAATTGACGGCCCGGTAGTGACCGACATACGATTCAATTTCTTCTTTGGGAATAGCTACTGCATTTGCAGTTGGCCGTTCGTGGCCCCGATACAAATATTCTGCCACCAGATTCCCAATGCTCTTCATTTGGTTTTCGCCATTGTTGCTGAGCACAAATCCAATGCCCATCTCGGTGTTATAGCTGAAATCGGAGATGAATCCCATGATGCCGCCATCATGACCATAGAAGGGTTTACGGGCTTTGGGATTGCCGTAGTTCTTCAATACAATGGCCTGCCCGTACATGGACAACCCAGCCTGTGCGGCGGGGGTAGTTTGTTGTGTTTCCATTCGTCGGAGTTCCTCTGGAAGTGCAATGCGTGCGCTGTCGAGCTGACCATTGTTGAGCAGCATGCGGACAAACCGGGCCATGTCGTGAGCGGTAGAGGATATAGCCCCTGCCGCATTGCCATTGATCTTGGGTGCGCCGGCCGGATACCAGCTGTCGTCCCAACTGTAACCGCTTGCATAGGGTTCCACCTCTTCATAGTCAAAGACAGTTTCTTTCATACCCATGGGCAGGAGGATATGTTCTTCAACATATTTCTCATAGGGCTGGCCGCTGTATTTTTCAATGATAAACCCGAGAAGGGTGTACCCCGGGTTGCAGTAAGAGTAGCGAGTGCCTGGTT
>JAIBBB010000188.1 GCA_019694905.1 Cyclobacteriaceae bacterium
CTGACCGATGTGGTGTTGTTCCACAATTTGCCCGGTTGCGGTAGGCTCTATGCTGGGTGGCAGGATATTGAACTGTCGCATCACACCATAGAAGTCTTCGGTGTATTGTTTGACGATTTCCATGGGTTCGAGCTGCTCGAGACGGGCGCGTCTGGCGATTTTGTCCTCGCCGGCGTCGCCATCGCTTTCCAGGTGGCCGACGTCAGTGATGTTGCGGACATACCTGACTTTGTAGCCGAGGTGGCGCAGGTAGCGGGCCACGATGTCGAAAGTGAGGAAAGTACGGGCGTTCCCGAGGTGCACTTTATTATAGACAGTGGGTCCGCAGACGTACATGCCCACAAAACCTGGGGTTTGGGGCACAAAGTTCTCCTTCAGGCCAGAAAGCGAATTGGTGATCTGGAGTGGGTATTGGTCGTACAGGTTCATAGGAAAAACAGGCCGAAGCTACGATTTAAATTCGGTTTGGGCTGAAATGAGGGGTATTGGCGGGGCGGAGAAAAACCGATCGACTGTTAGGTGAATAGGAGGGGTGCAACCGATGACGACAACGTCACCGCTATCGTTGTCGGAAACGTTGCCGCAATCGTTTGCATAATTATTTTCATTATATTTGCTCGTCAGAAGTGGTGGAAATTTTATTTTGTGCTTTGTTTTCTACCCATACAATGTTTGGATCTATTAAACAACGGACCATTTTTCATTTCTAACCATCTTAAACAAACCCAAAACCAAACTCTATGCTTATGAAAAAAGTGTACAAAAGTGTGAAGCAAGCTTCCCTGCTTTTGGTACTTCTTTTTTCATCCTTTGCTGTGCTGGCGCAGGACCGATCGGTCTCCGGAACAGTAAAAGATGAACAAGGTAGTCCCATGCCAGGGGTGAACGTGGTGGTGAAAGGTACCTCTACAGGTACGGCCACAGACGCCTCCGGACAGTACCGCTTGCCGGTATCCAGCGCCAACGACGTGCTGGTGGTCTCCTTCATCGGTTACTCTACCGTTGAAGTGGCTGTTGGATCACAGTCAGTCGTGGATGTATCGATGCAACCGGATACCCGTACGCTCTCTGAACTCGTCGTAACTGGTTACGCGACTCAGGACAAGCGCGACATCACTGGTTCCGTTGCCGTGGTAGATACCAAGGACATGACCAAAATCGCATCTTCCAACATCGGCGACCAGCTCCAGGGCAAGATCGCAGGTGTGCAGATCTCCTCTTCCGGTGACCCCGGTTCCTCACAAATGGTACGTATCCGTGGTGTAGGTACAATCAACAACAACGAACCACTGTATGTAATTGATGGTGTGGCCGTTCAGAACGAAGCCAACATGAACTTCCTCAACCCCAATGATGTGGAATCAATGCAGGTGTTGAAGGATGCGGCTGCTGCCTCTATTTATGGTGCCCGCGCTGCCAACGGTGTGGTGGTTATTACAACTAAAAAGGGTAAAGCAGGAAAGTCCAAGCTGGAATTCGACTACTATGTGGGCGTCAACTCACCTAACAAGTCTAAATTCCCCTCAGTGGCTAACCCTTCTGAACTGTTGAAAATCAAGCAAGGTCTGGCTGATGGCGCAGGCATTCCTTTCATCTCCAACTTCTATATCAACAACGGTGGTACCTGGTCACTTCCCGACTACTTCACCCGCACCGGCGGTTATGTAGCAGGTGACCCCAACGTTGATCCTTCCAAATACTATCTCAATTCGGACCCCAACGCCGATGCAGGTCAGAACTACCTGATTTACAAGGCCAACAAGCAGGGAACCGACTGGTTCAATGAAGTATTCAAGCCCGCTACCATTCAGAACTATCAGATCTCAGCATCCGGTGGTAATGACAAGGGCAACTACCGTTTTTCCGGTAACTACTACGACAACAACGGTATCCTGATCAAGAACTTCTACAAGCGCTATCAGATGCGGATGAACTCCAACTATAGCATCCGGGATTTCATTCGTGTGGGCGAAAGCGTGAACATCGCTTACCAGACCACACAGGCTTCTGTGGGTAACCCGAGCGAAGGTTCCCCTATCAAGAACGCATATGCAATGCCTCAAATCGTTCCTGTTTATGATATTAACGGATACTTCTCTGGCCCTGCCGCACTGCCTTCTAACGCCGGTAACCCCGTCGCTCAGCAATTCCGTGCAGCTGAAAACAAGGGTCACTCACTCCGCGTGACAGGTAACGCCTTCGGTGAATTTGACTTCCTGAAGTATTTCACTTTCAAGACCCAGTTTGGTCTCGACTACAACGTCGGCCCGTCTGCGTCTTATACCTTCCGTAACTTTAACGATACTGAGGTGAATGCTGCGAACCGCATGGACCTCAACTTCTTCAACAACCGCAACTGGACGTTCTTTAACACCGTGCGTTTCAACCGCGAGGTCGGCGATCACAAGATCAGCGCCATCGCAGGTACTGAAGCGCGCCGCAACGTTTATGAAGGCTTCTCGGCCGGTGGTGCGAAACTTTCCTTTGGTGATGATCCCAACTACCGAGTACTTGGTAACACCGACGGTAAGACCTACACCATCTCCAGCTACAGAGGTGAGAACCGTGTGCAGTCTTATTTCGCACAGGCCAACTACTCTTATGCTGACAAGTACTTCTTCAGCGGTACCATCCGTCGTGACGGTTCTTCCCGATTCATCAACAACAAGTACGGTACTTTCCCTGCCGCATCTGTAGGTTGGAGAATTTCCAAGGAAGGCTTCATGGCCAACGTGACTCCTGTGACCGAAATGAAACTGCGTGCTTCTTACGGTACAACTGGTAACAATGAAACTGCTACGGGTGACTACCCTGGCTTTAGCAACTTTGGTACCAGCATCAGCACTGCTAACTATGACATCAGAGGTACAGGTAACAGCAACGTTCCTGGTTTTGCCCAGACTTCTACTGGTAACCCGAACCTGAAATGGGAAACCACAATCCTGTCTAACGTGGGCGTTGATGCAACATTGTTCAACAAGATCGATGTTACATTCGAATACTTCATCCGCAAGACGAAGGACATGATCTACGGTGTTGCCCAGCCCTGGGAAATTGGAAACCTCGGCCGCATCGATACCAACATCGGTAGCATGCAGAACAAGGGTGTTGAAATGGCTGTTAACTACAGAGGCAAGGCACTGGATGACCAATTGAATTTCACTATTGGTCTGACTGGTACCATCGTGAAGAACGAAGTTCTGGCCCTGGATGCCAACAGCAATACATTCATCCGCGACGGTGGATCCCGTATTGGTAACATCACCTATACCACTCCTGGTCATCCTATTTCTCAGTTCTACGGATACGTTGCAGAAGGACTGTGGAAGTCTGATGCGGATATCAACAGCGTGCTGTTCACTGCAAAAGGAGATGCCAAAGTTGGCCGCGTGAGATTCAAGGACCTCAATGGTGACGGACAAATCGACTCTAATGATGAAACATTCATCGGAAACCCGATCCCTTCATTCTACGGCGGTCTTAATATCTCTGCCAACTACAAGAACTTCGATTTGACCCTCTTCCTCAATGGCTCTTATGGCCAGAAGACATTCAACTTCCTGAAGTACTTCATCGACTTCCCTGCGTTCCAGGGTAACTACAGCACCAAAATGCTGTATGAGGCTGGCAAGACACTCCCTGTGCTTGACAACAACGACAATTACAGCCCCTCACGGAGCACCATGTACGTTGAAAACAGCTCATGGACCCGCCTGCGGAACTTCCAGATTGGCTATACACTGCCTTCCAATGTTGCCAGCCGCCTTGGTATGGACAAACTGCGCGTGTATGTGCAAGGTCAAAACCTGTTTACTTTCACCAAGTACTCTGGTCTGGATCCTGACGTAACCATTACTAACATTACCGAAGGCTTTACTGCCCGTCGCGACCTTTCACTCGGCGTTGACAACGGTAAGTATCCCTGGTTCCGTTCCTTCATCTTTGGTGTGAACATTGGACTTTAATAATCAGACAAAACGAGAATAATCTATATGAAAAGGAAAATCAGCCTCGTATCTGTCGCTCTCCTGCTGGGATTTGCGATTAGTTGCAGCGACTCTTTTCTCAATACACGGCCTTATGGCGCGGTGACTCAGCAATTGCTGAATGCCAACGAAAGCGGTGCATCAACCTTGTTGATTGCAGCGTACTCCAACCTGGATGGTTTCTCCGGGTGGGATAACGGTAACCCCTGGGGGGGTGCCGGTTCAAACTGGACCTGGGGCTCTGTAGCCGGTGGTGATGCCTACAAAGGCTCCGAAGCCAACGACCAGCCGGATGTGACTCCGATTGAACTCCACCTCACGGTGCCAAACAACCCGTACCTGGAAGGTAAGTGGAGAAATTACTATGACGGAATTCAGCGTGCCAACAAGGCCATCCTCGCCTACTCTGCACTTGATGCCGCAGTAATTACTGACACTCGCCGTAACACGGCCCTCGGTGAAGCTAAGTTCCTCCGTGCATTCTATCACCTCGATCTGTACAAGGTATTCCAAAACGTGCCTTATATCACTGAAGATCTCGCTGACGTTCGTATTGGTAATACCAATGCTGCAGGCGAGTATATCGATATTCTTCCCAGCATCGTAGCTGATCTGGAAGATGCAGTGGCCAAGTTGCCTGCAACTCAATCTGATCCCGGTCGTGCGAAGAAGACCACTGCTCAGGCTTACCTGGGTTATGTGAAACTGTGGCAGAAGGATTATGCAGGTGCCAAGGCTCAATTTGATGCAGTTGTGAATTCTGGTCTCTATAGCCTCAATGCAAACTACCACGATAACTTCAACCCTGCATTCCGCAATACAGCAGAGGGCATTCTTGAAGTTCAGCAGTCTGTGAACGACGGTACAACTGATAACGGTAACAACGGCGATGTCCTGAACTTCCCCTACGGCGGTGGTCCTGGCGGTTGCTGCGGTTTCCATCAGCCGTCACAGAACCTGGTGAATGCTTTCAAAGTAGATGCAACAACTGGTCTTCCTGACTGGGACAATTTTGACAGCACAGGTGATGTGACCAGCGACGAAGGTTTGGCTGGTTCTGATCCCTTCACTCCTTATGCTGGCACTGTTGACCCCCGCCTGGACTGGACAGTAGGTCGCCGCGGTATTCCTTACCTCGACTGGGGCAAACACCCTGGTGTGGCATGGACACGTGCCCAGAACTACGGTGGTCCTTATTCACCCAAGAAGAACGTGTATTACCTCTCTCAGGAGAATACATTCACGGCCGCTTCGGGATGGACCAAAGGTTACAACTCAAACAACACCAAGTTGATGCGTTATGCTGACCTTCTGTTGCTCCTCGCTGAATGCGAAGTGGAATTGAATAACCTGGCCACTGCTACCAGCCTGGTGAACCAGGTTCGCAACCGCGCCAAGAACGGTTCGAAAGTAATGGATGGTGCTGTGCCTGCCGCCAACTATAAGGTAGAGCCTTATCCTGCAACCTTCGCTAACCAGACCGATGCACGCAAGGCTGTTCAGTATGAGCGCCGCATCGAACTCGGTATGGAAGGTCACCGCTTCTTTGACCTGGTCCGCTGGGGCATCGCCGCTCAGGTTAAGAATGCCTATTTTGCATCAGAAGGCCTGAAGCGTGGATATCTGAAGAACGGTTCTTTTGTAGCCGGCAAGTCAGAGCGTTCACCGATTCCTCAGGGTGCAATCAACGCATCCTCTAAGGACAGCAAAGCTACCCTTAAGCAAAATCCGGGCTACGCGAACTAGTCCGTGCAAAACAGTTTCTAATGAGGACCGCCAGAAATGGCGGTCCTTTTTTTTGCTATTGGGCCACAACGTCGATAATTTCGAGACTTAAATCATGCGGATTATGCGGGGAATTGCTGTCGCTTTTGTACTCATTCTGGTGACTGCTTCCTGCCGGCAGGACAAGACTCTGTTTACGATCATTGATCCGGCAGACCATCACATCGAGTTTGCCAATGTGCTCAACCTCAAGGATACCATCAATATCCTTGATAATGAATTTGTATATAATGGTGGTGGGGTGGCAATTGGCGATCTCAATAACGACCAGTTACCTGATGTGTTTTTTACGGGCAATCAGGCCGACAACAAACTCTACATCAATCGCGGTAATCTTGAATTTCTGGATGCAACGCTGTTGGCAAGCATTGTAAAGCAATCCGACCAATGGTCTTCCGGCGTTACCATGCTGGATATAAACCGTGACGGGTTGCTGGATATCTACGTCTGCAACACAATGAGCCCTCAGCCGGGCAAACGCAGAAATGCCCTGTGGATCAACCAGGGAATCCGGGCGGAGGGAATCCCTGAGTTCAAGGACATGGCAGCTGAATATGG
The DNA here is from genome assembly GCA_019694905.1 of Cyclobacteriaceae bacterium. Taxonomy (GTDB): domain Bacteria; phylum Bacteroidota; class Bacteroidia; order Cytophagales; family Cyclobacteriaceae; genus ELB16-189. Next base: position 6,330 of record JAIBBB010000188.1, read on the forward strand.
CCTGGATGACGACGGCCACGATTCTGCCGTGTCGTTTCTTGACTACGATCTGGACGGTGATCTGGATGTATTCATTGCAATCAACTTCATTGATATTCAATACCCCAACCAGTTCTTCACCAGAAGCACTGATGGCTCAGCAGCCACACGAGACAAACTTCTTCGGAATGACTGGAACGAGACCCTGAAACATCCGGTTTTTACCGATGTGTCAGTGAAGTCAGGAATTGTGTATGATGGCTACAGCCACAGCGTATTGGTAAATGACTTTAACAGCGATGGGTGGCTTGATATCTACGTCTGCAATGACTATGTGTCCAATGACATCCTCTACATGAATAACAGGGATGGTACATTCACAAACCGGATTGGCGACTCATTCAAGCATTTTTCTTATTCCGCCATGGGAAGTGATGTGGCTGACGTCAACAACGATGGAAGGGAGGATTTCTTTGTTACGGAGATGCTGCCCGTCGAAAACAAGCGCAAGAAGTTATTTCTGAATGCCAACAACTACACTACCTATGTATTGACAGCGCAGTATAAGTACGAGTACCAGTATGTGCGAAACACACTCCAGTTGAACATGGGTAACCGACCTGACAACGGCATGCCTCAGTTTGGCGATGTGAGCTTTTACGCCGGTACGCAGGAAACAGAATGGAGTTGGTCTACCCTCATGGCGGATTATGACAATGATGGTAATCGTGATATACTGATCACAAACGGGTTTCCCAGGGATATTACTGATCATGATTTTGGAGCATTCCGCAGTGGGGCAGGTAGCAACCTTGTCTCCAAGCAACAGCTTTACAACATGATTCCGGAAGTGCGGGTGCGTAACTTCATGTTCAAAAACAATGGCGACCTTACATTCAGGGATGTGTCAGCTGAATGGGGTATCAACATACCGACATTTTCGAATGGAGCCGCTTATGCAGACTTTGATCTCGATGGAGATCTGGATTATGTCGTGAACAATATTGACGATTGGGTCCACCTCTACCGCAACAACCTGAACCCGGGGAAGAGTGATAAACCGTCGCACTTTCTCCGTGTGAAATTGGCCGGATCTTCCCTTAATCCTGACGCGTTTGGCGCTCAGGTAACACTGGCTTTTAACGGCGTGAAGCAAACGACACGCGTATTGTCAGGGCGTGGCTATCTGTCGCAATCAGAACCCATTGTACATTTTGGACTGGGTCAGGTGTCTCGCGCAGACACATTGTCTGTCAGATGGCCAGATGGGAAGACAAGCATGTTGCTGAATCCAAAGATTGACCAGGTGCTGGAAGTGAAGTACGCAGAGGCTGAAGAACACACGGGAAAGAAAAATGCAGCAACTACCTTGTTTGCCGTTCCTGGCGCAACCAGGGCGGGTCTTGCATACCGAAACGACGAGAATGACTTTATCGATTTCAATTTTCAACGTACACTTCCGCACAAGTTCTCACAATATGGCCCCGCGGTGGCTGTTGGAGACATCAATGGTGATGGCTTAGAGGATGTTGTCTTCGGTGGCAGCTCCCGTTTTGATGAATCGGTTTATGTGCAGACGCGTGAGGGAAAATTCAGAAAGCCTGGGATCACATTCAAACAAAAGGAAA
>JAIBBB010000189.1 GCA_019694905.1 Cyclobacteriaceae bacterium
CATCAAATGTCATCATGGCGGGATAGGGGCTTGTGCGCTTGAGATACGTGTACACCGACCGCCGGTATTGGTCTTCACCGGCGCTGGTCTTCCAATACTCATCGCTCCAAACCGAATTCCAGATACCTGCGGGTTGGTAGGGCATGACGCTCTTGCCAAACATTTTGTTGCTGAGCAAGCCGCTGCAAGCCAGCGCCTGGTCGCGCACTTGTTCGGAGGCAAGCCGCACGCGCGGCCCGCGGGCCCAGTAGCGGTTAGAGGGATCTTTCTCCAGCGTCTCCGGCGTGAGTTTGGAATCCTGCCTGTAGGTTCCCGACAGCACAATGGTGCGGAGCAATTGCTTCATGCTCCAGTGATAGTCGTGCATGAATTGCCACGACAGCCAGTCAAGGAGTTCGGGTTGCAGGGGCACGGCTCCTTGTGTGCCGAAGTCTTCGAGTGTTTCCACGAGCCCGCTGCCAAAGAGTTGCTCCCAGAACCGGTTGACCACTGTGCGCGCGGTAAGCGGGTTCTGGTCGCTCGTCAGCCAACGTGCAAATCCAAGCCGGGTGCGCGGCTCATTGGCGGGAAAGGGATTCAGCGAGGCGGGCACATCAGGTTCCACTGCCGCGCCGGGGACGAGCCAGTTGCCCCGCTCAAAGATGTGTGTGGTGCGGTGTTGCTCTTCGTTGTTGCCAATCATGATCGGTGTCTGCTCTACTTCGCGGTTGATCAGCGCCAGCACCGAATCTTCCATTTGTCTTGTCTCCGCACCGTCGCCCGGAAGTTGCTTGCGGAAGGCAAACCACTCAATGCCACAGACGGCACGCTCCGGATGGATGGCGGGATTCGTGAAAGTGAAATACAAGTCATGGGTTCCGCTCGTTGCCTGCAGCGGGATCCTGATTACTTTAAGACCTTTGGTTTTTGCAAGCGCCACACGCGCAATGACTGGTCCGTTGGTGGCGTCGAGGTGAATGTCGAAAGCGCCACCGGTGTCGCCTGTCCAATACCGTATGAACAACTGGTCTTTGCCGTCCAGCGGAATCTGCGGGAGCCGGGCACTGCCACCATGGCGAATGCCGAGCCATTTGGTATCGATCAGTTCGCCGTTGACAAAATGATCAAGGACATGTGGGTGGTATTTGGGTTCCAGTGCGCGGAGGAACAACCGCATGTCACGCGCTTCTTCGTCGCCGGACTTTTGACGCACCCACTGCACGATGGCGTCAGCCTGCTGCTGGTCTTTGAGTGCATACGTTCGGAGATTCGGATGTTCGCCGTCTGTGTCTCCATCCCGTGTGTTGTTGAAGAAGGCAAGCGACTGGTAGTAGTCGCACTGCCTGAAGGGATCGTAGGGATGGGCGTGACACTGCACACATGCCATGGTGGTGCTCTGCCACACCTGCCAGGTGGTGTTGACTCTGTCGATCAGTGCGGCCACCCGAAACTCTTCATCCTCTGTACCGCCTTCGTCGTTGTTCATCGTGTTGCGGTGAAACGCAGTGGCAATGAGTTGATCGTCGGTGGGATCCGGCAGCAGATCGCCGGCGAGTTGTTCTACTGTGAACTGGTCGAAGGGCATGTCTTTGTTGAAGGCGCGGATCACCCAATCGCGGTAGCGCCAGATGGTGCGCGGACCATCGCGTTCGTAGCCTTTGGTATCGGAGTAGCGCGCCATGTCGAGCCACCACGCTGCCCACTTCTCTCCATAACGCGGTGAGGCCAGCAGCCGGTCAACCAGTTTTTCATAGGCTTCCGGAGAAGTGTCCTGGAGGAAGGCCTGGGCTTCTTCTTGGGTCGGGGGAACGCCTGTGAGGTCCAGCGAAACCCGCCGCAGCAGCACTTCGCGCGGCGCTTCATCAGCGGGTGAAAGCCCTGCTGCATCGAGCTTTTGACGGACAAAGTAGTCGATGCCGTTGTGCGGATGCGTGCCGGCAGACTCAATGGAAGACAGCAGTGCTGTAGAGGCAGGCAGTTCGGGAGATTTTGGTGGCACGTAGGCCCAATGCGTTCCCCATTCAGCGCCTTCGTCGATCCATCGTTTCAACGTGTTAATGTCGTCTGCGCTGAGCGGATCGTGCCGGTACGGCATCCGGTCTTCCGGATCGCCCAGCGTCAGCCGGCGGATCATTTCACTTTCAGCTGCGTGCCCCGGGATGATCGCAGGTTTCCCCGACTCCGTCGTGTCCAGGGCGTCCGTGCGGAAGAGCAGACTGAAGCCGCCATTTTTCTTTACGCCGCCGTGACAGGAAATGCAGTGTTTGTTGAGAATCGGCTTGACTTCGGTACTGAAATCAACTTTTGGCGTGGAACAGGCCCACGCAATCAGGCTCACAAACAAGACAATCCGACGCATAACCAATGTTAGCGTAACTAGCTGACAATGTCAACGGATTTATGAATGACATTCGGGATCAGCCTTTCAGGATGACTGCTTCCCAGGGCCGGAGATCCGAGCCTGCGTAGCGCCGGTCGGCGTAGTTGCTCATCAGGATTTCGGATTGCTGGTCCATGGCTTCCAGCGGCCAGATTTGTGATTCGTCAGAGAGATTGAGCAACACCATCATCTTGTCACCTTTGTACTCACGCCGATACAGAAAGATCGCTTCCACCCCCACGTCCTCTGTAGTGCAATTGCCAAATGAGAAAGCGGGATGCTGCTTGCGGAGTTTTGCCAGTTGCCGGAAGTAGTTGAGGATGGAACCCTGCTCAGTTTCCTGTTGCGCAACGTTGATGCCGGACTTGTTGCTATTGACCGGCATCCAGGGCGTTGCACCGGAAAAACCGGCAAAGGCACTGTCATCCCATTGAACCGGTGTGCGGGCGTTATCCCGGCCGGCATAGTTCGCCGCTTTCAGAAACTCCGCCTCGCTGAGCCCGCGCTGCTGTGCGTCCCGCCATCCGTTCAGGGTTTCAATGTCCCGCGATTCACTCACCGCGCGGAGTTGGTAGTTGGTCATTCCGATTTCGTCGCCCTGATAGATGAATGGCGTGCCGCGCTGGGTCAGCAGCAATGTCAGCAGAAGTTTGGAAGATGCATTGTGGTGCTCCCGGTCGTTGCCCCATCGCGATACCATGCGTCCGAAATCGTGGTTGCCAAGAAATACACTGCCCCATCCCCGATGCTCAAACGTTTTGTTCCAGAGCGCAAAGACCTGTTTGAAGCCGCTCAATGTCCACGGAATCGGATCGAAACGCCCGCCTGGCCCCTGATCCATGAACATGTGTCCAAAGTGAAAGATCATTGAAAGTCCGTCTTTCTCGTCCAGGTACTCAAGTGCGTTGTCGGGTGTGATACCCGGACCTTCGCCCACTGTCATCACCTGGTACCGGTCCCAGACGGAGTGACGCATTTCTGCGATGAACTCCTTCAGCCGCGGGCCGTTGGCGTAATACCTGCGGATGGTTTCGTTGAAGTTGGTGGTGTCAGTGTCGGGAAAGTCAGTGCGCTTGCTGATGGCGGAGATCACATCCAGCCGCAGCCCATCGACGCCTTTCTTCAGCCAGAACTCCATGAGGTCCCGGACTTCTTTGCGCAAATCTTCATGCTCCCAATTCAGGTCGGGCTGTTTGCGCGAGAACAGGTGCAGGTAGTAGGCACCGGTGGCCGGATCTTTTTCCCAGGCACTGCCGCCAAAGAACGAGGGCCAGTTGTTGGGCGGGCCTCCGTTCTTTCCTTCACGCCAGAAATAGTAATCTCTCTTCGGACTACCCGTGCTTTTCCTCGATTCAACAAACCAGGCGTGCTCGTCGGAAGAGTGATTGAGCACGAGGTCCATGATCAATTTCAGGCCACGGGCATGCAGACCTTCCAGCAGCTCGTCGAGGTCGGACATGGTTCCGAATTCCGGCTGTATAGTGTAGTAGTCGCTGATGTCATAGCCGCCGTCGTCGTTGGGAGAAAGATAGATGGGGTTGATCCAAACAGCGTCCACGCCGAGACTTTGGATATAGTCCAGCTTGCTGATGACGCCCCGCAGGTCTCCGGTGCCGTCGCCATTGCTGTCACAGAAGCTGCGCGGGTAGATCTGGTAGACGATGGCTTGCTTGTACCAGGCTTCATTCATGATCCATGAGATTAGGAATGTGAATCTTTCGGCATCCTTGACACCAGCAGGGCTGCGATCAGCAACAGTCCGCCGGCAAAAGTGATCGCCACTCCCGGATTGCTTCCAAGGAGATGCTTGTACACGCTTCCGAAGGTCAACGTCTGAAGTATCATCGGCACCACAATCATCATGTTGATGATGCCCATGTACACGCCGTATTTTTCCTTCGGAATGTGAGAGACCACCATCAGGTAGGGTACACCCATCATAGAAGCCCACGCGATGCCGAAGCCAACCATCGGGGCAAACATCAAATACTTGTTTTCAATTTGCGGCATGACCAGCAAGGCCAGTCCGGCCATCAGCAAACAGATCATGTGTACACTTCGGGCACTGATCTTGCGCACAAGCCACACAAGACCAAAGGCCGACAGGAAGGTGACTATATTATAGAATCCGTTGACGTATCCGGTCCAGCCCACGGCTTCTTCATACAAGGCAGGGCTTGCTTCCTGGCTTGTGTGCCACACCGACTGAAGGATGCTGTGAGAAACGAATTGCCAGTAGCAGAACATGGCATACCATTGAAAGAGATAGATGGCGGCCAGCTTCCACAGCACGGCAGGCATGTCAGCAATGGAGGTGAAGATTTCGCGGAAGGGTGTGAGTACATTCACTTTCTCTTCCTTCAGTTTGCTGAGTTCTTCGGGTGTGGGTGGAATCTCCGGCGTGGTGTATACAGACCAACCCACGGATGCGATGGAGCAGACAGCACCCACGAAGAAGGAACCATATACCCAATAGGGGATACCCGCCTGACCATCGGCAGTTACGGTTGTGCCAGTGATGAACATCTGAAATATGGGCAACGAGAGATTGGCAAGTGTGATGCCGAAGCCAGTAAAAAAGCTCTGTGTGAGAAAGCCGGTCGGGCGTTGGTCGTCCGGAAGTTTGTCTGCGATGAAAGCGCGATAGGGTTCCATCGCAGTGTTGTTGGCGGCGTCGAGCACCCACAGGAGTCCGGCGGCCATCCACAGCGCGCTGCTGAACGGAAATGCGAAGAGGCACAGGCTGCAGAAGATGGCGCCGATCATAAAGTACGGCTTGCGGCGGCCCCAGCGCGGCGACCATGTTTTGTCGCTGAGGGCCCCAATGATGGGTTGAATGAGTAATCCCGTCATGGGCCCTGCGAGGTTGAGCAGCGGCAGGTCCTCAGGCTGGGCGTGCAGGAAGGAGTAGAGCGGATTGACGGCGGACTGCTGGAGTCCAAAACTGTACTGGATTCCGAAGAACCCCACATTCATATTAATGATTTGCCAAAAGGAAAGTCGCGGCGGCGAAGTCATTCGTGCGTCAGGTTTAGGTGTAGAGGGCCGGACAAGTTCGGCAGAAGTACCGAGAATAGAAACGAATGCACATCAGAAATTGAGGGACCGCCAGAGGTACAGGCATGCATACGTTCTGTAAGGCGCCCATTGTTCGGCGATGGCATAAGCCTTTTTTCTGAACGTCTTGTGCTTCCGGTTAAGCCCATAAAGATCCACGAGCGCATTCTGAATGCCGACGTCGTCAATAGGGAAAACATCGGGCCGCGCAAGCACAAACATCAGCAGCATCTCCACTGTCCATTTCCCAACACCTTTGATGCTGGTGAGATAGTCAATCACTTCCTCATTGGTCATCTTGCTGAGTTTGTTTTCGTCCATACCGTGAGATTTTTCAAAGGCTGCTACGTTGTGCAGGTACGACGCCTTGGCGCCGGAGAGCCCTGCTTTGCGAAGTGCCTCCTCGGGTGTAGCCAGAATTTGATCCGCTGTGGGTTCTGCTCCGTCGTAGATCGCCAGGAACCGGGTGTAGATGGTGTCCGCGGCCTTGGTACTCAGTTGCTGGGAGATGATGGATCCGCACAGCCGAAGGTAAACCTTGTCTCCCTTCTTCAGACGGATGGGACCAGCACGCCGGATGACGGTCCGAAGGATACGGTCTTTATTGAGATGCTTGATGGATGCGGGTACGGTGGCCATGGGTCGTGAATGTACACGAAACCATCCACTTCAGAAACTATTGCTGTTGCTGCTGTTGTTGCATTTCCAGGTGACGCCGGAAGGAATTGTTGTACACCGATGTGGTTGACATGGGCGCAGTGGGTTGCAGCGTCATCTCTGCGGCCGGCGAAGAGGTATGCCCATCTTCATAGGCCACAATTACGGATACTTCCATCGTGTGGTTGGACGTGCCCCGATAGGTTCCTTTCACGGGAGAGCAGTCCGAAAAATTCTTGCCCACGGCCAGCCGCACGTGTGTTTCGTTGGCGATGCAGTTGTTGGTGGGGTCGAGTCCCAGCCAGCCGTAGTCGGGAATCCATGCCTCTACCCAGGCGTGGGTGGCTCCTTCACCGCGCATGCCATTCTTGTTGGGACAGATATAGCCACTCACGTAGCGCGCGGGAATGTCCATCAGTCGCAGGAGTACGAGCAACATGTGGGCAAAGTCCTGGCAGACGCCGGAGCGCAGTCGCCACACTTCATCGAGGGTGGTCTCCACCGTCGTGATGCCTTTCTGATAGGTGAAGTTTTCAAAGACGTAGGCGCTCAGATCGCGGGCGGCCACAAAGGGCGAGGCGGCCTTCACTTTTTCTTCAGCAATCTTCTGCTGGATTTCGTCCAGCCCGGCAAATTGTTCCTGCTTCAGAAAGTCGATGTAGTTCAAATCGCGCCGAAGCAATTTCAGCGCCTGCCACTGTTCCTGCACAGGTCTGCTGTCTGTGGGCAACACCCGCTCGTGGGTGGTGACCTGCAATTGCGAATCGATGACAAGCTCCTGGTGCGGGTGCGCGTGGGTGAAGGTCCCTACACGGTTTCCATAGTAGTCTTCCACAATGTCGATTGCCGGTGACCCGGTGATGTTCAGTGAATGCTGGACAATTTCCTGAAGATCATCGCGGAGCGGAAAGAGCATGATCCGGTTGGCGCTGTCGCGCACCGGGGATTCATAAACATAGCGGGTGATGTGGCGGATCCGGAACCTGGACATGGTGCAAAAGTATCAACTGTAGGCGAAATAGTACTGGTTCAGTTTGTTGCCCACAGCATACAGGTCATTCGTGATGTCTGTCAGGTAGTTGTGGAGTCCCACACTCGACACACTTTCCACGGTCGCATACTGGATCTTGCTGCGCAGTCTGCCGATGAGAAAGTCAGTTTCGCTGAACCCCTGGATGTTCTGGTCGCTGCGCAGTCGCTGGAAGTACCGCTGCAGTTGATTGATGGAATAGAGCACCGACTTCGGAAAATCCGTGTTAAACAATACCTGGTCGACAATGTTGCGGGCTTCAAAGCCGGAACGGTAGCGCTTCAGGTAAAGGGAGTAGCCTGACAATGACAAGAGCAGGTACTTCCAGTAGGATGAGTCTGAAACCTTGTTCATGTCATACGACAGGTCGTTGAACTTGACATCCAGGAAGCCGGCGGACTGGGAGGCGCGCTCCAGGTACTTGCCGATGTTCATGAAGCAGAGCCCTTCGCCGCGGAACATGGAAATATCGCAGACACCATAATAGTACATGGTCTGCCGGCCAATTGTGTCCAGCACCGTCACCGGGTCTTCTGTGCGCAATGCCCGCTCGAGTTGCTCATCGCGGATGATGTGGTAAAACTCATTGAGCGTCTGCCATACTTCTTTGGTGATGTTGTCCTGCACGGCTCGCGCATTTTCCCGCGACCGCATGACCATGTTGAGGACTGCATTGGGATTGTCGCGGTCGAACACCATGTAGTGCAGCACCTTGCGCCCGTTATATTCCATGGCAGCAATGTCGGTGTCCGGAAGTTGACTGAAAGTCTTCAGCACCGGTTTCCAGGAAAACTGCCCGGGCTC
>JAIBBB010000190.1 GCA_019694905.1 Cyclobacteriaceae bacterium
CATTGCTGTCTGGGGGATACTGATCTACAATCCACTGTGCCACTGGGTATGGGCTTCAGACGGTTTTCTGTTTAACCTGGGTGCGAAGGGAGCGATTGACTTTGCGGGAGGCACGGTTGTACACATTTCTGCCGGTGTGAGCGGCCTGGTAGCCGCCATGTTTCTGGGTGCCCGCAAGTCGTACCCGCATTTGCAGATGCGTCCGAACAACCTGGTGATGACATTGATAGGCGCTGGTTTGCTCTGGGTGGGTTGGTTTGGCTTCAATGCAGGCAGCAGTCTCACATCGGGTCTCACCACTGCACAGGCACTTACTGTTACGCAAGTGGCCGCTGCGTCCGGGGCCATTGCCTGGATCATCTTTGAAGGCTTCCATACTGGCAAAGCAACCGCACTTGGATTTGTAAGCGGTGTGCTTGCAGGGTTGGTCGCGATAACGCCTGCAGCAGGCGTTGTTCAGCCGGGCGGCGCACTGATACTGGGCATCCTTGCCTCGGGTCTCTGCTACTTTGCCGTCATCCTCAAGAACAGGCTCGGTTACGACGACACGCTTGATGCCTTTGGCATCCATGGCGTGGGTGGTATTGTCGGAGCGATCCTTCTGAGTTTCTTTATCAGAGACAGCTGGATGGCCGAAGCCGCCACCGCGGCAGGGGGAAGCTGGACGATGTGGCAACAATTGGGTGTGCAGCTGGCAGCGGTGGGCATTGCCATCGCCTATGCCGGAATTGGTACGTGGGTCATCCTTTTCCTCTTGAACAAAGTAGTTAAATTGAGGTCTACACCAGAAGCGGAAATGAAAGGCCTTGACAACTTCTATCACGGTGAAAGAGGTTATGGAATGGTCAATCCCAGCTAAGTAATTGTAACCTTCTAAAAAGCCAAGCTCATGAAACTCATCGTTGCCATCATACGGGAAAACCAACTTGACCAGGTGCGGATTGCACTCATTGAAGCCGGTGTATCGAGGATCACTGTGAGCCATGTTTCGGGTCACGGAAGGCAGTTGCAGGCGGAAGAAATCTACCGTGGCCAGCGGGTGGTACCCAATCTGGTGCCCAACATCCGCCTGGAGATTGCCGTCAATGACAATTTTGTGAAACCCACCTGCGACGCGATTATCAGCGCGACGAAAGCCAACGACAGTGGTATGATTGGGAGCGGCAAAATTTTCGTGCTGCCGCTGGAGGATGTCATCCGGCTCCGCACAGGTGAAACCGGCTCAGAAGCGATCTGAGTAAATATCCCATTCAGTACTCTTTCTATTGTGAATTGGTCTGATCATTTGACCGTTGTCACATTAATTTTACCTTGCCAACTTTTGAAGCACACCATTGGATCCCATGGTGTTCAGAAGATTGGCACGCATGAAGGACAACATAGCATCTTTGCTCAAAAAGTACAGTATTGAGTCTTTGATTCTTTTGATTTGCCTGCTGCTTGTGGTTGATTTTTTTCAGGCCGAGCTCAACGATCAAAGAATCCAGGACCAACTTGCCATCCTCCGGCAAAGTTCGGAGGTGAAGGTGGAAGTCATCGAGGTAATACGCACCATACATGACCTTGATCTCGGCATCAGGGGGTATGCATTGACACAATCCGAAAACATGGGGGCACCTATTCCACTCGCCACCCGCCACATCCACGACGTATTGCCAACATTGGAGGGGCATCTCAAACGGGATGGCTTTGACCTGAAACAGTTCTATCCGTTGCGAGACAGTATCAGCAACTACTTTGGGTTTGTAGGCTACCTGAAACAATTGGTGGATGAAGGCAATCATGCAAAATTCCTGGACGAGCTCAACAAAGACAGAGGGCTGAACCTGTGGTACTCCTACGAACGCATCTCGCAACTGATCAACGACTACGAAGAGGGCAGGATGGCAGCAGCATTAGAAAAGTACAATCGTGCACGCGTCCATGAATACTGGATTCATACCTCTTTGTTTTTGGTCATCATTCCGGTACTTGTTTACCTGGCACATCATACGCGCAAGTCGATCAAACTCAGTCAACGACTCCATCAATCGGAAGTGGAGCGGAATGTGCTGCTCACCAACCAGCGGGATGCGTTGGAGGAGATGGTAAAGAAAGCTACCCATGAGATCGGGCTTCAGAACATAGAACTCCAGGCGGCCAACGAAGAGTTGGCTGCATCCAATGAAGAGCTTCAGTCAAGTAATGAGGAACTGGTTTCGCTGAACGAACAACTTTACGAAGCCAACCAGACCATAGAAGAACGGACAGCCGCGCTGCAACAGGCCATCGAAAAGGAAAAAGAGCTTGTAGAACTAAAGAGTCGATTCGTTTCAATTGCTTCACACGAATTCAGAACCCCGCTCTCGACCATTGCCCTGTCATCAGGGTACCTCCGCAAGTACAAGGAAAGAATGTCGGCAGAGGACTTTGACAAGAAACTGGCCACTATCGACAAGCAGATTCACCACATGACCGGTCTGCTGGAAGATGTCTTGCTGGTGGGTCGATTGGAGCAAAACCGGCTGCAAGCCGATTTGACAGAATTTGATGTACAGACTGAGTTCGATGTATTTGTCAAGGAGTTAAATCTGGCGCAACACACGCATCAGATACAGTACGATTTTCAAGGCGAGCAGCATCCCTTCCTCTCAGACGAGAAGCTATTGCGCAAGATCGTTCATAACCTGGTGATGAATGCCATCAAATTCTCTCCTGAAAGGGACGTCGTGCGGCTGGATGTGAAGCAAAGCAAGTCCGGGCTTGTCTTTGTTGTGCAGGACTTTGGAATAGGCATCTCCAGGCAGGATCAAAAAAATCTGTTCGTTCCGTTCTATCGTGGAGAAAATGCGCGCACCATTCAAGGCACCGGCCTCGGACTCTCCATCGTAAAGAAAGCGGTCGAACTCCTTCATGGAGAAATCTCGGTAACAAGTGAGATGGGCAAAGGAACTTTGATCACTGTCAATCTGCCTTACCTCAACGATTCACAGGACCTTATGGTCAACTAAACTCTTGTGGCAACCGCCGCAAGTTTGGGCTCTCGCACTGCCACTTGCTTGTTGACTGCTTTCTGGTATGCCTCGGCATAGTGTCTGATCAGGAGGTGCCAATCAAACGATCCGGAGTAGTTCTCGACGTTGTTTCTTTGATTGACCCTGTCGCGCCTCGTCTGCTGCAGGAACTGGTACATAAATCCAGCCAGCTGCCGCGCACTCCAGTCGAAGGTACGCTTGCCGCGTTCCACAACGAACATGCCATTGCTGTTGTGATCAGGATAGTGCTGCAGAAGGTAGTCGCCAAATCCGCTGAGGTCACTGGTAATGCTGGGCACGCCGCTTGCCATGCATTCAAGTGGCGTATAGCCCCACGGCTCGTAGTAGCTTGGGAAAACACCGAGGTGACAACCACGAACAAACTCACTGTAGTCCATGCCGAACAGCGGATTCGTCGCATTGATGAAATCAGCATGGTACACAATTTTAACGCGGTCATCCGGACTGTTCTGCAATCCCCTGCGCTGCAAAAACTGCAGGATTTCGTCAGTTTCCTCATTGACGAGCCGGTGCGTGGACACAAGTGGTAATTTGGTTGTTCGCCAGGACTGGATGGTACGGCGATACCTCAACTTCCAGTAGTCCTCTACAAATTCATTCAGATCCGGCAATCGGGTGTCGCGCTTCATCATGCTGGCGTGAAACAGCTTTTTGCCCAATTCGCGCTGGATGGACTCGGTGGTCTGGCGAATTTCCTCCATGAGTGCCCGCGACTGAAGGACCTCGGGCTTGATGCTCACAAAATCACGTCGGGTCACAAAGAACATCACAACGGTAACGTCAGATTTTTCTTTCCTGAGGCGGTCATTGAGGTGGACCAGGGCCTCGAGTGTCAGATCAAATCCCTTGTTCTTGAACTCATAGCGCCCGGAGGTGAACAGGTAGATGGTTTTTTCGAGGTCAAACGAGTAGGAGTGGAAAAAGTGGCCCATCACAAACCGGTTGATCTGCTCTTTGTATTGGCTGTGAAGGTTCTGAAACTCATGCAATACTTCAAACCGCTCGATGTTCAGTCCGTTGGGAGTAACAACGTCGGGTTCGCGCTTCAGCAGGTGGCGGCATTCGCGGGCCGTCACATCGCTGACCGTAGTGAAAACATCGCAATGCTGCGCACAGTTATATTCAATGTTGCACTCAGAGTCGACACCAAATTTGCGGGCCTCATCTTTCCAACGGAAGAATGGGAGGTGTGCATAGAAGAAGGGAGAATTGATGGCCAGATGCCGGCCCAATTGAGTGGCATGGGTTGTGAAGACCGTGCGGATACGCATCTTCTCCCGCTTCATATCCATGATGGGCAGCCCCGCCATCCATTCGTGGAAGTGCGCGATAACAGGTTCCTCCTGTGGCAACACTTTCAGCAGTTCGTCCAGGAAAAGCTTCGTGAGGTAGCCAAAAGCCACGACCTGATTGATCAGCGGATTGTCACCAGGTGTGTGAATGGCATGGTTTTTCCAAAGCAAGTACTTGATCACATTCAAGGCCTTGCTTTCTATCACATTCGGATTGAGCAGAACAACCCTGGGATTGCCGGGAATCATCCACTGTGCATACATCACATCATACCCTTTCCGCTTCAGCACGGATGCGGCTTTCCCATAAGGATCGCTTAGATCTTCAATAGGCTCCAACTCTACCTGTATGTTCTTATTGACATACGGGCCGATCATGCAATAGGACAACGTGGACAACTGCGTCATAGCTGCCGCCTTGGTCCGGATCACCGTGTGAATTCCGCCCACCTGGTTGCATACCTCCCAGGCCACCTCAATCAGGTGGGATTTTGGAAATTCGATGGTTGATTTGACTTTCCGACGCATAAAACTAACTACCGACAAAATGACTGATCATTGCTTCTCTTACCATGAATTTAGTGTCAAATTTTCTGAAATGCGAGTACTTTGGGCATGTGGAGTGTGATTTGATGTCATCAGCGGTGTAAGTGATTACTAAACTGTCGGTTGTAAAACTGAAGCGGCTGACTTAACCATACCATCATGAACATTGACAAATTCACCATCAAATCGCAGGAGACGCTGCAGAAGGCTGCAGAGGTTGCACAGCAACTGCAGCAGCAGGCCATTGAACCAGGGCATCTGCTGAAAGCCATCCTGCTGACTGACGAAAATGTCTCGGGCTATCTGTTCAAGAAGCTGAACATCAACGGTTCACTTCTGCAAAGCAGGCTGGAGGATCTGGTCAACGGATACCCGCGCGTGTCAGGCCAGCAGGCTTACTTGTCGGCTGCGGCCAATTCAGTGCTGCAGCAAGCCGAAAAGGAGATGCGGGAAATGAATGATGAATTTGTCTCAGTGGAGCACCTGCTTTTGGGTCTGGTGCAGGGCAAGGACAAGACAGCCGGGTTGCTGAAAGACGCGGGATTCAGCCGGGCACCGTTGTTGAAGGCAATACAGGAATTGCGCGGTGGATCCACAGTAAAAGACCAGAATGCTGAAGGGAAGTACAAGTCATTGGAGCGATACTCCAAAAACCTGAATGAACTCGCACGCAAGGGAAAGATTGATCCGGTAATCGGTCGTGACGAAGAGATCCGGCGGGTGCTTCAAATTCTGTCGCGTCGAACCAAGAACAATCCCATACTGATCGGCGAGCCGGGTGTAGGCAAAACAGCTATTGTTGAGGGCATGGCTCAGCGCATTGTCAATGGTGATGTTCCGGAGAATCTGAAGAGCAAAACACTGGTCTCGCTCGACATGGGCCTGTTGGTAGCTGGCGCAAAATACAAAGGTGAATTCGAGGAACGTCTGAAGGCGGTGATCAAGGAAGTGACTGACTCCGATGGTCAGATTATTCTCTTCATTGATGAGATCCACACGCTCATCGGTGCTGGTGGTGGTGAAGGTGCGATGGATGCCGCCAACTTGCTGAAACCTGCACTTGCACGGGGCGAGTTGCATGCCATCGGAGCCACGACCCTGAAGGAATACCAGAAATACGTTGAAAAAGACAAGGCATTGGAACGCCGCTTTCAGGCTGTGACTGTGGACGAGCCATCCGTTGAAGATTCCATCTCGATTTTGCGCGGCATCAAGGACAAATATGAACTGCACCACGGTGTGAGAATCAAAGATGACGCAGTCATTGCCTCCGTGGAGTTGTCCAGCCGCTACATTTCAGACCGGTTTTTGCCGGACAAAGCCATTGACCTGATGGATGAGGCGGCCGCCAAACTGAGGCTGGAGATGGATTCCATGCCGGAGGAGTTGGATGAGTTGAACCGCAAAATCATGCAGCTTGAAATTGAGCGGGAGGCCATTCGGCGTGAAAAGGACCGAGACAAGGAAACTATACTTAGCAAAGAGATAGCAGAGCTCTCGGCAGATCGAAACTCACTGAAGGCGAGGTGGGAAAGTGAAAAATCCATTGTCGGTGACATCCGCAAAGAGAAGGAAAACATGGACCGGCTCAAGTTCGAAGCTGAACAAGCGGAGAAAGCTGGTGACTATGGGCGTGTGGCCGAAATCCGATACGGAAAAATCACAGAGGCAGAGAAACACCTGACCGCACTTCAGCAGCAGATGAAAGACATGCAAGGGGAGCATTCCTTGCTGAAAGAAGAGGTTGACAGTGAAGACATCGCCGGCGTGGTTGCGCGCTGGACCGGCATTCCGGTTTCCCGGATGCTGCAAAGTGAGCGGGAGAAACTTCTTCACCTGGAAGCAGAGTTATCGAAGCGTGTTGCAGGCCAGGAAGAAGCCATCAGGGCGCTCAGTGATGCGGTGAGGCGAAGCCGGGCAGGCTTACAGGATCCCAAGCGTCCCATCGGCTCATTCATATTTATGGGCACCACAGGTGTGGGCAAGACTGAACTCTCCAAGGCACTTGCCGAATATCTCTTTAATGATGAGAACGCCATGGTGCGCATCGATATGAGCGAGTACCAGGAGCGCCACAGCGTAAGCCGGCTCATTGGTGCTCCTCCTGGTTATGTCGGATATGACGAAGGCGGGCAATTGACAGAGGCCGTGCGCAGAAAACCGTATTCGGTAATTCTCCTCGACGAAATCGAGAAGGCGCATCCGGATGTTTTCAATATACTGCTTCAGGTGCTGGATGACGGCCGGTTGACCGACAACAAGGGACGCGTGGCGAATTTCAAGAATACAATCGTAATCATGACCACCAACATGGGGTCGCACCTCATACAGGAAAATTTTGAACACATCACAGATGATTCCTACTTCGAGGTAATGGAGTCGACGAAAGAGCAGGTCCTCAGTCTGATGAAGCAGACCATTCGCCCGGAGTTCCTGAACCGGATTGATGAAATCATCATGTTCAGGCCTTTAAGCAAAGGGGACGTGCGAAAGATTGTTGCCATTCAGTTTGAGCTGATCCGCAAGCGATTGGGTGAAGCGGGCATTGCCATCGACATTTCTTCAGCAGCACTTGAGCGGCTGGCCAAGTTGGGATACGACCCTCAATATGGCGCAAGGCCGCTGAAGCGGGTCATGCAGCGGGAATTGCTGAACGAACTGTCCAAACAGATTCTTGCGGGCACGGTGGCAAAAGACGGCGTCATCTATATAGACGTGAAGAACGATGTCGAGTTTGAATTTGTAAATGAATTGCGCGCCGAAACCATCTAGCATTGCAGGGCCAAGCCGCGCGGAACAACTACCTTTGCAGGCATGACATTTCCGCTGCCGGTACTGTACGAAGACAACCATCTGATAGCCATTAACAAGCGTGCCGGTCAGCTCGTCCAGGGTGACGAGACGGGCGACACGCCATTGTCTGAACTTGTAAAAGGGTACATCCGCGAGAAATTCAAAAAGCCAGGTGAGGCATTCCTTGGAGTCATTCACCGCCTCGACCGGCCAGTGAGCGGC
>JAIBBB010000191.1 GCA_019694905.1 Cyclobacteriaceae bacterium
ACTCCGTAACCTTACGCATTCTTTAGTGCGCAACCTGCTAAAGCGCATAAAAAAAGCCGCATGCTGTTGGGGCACGCGGCTTCCAGGAAAATGTTGGTGTATAATTTGCGCAGGGAATCAGCTGATGGTCTCGTCAAAAGCTTTTACGAAGCCCTTCATCTGATCGAGTGTGCCAATGGACACGCGGCACCATTCTTTGCCTTTGAAATCCCAGATGCGCATCAGGTAACCTTTTTGCTCCATGCCAGCCAGGATGGCCTTGCCGTCCTTGGGCGCCGGGAAGAAGACAAAGTTGGTGTGGCTCTTGCCATACCACATCTTCTTCTGATCCAGGTAGCTCGTCAGCACGGCGCGGGCTTCAGCGTTTTTATCGCGGACCATCTTCATGAACGACTCGTCACTGGCACAAGCCGCAGCGGCGGCGATGGCCGTCTGGCTCATCGGAATATCGCCCGCGTACTGGGCGATGTTGCGGATGATGTCTGGCCGCGCGATCAGATAACCGATGCGCAAGCCGGCAAGTCCATAGATCTTTGAGAATGTGCGGGAAACAATCACGTTGGCACCCTTCTTCACCTGGGTCACCAGTGTGTGCTGTTGCTCCGGGGGCAGAAACTCTCTGTAGGCCTCGTCGGCGTAGACGGTGACTTTGGGTGATACCTCGTCGCAGAATGCTTCCACGACTTTGTGGTCCACCAGTGTTCCGGTTGGGTTGTTCGGATTGCAGATGAAGACCAGTTTGGTGTCGGCTTTCACAGCGGCAGCCATGGCCTTGTAGTCGTGCTCGAGTTGGTCGTTGACGTTTACTTTGTCCCAACGCGCTTTAAACACGGCTGCGTAGTCCATCAGCATGGGGAAGGTGGGGAATGCGCTGATGATGCTGCCGCCTTCGAGGCCATAGGCAACGCCAGCCTGGCAAAGCAGGTCGCCGCTGCCGGCGCCAAGATGAATGTGTTCAGGGGTGACGCCTTCTTTTTTGGCGAGCTGCGCTTTCAGGGCATCAATCTCACCAAATGGGTAGCGGTTGCCTTCCGCCAGTGTGCGGATCACTGCCTGCCGGGCGCTTTCGCCGGGACCGTAGGGGTTTTCGTTAAAGTTCAATCGCACTTTGCCGCCCTCAGCGGGTAGGTGTGGCAGGGATGATTCGGCGCCGCTGACCGGGGCTGCCATCAGTTGTTGAACGACGGTAGCCGACAGCGGTGCTGCCAGTGAGAAACGCAATGCGGACTTGATCCATTCCCGGCGGTTGTTCTTCATGGTGGTGCATTTTTAGGCTGATCAAGGTAACAACTTGCCTACCGATATGCAACCACGGGTTGCCTGGATGCTAGTTGAGTACGTCGGTCAGTTCTACTTCGAAGATGATGTTTGTGTTCCTGGGAATAGAAGCGCCCGACGGTGGATTCGCTCCATAGCCCAGTCCGGACGGCATATAGAATGTGGCCTTTGAACCTTTGGGCAACTTTGGCAAGCCCGCCTGGAATCCGTGGAGGAAGTTTACGACTCTGCTATCAAAATCACTGGTGGGTTCGGCCGTGCCGGTATAAAACGTATTTCCTGTCGCGAGAATCTTGCCGGTGTAGTTCATCTTGACCTGACTGAAGGCGTGTGGCTTGGCGCCTGAACCCTGGAGGGTGATGATGTACCGCAGTCCGGAGGGGTCTTTGACAGCGTTGATGCTGTTGGATTTCAGGTACTGATCGATGGCCACCGTATCGGCTGCAAGTTGATCCAGTTCATCAGTGGTTGTTTCCACATCCGTCAGGAATACTTCAAAGATGAGGTTAGAATTGCCAGGAATTCCCGTGGTGCCATTTGCCCCGTACGCGTAGATTGACGGGATGTACAGCCTGGCTTTGGTTCCCTCCGGAAGCAGGCCCATGCCCATCTGGAATCCGGGTATATAGCTGCTAAGCACCAGATTGGAAACATCCTGGTCAAATATCGACTTGTTTAACAAGCGGCCCACATATTTGACTTTGATCTTGTTCTCCGTGCGCGGGGTAAACCCTCCGCCCACACTGTCAATGACATACCGAAATCCACGGGGATCCTTAATTGCTGTGATCCCTTCCGCAGTCAGAAATGCGTCGATTGACTGCAGGTCCTTTTTGAGCTGTTCTGATGCGGTGGTGGTATTGTTGCCTCCATTGTCGAGACAGCCGCTCAGGAGGAGGGAGAAACTGACGAGTATAAGTAATCCGTATGTTTTCATGCTGCACATATTAACGGGCAAAGATGCCAAAAAATTGTGGTGGTCGCTACCAGTCGATGGCGAAGAAACTGTGTTTTTCGCCATGATACGTGCCCTCGACCAGCATACCGCCGTTTTTGATTTCCAGGATGGCATTGAGTGCGGCGAGGTTGTCCACCGGCGCTTTGTCAATATGTGTGATGATGAAAGTTTCCTTGATGCCGGCGGATTTCCATTTTCCCTCCTCGAGGTGGCGGATGACTACACCGCCCTCCAATGATATCTTGTTCAACTCATCATAGGAGAGGTCTTCAAACCTGGCGCCTTCGAACTCAGTCAGCAGTTGCTTGCGGGTGAGCGCCGACGAGCCTTCGGCATCGCGCAGTACGGCATTGACCTGTGCATCGGTTCCGCTCCGACGGTAAGTCACCTTCACCTGATGGCCCGGTCTTTTGCGGGCTACCCACTCCTGCAGTTCCGAAACGGAACCCACCGGATGTTCATCGATTTGCCTGATCACGTCGCCTGCGTGGATGCCTGCGACTTCTGCCGCGCTGCCTTCATTGACACGCGTGACCAGGACGCCGCGGTTGATGTCCAGATGCTCCTGATCGGCCACTTCTGCATTCACGTCGGTGATCTGCACGCCCAGCAGGCCGCGTTGCACCAGCCCAAATTCAAACAGATCATCCGCTACCTTTCGGACAAGATTGGCGGGTATCGCAAATGAATAACCTGCATAGGCGCCGGTTGAGGTGGCGATCGCGGAGTTGATGCCTATCAATTCACCTTTCAGATTGACCAGGGCGCCGCCGCTGTTGCCTGGATTCACTGCCGCGTCGGTTTGTATGAATGATTCGACCTGAAGCCCGCTGCGGTTACTCAGGATGCCAATGTTGCGGGCCATCGCGCTCACGATTCCGGCGGTCACCGTTGAATTTAAATCAAATGGATTTCCCACTGCCAGCACCCACTCTCCGGGAATGATGCGGTCCGAATCACCATAGCGAAGGAATGGCAGATCCCTGCCTTTGATCTTCAACAGGGCGAGATCGGTATTGGGGTCGCGGCCGACGACGCGCGCAAAATATCGGTCGCGCCGGTCAACCACCACTTCAATACTCGTCGCTTCTTCGATGACGTGGTTGTTGGTAATGATGTATCCGTCAGGAGTGATGATAACCCCTGAACCTGATGAGCGCGCCTGCGGTGAGAAGAAATTGTCCAGCGGGTTGATGCTGAATTCACCAGAACTATAGACCGTCTTGATGTGTACCACAGCGGGTGTGACATGGCGCGCAGCCTCTTCAAAATGAATCGCAGGTTGCACTCGTTTCACAGAGTCACCCACCGACCAGTGTGTCAATGCCATTTCCTGACGCTCACTGATGTTGGCCCCTTCCTCTCCCGCGGGCGTAACCCAGTACAATACCAGCCACGCGCCACCTACCGCGCCGACCAGCGAAGCCAGCACAACCACCAGAATAAGGCCCAGTCTGCTCATGGGGATAAAGGTAGCGCGAAATTTCTGATGCCTGTGAATGCCTGCTTTGCCAGGTTGAGTTCTTTCCCTGCCTGTAAAACGAAGGAGGGCGTCGCCGCCCTCCCTCTACCTAAACCCCCTCAACCCAACAATTAGCTTACCTTGATGGTGCTCTTCAGCGCTTTCTTCTCGTCCTTGGGCAAGGTCAACTCAAGGATGCCGTTCACATATTTTGCTTGGATGCGCGAGGCATCAATGTTCTCAGGTACGTAGAACGAGCGGCTGAATGCACCATACTCTGTTTCAATGGCGTGGTAGTTCTTTTCTCTTTTCTCATTGCTGAACTTCCGCTCGCCGCTCACCGTCAGATAGTTTTCCTTCAGTTCAATCTGGAAATCCTCTTTGTTCATGCCTGGTGCAGCGAGGTGCAGTTCATAGGTGTCCTGGTTTTCAACAACGTCAACCCGGGGAACAAAAGCGCTACCGCCTGTGCGTGTCATGCGATCATTGAAGAACCTGTCGATCAGGCTGCTGAACGTGGTTGGTACATAATCACTGGGGCTATAACGGATGATGTTCATAGTATGGATGTTTAATGGTTTTTGAATTGTTTTTCTCATTTGTCTACCCACTCTCCGAAAAGTGTGCCGGCAGCGAAATCAGTCAAAAAACAAGTCATTGTGGCTTAAAAAGCCATGATATCTCCGAATAACAGGCCATAATGGCATAAAATGGTGATTTTTGGAGGATAGAAATGCTGTCAGATTGCAGGGGAAGGTGTTGTGCTGATGGGGAATCGGCGGTGTACCTTTGAAACCATGACGCGATGGTTGGCTTTGGTTCTACTCGCTGCAGGCACCCTGCACGCTCAGCCATCTGATTATGATTGGATCATCCGGCATGCAGTCATCTACGATGGCAGCGGCCAACCCCCGGTGATGGGGGATGTGGGCATCGCCGGTGATACGATTCGCACCCTGGGTGATCTCTCTGACGCGCATGCGGCAAACGAAATGGATGTGCACGGGCTTGCACTGGCCCCCGGTTTCATCAACATGCTCAGCTGGGCCGACGCGGCTCTGGTGAAGGACGGGCGATCGATGTCCGATCTCAAACAAGGTGTAACATTAGAAGTTTTCGGCGAAGGCTGGAGCCCGGGCCCGAAGTTCCGTCGCAAGAATGATCACTGGTCAACGCTTGGTGAGTTCATGGACTATCTTGAGCGCAAAGGTGTGTCAGTCAACTTTGCTTCGTTTGTCGGAGCTACATCGGTACGCAATTATGTGCTGGGCCAGGACAACCGTCCGCCGAATGCCGATGAACTGGCGCGCATGCAGCAACTTGTTCGCAATGCGATGGAAGAAGGAGCGATGGGATTGGGGTCAAGTCTGATTTATGCGCCTGCTGACTATGCCAGCACGGAAGAGTTGATTGCGCTGTGCAAAGTGGTGAGCGAATCGGGTGGAATGTACATCACGCACATGCGCAGTGAAAGTGACCACATCTATTCAGCCCTCCGTGAGGCCTTGCAGATTGCAACAGAAGCAAAGGTCTCCGCCGAAATTTATCACCTGAAGGTGAACCACGAGCGCAACTGGCCCAAGATGGATACGGTACTGATGCGCATTGACAGCGCCCGTCGCGCCGGCCTCCGAATCAGTGCCAACATGTACACTTACAACGCGAGTGGCACCGGCATGACCGCACGCATTCCTACCTGGGTGCAGGAGGGGGGCATACCGATGATGGTCAGGCGACTGAAAGATCCCGCCATCCGCGGGCGGGTGTTAAACGATTTGAAACTCGGCATCCCCACAAAAAATGCTGACCCCAAAGACGTGCGCATTCTTGGCTTCAGGAAGGACTCACTCAATCGACTGTATCGGGGCAAGTCTTTAGAAGAGGTGGCCGCACTTCACGGACGATCCGCAGACGACACCATGCTGGACTTGCTCATTGCCGATCGCTCAACGATACCGTGCATTTTTTTCCTGATGTCGGAAGACAACGTGCGCAAAGTAGTTCAGCAACCGTGGGTGAGTTTCTGCTCTGACGCCGCGTCTGTGGCTCTGCCTGAACCTGGAGCAGGTGACGGTGCTCACCCGCGCATGTACGGTAGTTTCGCCCGATTGCTGGCGCACTATGTGCGTGACGAAAAACTTCTGACAGTCGAGGAAGCGATTCGCAGGCTTGCGACGCTGCCAGCCACCAACCTCGGCCTGCAACGCCGCGGTGCGTTGAAGCCCGGGTACTTTGCTGACCTGGTTGTATTCGACCCGAACTCCATTCAGGATCATGCCACCTTCGACAAACCACACCAGTATGCCACAGGAGTTCATCATGTGTGGGTCAATGGCAAACTGGTTCTCCGGGATGGAGAACACACTGGCGCAATGCCCGGCCGCAGTGTGCGGGGACCCGGCTACAAAAAGAAGAAGAGTTAGTGAAGGGTGCCCGGTGCGGGGTAGTTCTTCCCGGCATCGTCAATGACAAGCACCCAGTCGCCCGCTGACGGCGGTGTCAGTTTCATCCCTTTGCCGCCGAAGGTTCCGGCGCGACTGGCGGTGCCTGTGCGCGGGTCATACCACCACAGCGTTTTCTTGCTGCCTGTCAACTTCTTCCAGTCGATGGTGGCTGGTTGGTTGCGAGGAAAATAGATCATTGCATAGCTCCCGTTCTCGTCGCGCATCGCAGCGAGGTAGTCGACGTAAGTCTGGCCATTTCCGGCAGACACCATGGAGGGATCAAACACCCGCGAAAAGTAAGGTCGGGAGAGCACCAGGTTGCGGAGATACTTCAGTTGGGTGGCGGCCTCCGCGTGAAGCGCTACCTCCCAGCCAATGGTGGTGTCTCCGATGTTCACGGGCTCATGGTAGATGGTATTCAGGAACTGCCACACCTGGTGATGGCCGTAGGTGACGCCTGCACCACCTGCAAAAACGGTGCGGTAAATCCGTGCCCGAACATCGTGCGCATGGAAGTACCCTCGCTGGCGTGTCCACTTTCCATCCCATGGGTTCACGGGATGATCTTCGTAGCACGGCTCCATGTCCAGGGTAGGCTTCAGAGGTTTCAATGCGTGATCCCTCACAACCCAGTTCCAGGCGTCGACTTCTCTGGAACCATGACCCGATTGGAATGCATTCATGTCAAGCCACTGGTCCTCGTGGATGAATTGAGAGGTGGAGTAGGAACCACCTGCAGGATGATAGGTAATAAATGCATCGGCGCCCAGCACGCGTTCAATGCCACTGGCCATGGCGCGCCAGATGATCCTGTCGTCGAATTTTTTGCCCGCCGCTGCGCCGCTCCCTTCGTACACTGCGGGCCGGTCGCCACCCAGAATCCAGAGAATGTTCTTGTGATGTTGAAATCTGCGCGCAACAAACCCCGCATAAGCCTCAGCATTGCTTTCGCGCAGCACGATGGGCCCGTCGCCCCACAAGTGTGCAACTTTGTCTCCCCAGGTGGGGAGCAAACCGATGTAGATTCCTTCCTTTTCCGCCAGGTCGATGATATAGTCCAGATGGTCCCAGTAGTCGTACGCGTAGGCGTCGGCGGGATCGCTGCCCGGCGTCACCGCAAGTTGTGTGGGATCCTCGTTGTTCAATGGCCAGTCGCCATACCGGTTGGGCTCCCGGATGCCATTGAATTCAGCAAGTGCCACCACCTGAAGTACATTGAATCCCTGTTGCGCCCGCGTGTGGATGAGCGTTGCGGCTTCGTCGCGGTTCAACCGGTGAGCCATTTCCCAGTCGGTGTCGCCGAGCCAGAAGAAGGGTTCTCCGTTGGCAGTGGACAGGAAGCGGTGGTTGTCGCTGACACGAATTTGTGCATGACCCTGGTGCCAGAACAGCCATGCGGTCAAGACGAGAATAATTCTATTCATCACACTCTTTTTATGAGAGTGAAGATAGCCATTTGGTAACTATTCGTGGCGGAGTGACCGGGCGGGATTGAAGAGAGAAGCTTTCAACGCATGGTAGGAGACAGTGGTGATGGTGATGAACAGGCATGCCAGCGTGGCGAGCGCCAATGCAAAAGGGCTGACCTCTACATGATAGGCGTATTGTTGAAGCCATTGCGTCATCACATACCAGCCCAGCGGACAACCGACCAGCGCGGCGACCACCACAAGTACCAGGAACTCACGGCCCATCAGTTGCAGCAAACCAGGGACGGTGGCACCGAGCACTT
>JAIBBB010000192.1 GCA_019694905.1 Cyclobacteriaceae bacterium
TGGTTTTCCAGTAACCTGAGCCAAGGGCGGAACTGGAAACGTATTGCCATGAATCAGCAAGATTAGCCGACGTAGAGTCAGCTAAATGCTGCCAGTCACCGCCATTGACTTTGAACTCTTCGCCATAGGCCGTGGCGTTCTGGAGTCCAACGTGCTTAAGGATTACTATTTGTTTGGCATATGATTCGACACAACCAAGTTTAGAAGTGACAATGAGGTTGAGCATTTCAGCGCCGGGTAACGCGTAAGGATGCTTGAAAGGCAGATTGAATGAAGAAGTGCGAACGGAGTCTTGGGTTCCATCGCCAAATTGCATAACCAGTTTGGCCAATCCATCATTGAGTGCGGCGTCGCTCGGTACCGTACTGAGGTTCGTAATAGCGATGCTGTCCTGCACAGACACACCGGTCTGACTAAAATTGACAACAGGCAGGGCACCTACATTCACCGGCTTGCTAACCTCAGGCGACTGACAACCGAAGTTGCTGGTCACCGACAGCTTGGGCGCATACGCCTTGCTCTGGGTGTAGAAGTGTGTGGGCTTCATCAGCACGTCTGTGTTGGCATTGGTACCGCCCGCGTTGGGGTCGTCGAAGTTCCAGCTGTACTGGGTGATGCTCGAAATTCCGTCCGCCGCGATGGTCGATGTAGCAGGATCAAATTCAATTCCGAAATTCTCACAGTAGGCTGTCGCAGTCGGTGTATGTACGGTCTGCAAACTATTGGGCACGAATTGCGCAACAGGGTTGGGTACAATCCGGATATAGAATTGAGCCGTACCGCTGCACGGTGAGTTATTGTCCCTGTAGGTGTATTCAACAAGAATCGTCTTGTAGCGCTTCAGTTTCGGCAGCGACGCATTAAATACCGAGGGCTTCAGGTTGGCTGTGCCGTTGGTATTGTCCGTGAACCCGTGGATCGTATCATTCACGGCCAGATTCACGTTGAGCTTGTTGTAGATGACTGTCCCGCTCGCGGAATCCCTCAGCACGAAGTAGCCAATGGATGCTCCTGCCGATGCAAACGGGAATCCGTTGATCAGGATGTCGTTCGTCTGATTCTCGCAGAAAAGCGGCGTATTTCCACGCAGTGCTGTCGGGGCACCTACTTCGATAACCGGCACCGGAGGTACAAAGACTTCCACTTCCTGGCGGAAAGGAACCGTCACACTTCCGTCAGCCGTGCTGTTGAACCGGCCTGTAAACTCGATTAGACCCAGTGAACCACCTTTCCAATACGGCCGGCGGTTAGGGGCAGGAGTAGAGTCATTAAAGAAGTTGTAGGGATTGATAGTGAGCTTATTCCCGGATTCCGTGACCGCATTCAGGATATGACTGTAATCCCAGGCATAGGAATTGTACGCGCCCGCAGTTCCAACCACCACAGGAACCTTATTGACAAGTTTCTCCCATTCTGCACCGTATATAATCTGAGAATTGGCAGTATTGGCTGTGGGATTCTTAATATCAAAGGTGTCTGCCTTGGACGGTATGTTGGCGAAGAGCTGGAACAGCTTGTAACCTGCCAACGCATCAAACTTCAATGTATCCGTCGACTGGATGCTGGGAGAATCCCCGCCACTGAGGAAGTTCACGTTGGTGATACAAGCCTGCTGACCAAGCTTGGGTATCGCTTTCGTGTGGTCGTAAACCAGGTACTGCTCTGCTTTGCTTGTAATGCAACCATTCATATCCTGGTGGGACATTGTGATGTCGAAGGCGGCATTCTTGGCTACACCATTAAGACTCAACACGTCATTAGTTACACCAGTGCCGCTGAACAAGCTGGCTCCAATATCACGGGACGCAAGAATCGTTCCGTCGGGGATCAGCTTGACGGCCTGGGCATTCAATTGCGTGTCGACATAGTTGTCCGGGATGGCCGTCACCACGTTGGTAATACCGATCGAACTGAAATTGTTGGTATTGGAATATGAATTGCTGAATGAGTAGGCGGTCGCAGTGTTGGTGGCCAGCGTTGCGAGTTTCCGGTTGTTGCTGACGGTTGTAATGCCACTGCCGGCAAAACGGATGATGTTGCCGTTCGCAGCCGAGACGGTTGACTCCACCACGATATCTGAGATGATGATATTGTCTATTGAAGTTGTGCCCTCGTTGATGAAGCTGATGTTCAGCAGGGTATTGTTAATGAAATAGACTGAGTCGCTGTTGGAGGTGAAATCCGTTCCGGCAAGTTTCACCGTGGGCAGTTTGCTGGTGTTAAACTGGAAGCCGGTTGGCAGCAACAGGTTGAAATCCTGCCGGCCTGTCAGCGTAAAATCATTTGACGAGGTTTCACCAATGACAATCGGTGCATCCAGCAATACCTCACTGGTCGGGCAAATCTGATAGAGCGGTGTGCTCAAGGTAGAGCTGATCACAGCAGGAATCGACAACTGAAGGGTAGGCCCTGCGCTTCCAACCACATGCTTGTTGGCTGCACTGCCGTAAGGAGCAGCAGTGCCAACGGCCAAGGGTTGAGCATCATTTTCAGCAAAGAGCCATACGTCATAAGTGCTGCCAGGGTTGAGTTGGGCGGCAAAGGCAGTTGACTGATAGTTCGGTGCCACCTGTTGGATAGCAAAACTGCCACTGGCTATCAATGAGCCTGGTTGACTATAAGTTAAGGGATGCTTTAACATGGCAGTGTCCGGTGCCGCAGCACCATGCGTGGTGACCAGGTAATAGGCGGTGCCGAACTGATCAAAGCTTGCGTTGAAGACCCCCGCTGTGGATGAAGCAAAGTAGCTGCTTGCCTTGGTTGCGATCATCTTGGGAGCAACCGGGCTGGAGATCTTGAAATACAAACCTCCGTTGTAAGAGATACCGCCAAAGAAATTGGAAGCATCATCGGCAATACCGGTTGGACTGCCCGTGTCTGGAATGGCACCTTGTTCAATGGTGACGTAGTACACACTGTCGGGCTTGAGCACGGTGCCCACGGGTATATCAAATTGGAGTGAATCTTTTAACACACCTATTCCATCCGCGGAAGTCAGAATGGCCTTCAGTTTGTTGTTCTGTCGGTCATATAGTTTTACCTGACCGTCCAGCGATTTTGTCTTCACATCAAACTTGAGGTAGATCGCGTTCAGAGATGGATTGACATTGAATTTGCCACTGGCCGGGATCGTGGAAACCAGTTTAGGAGGTTTGGTGTTGGCAAAGGAATAGCTCTTACCTACAAGGGTGGAATCAACATTACCATTGAAGGTGGTCACGCTTCCTGCGGTGAGTTGGATAATGTCAGCTGTGGTACTTCCATAACCCAGGCTGGTGATCAGTGGCGTTAACTTGGGAGTGTTCAGGTTGGCAGAACCATCCACATTCACCGCAAGGAAGTAGGACTTGGTTCCTGCCTGGAAAGGCGGACCACTCACATCGTATAATTTCCTTGGTGTGGTGAACGTCACACGCACCTGATCAATGTCTGTGCCTGAGGTGGACGAAATCTCTTCAACTTTTCCTCCAAGCAGGGTGACATCCTGCAGGTCTGCAGTGGACGTGTTTTGCAATTCAAAGACCTTGAAGTCCTTCAGAATGGTAACCCCGGTTTGTCTGTAGGGTTTATCAAAAGAAATCGTGAATTGAGACAAGGTAGTCTCAGCGTTCTGTGGATTGGTTACGTTGTTCGGAATGAGTTGAAATCCAAAAACGATCTGGTCCTTGTTGGTCGATTTGAGATTGTTCGAAGAAATCACCTTGGTGTTGTCAATCACGGCCGTTACATGGATGACTTCAATCGCAACGGACCCAGTTGAGCCGTTGGTCTCACTCGACAATCCATTCGCTGTTGCAATCAACTTGCCATTGCCGTCACCGGCGGTGGTGTAGTACAGCGAACCGGTGAGTGCGTTGGGAGGTGTGATAGTGGGCAACAAGATCTTACCCTGTGTGAACGGATAGGAAGTGATCGACAGGGTAGGGGTACCGGCGGCTGTAAGGTTCACGGACTGATATGCCGCATTGGCATTACCACTGTCATAGTCCAGGTCGAGGATCTGGTTGGCGTCCCGGGCCTCAATCACCGGTGGCTGCATGGGATAGTTAATGCCGGAAATATAGGGGCTGCTGTTGCTCACCGCCTGGGTGGTAAAGTCAAGACGGGTTGCCTCTACTTCAATCTTGCTGGCGCCAGCCGTGGTGTACCAGGCGGTGCCTGGCATGGTGGTGAAGTTCGATCCGTTGATGGAACCTGCATGGACAATTCGCAGGGCGATCGCATCATTGTCCAGCACATCGGCTGAGGTACTTTGGAAGGTGGCGAGGATGCTTACCGATTTACTTTGTTCATCTGCTACCGTGATGCCGAGTCCGCTGAAACGGGTTGTCGACACTCCGGAGGCAAGCGCGGCTGCGTCTTTCTGTGCCACCAGTGTCCCGTTGACGTAGATGGCCAGCCGTTTCACCGGCAACTTGCCAGCAATGCTGGAGAGTTCAACATCCAGGGTATCAAGGATAGTCGATGCACCATCAATATCCGCCTGCCCGGCATAGGGCTTGGTGGGGTTTCCATCATAGATAACGAAGCGTGACAGTTCAAACCCATCAGTGATACTGCTGAAAGTGGCACTCTGATGGTTGATGTAGGGGATATCTGCCAAAGGAATGTAGGCGGCATCACTTTGAATTTCTGAATCAAAGGAGGTCTTTACATCCACCTGCGGAGAAGTGCCGCTGATGGTTCCTGCATGGACGCTGGTGCCGCCCGATCCGGGTCCGCTTGTCAGATTCAAGGCGGTGAGGCCAAGGCCTGTGGTGAATTGGAAATTGGCAGACGGGGTAGCGGATGTCGGGAACACTTTAACACCTGCCACAAATGCTCCGGTGGGGTTGTTGGAAGTTACAAATGCAGGGGCACCGGGCGTCGTGCTGAATGCACTCACCGTTCCATTGTAGTCCACGTCGCGGTTGGCATTAGCATCACGGGCTTCCACGGTCACCGACATCGGCACAAAGACACTGGGCGAGAGGTCGATGGTGGTGAAGTCAATCTGAGTAGCGATGACCTCGATGCGGTTCTGATCACCCGTCAGCGTACGGAAGGCCGTGGCCGTTCCGGCAGCCGCAAATCCTGACGAAACACCTGCAGTGGTTGCGTTGACTACTTTCACGTTGATCAAGGCGTTGTCATCTACATTGACATCAATGAAACTGACTTTGACGCTCAGATCTTTGCTGCTGTTGTCGTTGACAGAAAAGGCACTCAGACCAGAGAATAGGAGATCACCCGTATTGGTATCAATGTTGCTTATTGGCAATTCGGCGATATTGGTCGCACCATCAAACAACGCCACCGTGCGGAGGTACTGCCAGTTCTGAATATTTACCGTGAGTGTGGAGAGCACAGTCTTGGTACCGTCAGGATCACTCAAGCTGGCTCCACCGTCTCGAACAGTAAATCTGGCCACTTCAATGGCATTCGCATTGGTAATAGAGGCAAC
Organism: Cyclobacteriaceae bacterium; assembly: GCA_019694905.1. GTDB lineage: Bacteria > Bacteroidota > Bacteroidia > Cytophagales > Cyclobacteriaceae > ELB16-189. The sequence continues at coordinate 5,444 of JAIBBB010000192.1, forward strand.
CTGATTGCTGGCGGTAGCGTACTGGATATTGGAAGGCGGTGTAAATGTTGCCAGCACAATGTCACTGGTACCGGAATAGTTCATCGAGAAGTTCGACGACAAGCCGTCAGCCAGCGTGCCGCTGCTAAGCACAAAGTTCGTAAGGTCACCGTTACCGCCACCGCCGCCGCTCGTAACGTTTAACGAGGGGTCGAAAGTGAAAATACCATTGGTGACTGTCACCGTAGCGTTGGCCACCGGGTATGTGGCTGGGGTCGCGGTGAGCACCGATGCAGAAGTGTTATAATCAATGTCCAGGTTGCTGTTGGCGTCGCGCGCCCTCGCGATAGGCGAGGTGATGATGGCCGCGTCGTAGCTCTGGCTGGCAGACGGTTGCGTGGTAAAGTCAATCTGGGTTGCATCAACATCTACCTGGTTGTTGCCGTTGCCAGAGTCGGTATTGGAAGCCGTCATCAAACTCGTCTGGTTGGTGGCGCCCGTGGTGACGTTGCCCTGATTGATGCTGAACACAAAGTCCTTGTTGTCGATGATATCAATCAACGTCGGATCAACCGGATTCTTCAACCAGATCCTCAAAGTATAGGTCTTGGCGGTTCCGTCCGCCACGGTGTACATCGAGCTGCTGGCACTGACAGGGAACACAAGAGTGCTGCTGTTGACGGTCGCCAACTGCGTATCGGTACCATCACTCAGTTCCGCACCGGCGATAGCTTTGGTCCAGTCGGAGAGCACGCCATCATTGCCAGCACCTTGCGCAATCACCACGTTGGTCACCAGGGTAGGCAAACCGTCGTTGTCGGTAAAGTTGGTGCCGTCGACACCCACGTCGTCGGTCAGTACAAAGTCAAAGTTGACACCGGCATCCAACTGCGGACTTATCGCGCCGCTCGGTTGTGTTACGAGCGACGAGAAAGAAACCGGTTCAGTCGCAGGACCGGCCGTGATGGTGGTCTTGTTGGAGATCACCGCTGTCACTTGTGCACTGGACGTGGCACTGGTGACCACCGGCGTGCCTGTACCTGCAACCGTGATGGTGGTGTTGATGCCCTGGGTGGTAAAAATCAGGTCATTGAGGTCCAGTTTACCAGCGGTGAAGTTCTTGCTGGCAATAGACTGACCAAGTGACTTTGAGTTGGTGATGTTGGCGGAAACGTTGTAATCCGCGTCCAGGTTGTTGTTGGCGTCGTACGCTTCCAGCTTGGGCTGACCGCCGGAAGGGAAGGCGCTTTGTACACCGATGGAGGTCTGCGGCTGCTGGGTGAACACCAGTTTGCTGGCAATGATAGCAACCTTGTTGGCACTGCCACCGGTTTCCGCTTGCTGGCTCGCGGCAAATTGCGTGCTTAGTTCTGAATTGGAACTGTTGTCCAGGGTGAAACTGCTGTTGTCAACTTTGAACGAAAGCGGAAGGTTATCCACATTCCCAGGTAGCGTTCCGCCAAGGGTGCTCTTCAGCCAGACATTGATTTTGTATGATTTTGGGGTGGAACCATCAGCCACGTAACCGAGGTTTCCGGCGGTTGAAGAAGCAATCCCGGAAAACACAATGGTTGTTGCTGTGATTGAAGAGGCCGTCAACACGGTGGTGCCATCGGTCAGTTCAGCGCCGGCAAGAATTTGTGTCCAGTCCGCCACAGCATTACCTGTTCCCTGCTTGACAACCAGGTTGGAGAATTTTGTGGGGACGTTATCAACATCGGTCAACTCGTCTGTTATGGTAAACTCAACGTTGGCAGTGGCCTGCGCGTGTGCCGAAGCCTGACTGTTGTTGAGTGAACTGATGGTCGCTGCAGCGGTTGTCAGGTTGAGTGTGGCGGAAGCTGCCGTAGTGGTTGCCGCCGTTCCATCCAGTGTAGCGGAGGTCAGGTAGTCCAGCATATACTGGCCGCTGACAATTCCTGAGTAGTTCAGTCCAACAATGCGTATGTCATAATTTGTTCCGGATGTGAGTGTATAGCCGATATCATTGACAATGTCAACAGCGTATGCTGCAGATCCGTCGCTTTGCCAGTAGAAACTCAGTGTACCATCCGAAAAGCTGTTATTAGGAGCAAGCGTCCCGTCAGTCAGGGCAGGATGAGATCCCACCGTCGCCTTCTTCAGCTGGATGAGATAGTAGTTTGCCTGAACAGTAGGTGAACTGGCAGGCTTCCAGTGTAGCGTGAATCCTGTAGGTGTGGCGTTGTCAGCAGTGAACGTGATAGGAGGCGAGGTAGGTTCCGCAAAAATGATCGTATAATACTGATTGGCAGTAATAGATGTGTTAAAGTCGCCATCACTGGCTCCTGGACCTCCCAGGAAATTCCCTGCGCCGTCGACGACCGTATTATTGTCCTTGACATTGACTCTGATTTGACCGTACTGACCGGTCAGTGAATTGTTCACAATGCCATTTATGGTGACAGTATAATTGGCG
>JAIBBB010000193.1 GCA_019694905.1 Cyclobacteriaceae bacterium
TTCAAGGCAGTGGCCTGATGCGCAGAGAGAACCTCTTTCACGGGCACAATCGCCTGGAGTGATTTTTTCAGTTGGAGGAGTTCACGCGGATTGATGCGACCCACGGCTACTTTGGAAATCAGCCTTTCGAGGTCGGCGACATGGCGGAGGCTGGCAGTGATTTTTTCGGCGAGGTCCGCATCTTCAAAGAGGAGTCCGACGACACTGAGTCGTTCTTCGATAGCAGAAACCTCGCGGAGTGGGAGGACCATCCACTTGCGCAACAACCGGGACCCCATCGGGGTCACGGTTTCATCCAGCACCTGCAGGAGTGGAACGCCACCTTCATGCTGGGAGGTCACGAGTTCGAGGTTGCGGATGGTGAACTTGTCGAGCCATACGAAACGCTCCTCGTCGATGCGCGAGATAGAAGCGATGTGATGGGTGTCGTTGTGTTCCGTTGACTCCAGATACTGGAGCACGGCACCTGCGGCTGTGATTGCCAATGACAACCCTTCGATGCCAAAACCTTTAAGGTTTGCGGTCTTGAACTGCCGGATCAGTTTTTCCTGGGCGAAATCGAGGGCATACGCCCAGTCGTCGAGTGCAAATGTGGCATACTCCTGACTGAAGGCTGCGTCAAGTTTGGTGCGTGCAGATTTGCTGTAGATTATCTCTGACGGAGCCAGGCTTTGAATCAGCTTGAAGACATAGTTTTCGGTTCCCTCTGCGGCGTAGAACTCACCCGTGGAAATATCCAGGAACGCGACGCCGAGCCCATGGGCACCGACGTGTACCGAAGCAAGAAAATTGTTCCGCTTGCGCTCGAGCACGTTGTCGTTGTAGGACACCCCGGGGGTGACGAGTTCTGTAACACCTCGCTTGACGATGCCTTTGACAAATCGCGGATCTTCGAGCTGGTCACAAATTGCCACCCGGTGGCCAGCGCGAACGAGTTTGGGCAGATAGGAGTCGAGGGCGTGGTGAGGGAAACCTGCCAATTCAGTCTCGGAAGCAGAGCCATTGCCCCGCTTGGTAAGAACGATGTCGAGCACCTTGCTGGCGGCGACGGCGTCCTGGCCGAAAGTCTCATAGAAGTCACCAACCCTGAAGAGCAACAACGCCCCCGGATACTTCGCCTTGATGGCGTTGTATTGCTTTTGCAGGGGAGTTTCGGAGGCCGCTGAAGACATTATAGGACGGCAAAGATAGAAGGTATTGCCAAAGGCAAAAGGTAGGCTTGCGCACCACTAGGCTGATCAAGTCAGGATGAATCTTTTGTGTCCCGCTAGCGTTACAGAAAAAAATCAAATATGGTAACGGCAGTGATTGGGGCGAAGACTTACGCGGTAAGTCTGGAGAGTGGGGGTCATCGATTGATGGCGGATGAGCCGGTAGCGATGGGTGGGGACAACCAGGGTCCCACCCCAGAGAGTTTTGTCAAGATGGCATTGGCTTCGTGTACTGCCATCACGTTGCGTATGTATGCACAGCGCAAAGGCTGGGCCTTGCGCGGGGTCATGGTCCAGGTGGATACAATCAAGGAAGGAAATCGCACTATCTTTAACCGGCATGTGCAGGTGGAAGGCGATTTGGCGGAAGACCAGCGCGAGCGCCTGCTTCAGATTGCCAGATCGTGTCCAGTCCATAAATTGCTAACCCAGCCTATCGACATTCAAACCACCCTTTCATGAAAGACATTGTAAAGAAGTACACTAATGGAGAGGTTACGGTTGTTTGGAAACCGGATCTCTGTGTGCACTCCACCATTTGTTTCAAGGGTCTCGGAGAGGTATTCGACCCCCGTAAGCGACCTTGGGTAAATCCGGAAGGCGCCGCCACGGAGAAGATTGTGGAGCAGGTCAAAAAATGCCCCTCAGGTGCGCTGAGTCATTACCTTAACCGGGATGCCGGTGACGAGAAGATCGAGGTGCAGGCAGAGACTATTGTGGAGCCTGTAAAGGACGGTCCCCTCATGGTCTACGGCAACGTCGTGATCAAAACTGCAAGCGGCGAACTGGAGCGAAAGCACACGGCCACTGCATTCTGCCGGTGTGGCGGGTCGGCCAACAAGCCATTTTGTGATGGCACCCACCGCAAGATTGGCTTTCAATCATAACGTCGGTATATTTACAGCCCGTTTTAAAAGGGGTGTTAGCTCAGCTGGTTTAGAGCGCTTGCTTGACAGGCAAGAGGTCACTGGTTCGAATCCAGTACATCCCACACCTTCCCTCATCCCGGCACAACAAACTGGTATCCCACACCTTTGAGAGTGATGATCTGGATATCAGGGTCCGCTCTCAGGTACTCTCTAAGCCGGGAAATATACACATCAAGGTTGCGCGAGTTGAAGAAGGAATCGTCGCCCCAAACCTGCAGCAGGATTTCCTTTCGCTCAACCTGGGTGTTCAATTTAGCCGCCAGCGTTTCCAGTAATTTCGATTCGCGATGGGAGAGTTTGCGCACGGCTGCACCGAACCGGAGTTCGTGGCGATTCTTGTCGAAAACAAACCGGCCCAGCGTGACCGCTGCCTGCAATGTCACCGGTTTCTGGGTGAGGTGGAGAAGGTTGTGAATCCGGACAATCAGTTCTTCCATGCTGAATGGCTTCCGCAAGTAGTCATTCCCACCCGACTCAAAACCTTTGACCACGTCTTCGGTCTGCACCTTGGCGGTTACGAAAATGATGGGGATCTGGGGAGCGTGCGCCCGGATGGTGCGCGCCAGCGTGAGGCCATCGATGTGAGGAAGCATGATGTCGAGCACCACAATATCATATTCACTTTTTGCGAATGCGTCAGCGGCCACTCGGCCGTCGGTCACCATCTCCACGCAAAAATTTCTGCTCTCGAGGCTCTCCCGGACAATCTGGCCCAGGAAAGGTTCGTCTTCGACATAGAATACCCGAATCTTATCCACGGAACAGGGGGATCTGAATGATGAACTGACTACCCTGACCTGGTTTGCTGATGACGCGCACAGTGCCACCATGCTGCCGGACTACTGTGGAGACAAAATGCAATCCCAGTCCATGACCATGCGTATCATGGACATCGCCGTGTGGCACACGGAAAAACTTCTCAAACACTTTTTCCTGCAAATCTTCAGGTATGCCGATGCCATTGTCCTGTACGGAGAGCACAGCATGCCCATTGGAGGACGCAAGCGACACAGTGATTCTGGGATTTTCGGGGCTGTACTTGAGCGCATTGTCGAGCAGATTGAATACCACACTGGTGAGATGGGTAAGACTGCCGTGCACCATAGCAGGCTGATGCAACCCGTCTGTGGTCAGGATGGCCTTCCGGTTTTCCATGAGCAGTTGAAGGGATGTAGTTACGTGAGTGACAACTTGTGCGAGATCGACTGGCTCCATCACGAGCTGAAGTCGCCCTTCGTCGGCCAGGGCTGTGCGCAACACGTTGTCTGTCAACAGGGCCAGGCGGGACAGTTCTGTTTGGGCGATCGACAGATAGGTTTTCGTTTTGTCGGGGTCTTGCAGCACATTGAACTGGCGCAACGCTTCCAGGGCCACGCTTACCGTTGCAATGGGTGTCTTAAGCTCATGAGAGATATTTGAGATGAGATCATTCTTAACCTCCATCAGCCGTTGCTGACGTGACAACGTCCTGTTGAGCAGATAGAATGCAATAATCGTAAGCGCAGTCAGGAATACTGAGAACAGGATTTGAGGCATGATCTTTCTGACCAGTAGTCCATCGCTGTGGTTGATCTGGGCCACATAGGCCATGTGGGGATTGATTGGCACAGGCCCCGTAACCAGGGCGCTTTGATTCATTGTTTGCAGAACTGCGTCCTGGCGACGGACCACTGCTGATAATTGAAATCCGGCCGTCGTAAGTTCGCTCTGAAATTTGTTGGTGAGCGAGTCGACATTTAATGAGTCGGGTCCAAGGCGGATAATGAAGCGCTTTCGGGCAGGGCTTTCCTTGAGTTTTTGTGCAAGCGGCACCAGAATTTTGGATAATGAGTCGGGCGCTTTCCCTGATGCAAAGATCTCCACACGAACATCTTCCCGGCTGTTGAAATAGTGAACGACGGTATCCGACCTGGACGGCAGTCGCAGGGAATCGCGCAGGCGAATCATCCGCCGCCCGGCAAGGGGAAAAAGAGAATCAGCAGGCTGGATACTTTTTCGCAGAAGTGAATCCTGCTGTGCAAAAACAACCTCTCTGAAGATGATATTGATTGTCCTTGTCAGCTCGTCTTTAGCATCGCGCCAGGCGCTTCTCAACCACACTACCTGCAGCGCAACCAGCAGCACAATGCTGCTCACGGAGAGTATCCTGGCAAGACTCAAGGGTGATTTCACAAGGCAAATGTACGGGGCGGCAATCTCACAGTGACAGTCGTTAACCTTAATTAACACGGCATACAGAACTTTTAACCCGCGCCCACAGTCTAAGACTGTAGTTTTGAGAAAATTATGACCACCAAAATGAAAAGGATTCTATTGCTTTTGGGCGTGCTTGTCGCGCTGTCTGCCTCCTACTGTTTTGCGCAGGAAGGGGTGATTGACTATGAAGTGAAAATCAACATGCATCGCAACCTGCCACCAGGCGAAGAAGGAATGAAGGCAATGATTCCCGAATTCAGAACACAGAAGTTGCAATTGTTTTTCAACCAGGAAGCGTCACTCTATAAGCCAGCAGAAGAAGACGATGACGAAGAGATCAACGGTGGAGGTGGTGTTCAGATACGGATGCGCCAGCCGATGAGCGAAGTTTACACAGAGCCTGCTCAGCAGCGCATTGTTGAGCTGAGAGAATTCTTTGACAAGAAATATTTGATTGAAGACACCCTGCGGATGCGACCCTGGAAGTTGGGCACCGAAACGAAGACCATTGCCGGCTATGCATGCCGCAATGCGACGTTTGCCAGTGAGGATGGCAAAGAGAAATTGCTGGTATGGTACACTGACAAGATCAGACCTTCGCTGGGACCGGACAGGTTTGCGTCGCTGCCCGGCACGGTGCTGGAGGTGGATACCAACGATGGGGAGCGCATCATCACAGCCAAAACAGTGACGCTGCGGGCGTTGAAAAAAGCTGAACTCAAAGTTCCTTCCGGAGGCACCAAGATGACTTCAGCGGCTTTCAGAAAGATGGTCGATGAGCAGATCCGCAAAATGGGCGGCTCCAACGGACGGGTCATTATCCGCAACTAAGCTTCCAAACCTTCCATTCATGCGACTTCCAGTGAGAAGCCTGCCGCTGCTTTGCCTGTTGTTTCTGACAACTTCAGCCTTCGGCCAGAAATTTTCGATCCGTGGTAAGGTAGTTGACACTCTGTCGAATCCCATTTCTTCCGCCACTGTGTTGCTCCTCCAGCGCAGCGACTCCGCACTCGTCAATTTCACGGTTACGAATGCCAGAGGTGAGTTCGAGTTGAAGAACGTGTCGGGAGGCCCATTCCGCCTGCGCATCACTTTTGTTGGCCTTGCTCCTGTTGAAGAATCCATCCAACCAGCGCAGGGAACACTGTCTGTTGACCTGGGTACATTGACCATGCAACCGATGACCCGCGAACTTGAAGCGCTCGTGGTAGAAGGAGAAAAGGCGCCAGTTACGGTCAAGCGAGACACGATTGAATTCAATGCCGGGTCTTTCAAGACCCGGGCCAATGCCACAGTGGAGGACTTGCTCAAGAAAATGCCAGGTATTCAGGTAGAATCAGATGGCACAATCCGGGCACAGGGCGAGCAGGTGCAGCGCGTGATGGTGGATGGTAAGGAATTCTTCGGAAGAGACCCCAAACTCGCTACACGCAATCTGCCGGCAGACGCAGTGAACAAAGTTCAGGTGTTTGACAAGAAGTCTGATCAGGCGCAGTTCACAGGTATTGACGATGGCCAAAAGGAGAAGGCAATCAATCTTGAGCTGAAGGAAGAGAAGCGCAACGGCATGTTTGGTTCGGTTATGGCAGGCGCGGGTACCAATGATCGGTTGGAGTCCCGTGGAAACCTCAATCGCTTTTCAAAGAACCGGCAGTTGTCGGTATTGGGGATGGGCAACAATACCAATCAGCAGGGGTTCTCAGTCGATGACTACATGAACTTCACCGGTGGATCAACTCAGATGATGCGAGGTGGTGCGGTAAGACTGGAGTTTTCAGATGACAATACCGGTGGCGTACCCCTCAACTTTGGTGGCCGACAAAACGGGATTATGACCAATATCGCCGGCGGGGTGAACATGAATGAGACGTTTTCGCGCAAGACACAGGTGAATGGAAGCTACTTCTACAGTCATCTGGATCAGTCGGTCAACCGAAAATTGAACCGGTTGAATTATCTCGCAGCTGACAGCACGTACACGCAGGACCAGCAAAGTGCTCAGCGGGGTACCAGCGACAGTCACAGGCTCAATTTTACTCTGGATCACAAGATTGACACAGCCAACTCGGTGAAAGTGACTGCGAATGCAGGCAAATCACTGAATACAAACAAAGTCATCAGTCAAACCACCACCACAACAGATGAGGGCGTGGTGCTTAACACAAGCGATAGAAACACTTACACATCAGCAGATGGCCGCAATGCTACCGCCAACGCCATCTACCGTCACCGGTTTGAAAAAAAGGGCCGCAGCTTTTCTTTGAATGCCAATACCACGCTGAGCACCACGACAACGGATGGACAACTCTTGTCATCCAATAATTTCCTGGTTACCCAGGAAAAGCGGGATGTGCAGCAGACAAATCATCAACAATCAGATGGCAGTCTTTATGGGGTAACAGCAACCTATATTGAGCCTCTGGGTAACAGGAAGTACCTGGAAGCCAGCTATAGCCACCGTACTGATCGCAATGCGGTCGTAAGAGACGTCTTCAATGAACAGTCGGGACAGTTGACCCGCGACACGCTTCTCAGCAATCTCTATCACAGCAACTACACTTATATGAGACCTGGGTTGATGTTTCGTCTGAACCGGAAGAAATTCAGCTTTACTGCCGGGGCCAATTGGCAACGCACCTTCCTGAAAGGCCGGCTCGATCTTCGCCAGATTGATATCAACAGGACTTTTGAGAATGTCCTTCCTGTTGTCAGATTCAACTACGACTTCTCCAACTTCAAGCATCTCCGCATTGACTATGAGACCTCTATGCAGGAGCCGGGCATCCAACAGCTTCAGCCCGTGGTTGACAACAGTGACCCTATCAATATAGTGAAGGGCAACCCGGGCCTGAAGCCATCTTACACGCACAGGTTGCAGGTGAACAATACCCTCTTCAATCCCGGGAGCTTCATTAGTTTTTTCACCTTTTTGTCGGCGACCTATGCGACCAACTTTATCACCAGCTCGCAATCCATTGATGACCGGTTGGTAAGAACCACCCAGCCAGTCAACGTTAAAGACAATCTTCAGCTCAATGCCGACATGAGTTTTGGCTTCCCGATCCGGCCGATTAAGTCAAGGGTTAGTGTTGGGCCCACAGTTCGCTACACCAAAGGCATCAATGTGGTGAACAATCAGGAGTCGGGGATCGTCCAACAAACCCTGGGCGGTTCGGTGCGGTATGATTTTACTATCGAGGACATATTCTTCCTGGGTCTCAGCAGCAGCCTGAGTGAACAGCAAACTGCTTATGCCTTCAACGCACAGCGCAACCAGTCCATCCTGACGGGAAACTATGGCGCCGAGGGCAATCTAACGGTCAGTAAGAAGTACCAGTTGAATGCAGATTTTAACTACTACGACTACCGGAGCCGGACAACCGGGTTCAGTCAGGCTATTCCGATCCTCAACGTGTCTGTGTCCAGGTTTATCCTGAAGAACAATGCGGGGGAAATCAAGTTGAGTGTAATGAATGCATTGGACC
>JAIBBB010000194.1 GCA_019694905.1 Cyclobacteriaceae bacterium
TGGCGACGCTCGCCTGGTGAGCGCCGATGATTTGTGCCGCGAGGATACCTGCATTCCTGGCCCCATTGAGCGCCACGGTGGCCACAGGTACGCCGGCAGGCATTTGAAGAATTGAAAGGACAGAATCCCAGCCATCAATGGAATTGCTGGACTTGACAGGGACCCCAATCACAGGTAGCGAAGTGACGGCTGCCACCATGCCCGGCAGATGAGCCGCGCCGCCAGCACCTGCGATGATGGCCTTGAGTCCGCGTTTGCGGGCCGTAGCGGCATAGTCCATCATACGTTGTGGTGTGCGGTGAGCTGACACTATGGTTAGCTCAAAAGGTATCTTCATTTCTTCGAGAAAGTGTGCAGCTTCTTCCATGACCGGAAGATCGGATTGACTCCCCATGATGATACCCACCAGTGGTTTGCTCATGTGCGTACTTTTAAAGTGTGTTTTACAAAGGTCGCGTTCTTCCGGAGACTTTCCATATCGTGGTCAACGAGGGTAACATGACCCATCTTGCGGAAGGGTTTGGTCAGGTGCTTTCCATACAGATGAATATGGGCTCCGGGAACTTGCAACACAGCTTCCAGCCCTTCATAACGAGCAGGGCCACTATAACCTTCTTCCCCCAGGAGATTCACCATGGCGCCAGGTATTTTGATGGACGTATCTCCCAACGGCAGGTCAAGGATAGCCCGCAAATGTTGCTCGTATTGCGAGGTGATGTTTGCTTCAATGGTGTGGTGACCGCTGTTGTGCGGTCTGGGTGCAATTTCGTTTACCAGCACCTGCTGATTGCGTGTGACAAACATCTCTACAGCGAGCAGGCCTACCATGCCCAACGCTTCAATCACTTGCCGGGCAATCCGATCGGCTTCTTCCGCTACGGCTGCGCTGATTTGCGCAGGTGAGAACAAATATTCAACCAGATTGGCTTCCGGATGGAATGCCATCTCCACCGCAGGAAATGACTTCACTTCGCCGGCCGGGTTCCTGGCAACGATTACCGCAATCTCCTTTTCAAAGTCCACCAGTTTTTCAAGGAAACCGGGTGCATCAAAAGCCTTTTCCAGATCTGATGCGGTACGAACCACCTGTACGCCTCTTCCATCATAACCTTCCTTACCCAGCTTGTTGACTGCAGGCAAAAAGGATTCAAGTTGAAGTGCTTCGGCGCGGTTGGATACCAGCACATAGTCTGCGGTAGGAATTCCATTCCTGTAATAGAATTCTTTCTGGGTGCGTTTGTCCTGAATCAGTTCAATGATGTCTGGCTGAGGATACACCCGCTTACCTTCCTGTTCGAGCTGCTTGAGTGCAGCCGTGTTGACGTGTTCAATTTCTATTGTAATTACATCGCATTCTCTTCCCCACGAAAGCACAGTGTGGAAGTCTTTCAGTGAGCCTTGCTGGAACAATGCAAGGTCGCGGCACGGCGCCTGCGCATCCGTATCCAGTACGGAGAAGCGCAGATTAAGATCGATACCACTTTGAATCAGCATTCTGCCAAGCTGGCCGCCGCCGAGTACGCCGATTCGTGTTTCAGGAGAAAAACTCATTCCGCAAAGGTAGCACGGGGCCCTCAATCTTCCGACCCGGCCGCTGGTCAAGAAACGTGCTTCAATTCGGAAAAATCGATCTATACTTGTAGTTTGGAATGTCCCGATGAGCGAATTTCAACTTTACTTTGGATTGGGTAAGGATCATATCCTGGACTATGCCAACGGGTATGACCACATCCTGTTTGTCGTTGCACTTTGTGCCGTGTACGTAATGAGGGACTGGAAGCGGGTGCTTATTCTCATTACGGCCTTTACCGTGGGACACTCTGTAACCCTTGCACTTGCTACCCTGGAGATCATTTCCGTTAATGCGGTGCTGGTTGAATTCCTTATTCCGGTTACAATCTTTGTAACTGCTTTTTCCAACCTGTTCCGAAGTGAAGACTCACTGGTGAGCAGGCCTTTGCAAACCAACTATCTGTATGCGCTCTTTTTTGGGTTGATCCATGGCATGGGCTTCTCAAACTATCTCAGGGCCATTCTTGGGAAAGATCATACGATTGCAACCCAGTTGCTTGCCTTTAACCTGGGCCTCGAATTTGGCCAGATCATCATCGTAGCGATCTTCATGCTGGCTGCCTTTGTGTTAGTTGACCTGGTAGCAGTGTCCCGGCGCGACTGGAAGCTGGTGATCTCGTCGGCGACAGCAGGCATTGCACTCGTATTGGTCAAAGACAAAATATTCTGGTAACGAATAACCCCGACAATAAACTGAACGAATATGAAACACCTATTGATGGCAGTGCTTGTACTGATCAGCCTGCAAATCTCCGCCCAGGAAACCAAGACTGACCAGCCAGGATGGCAGGGAAAGTTCGAGCAGCTTGGCCAAATGCTCCCTACGCCCAACGAATATCGCACAGGATCCGGCGCACCGGGCCCGCGATACTGGCAGCAAAGGGCAGACTATGTGATCAATGCGGAACTCAATGATGACAATCAGAGTATCACCGCTTCAGAAACCATCACCTATTTCAATCAATCGCCCGATCAACTCAAGTACCTGTGGCTGCAACTGGACCAGAATATCCTGGCAAAGGACAACAACACAGTAAAGACACTCAATACCTCAGTGCGCGATTCAGTCAGCACCAAAGAGATGGCTGGACAACTCGCTCTTTATGACTTTGATGGCGGCTACAAGATTAAGTCTGTCAAGGATGCCATGGGCAATCCCCTCAGGTATTTCATCAATGCAACAATGATGCGGTTGGATCTGGCGCAGCCACTTAAATCAGGTGAGAAGTTCACCTTCTCTGTAGAGTGGAGTTACAACATTGGCGACCGTATGAAGGACAGCCAGCGCAGTGGTTATGAGTTCTTCCCGAAAGACGGAAACTATGTTTACACGATTGCCCATTGGTTCCCCCGGATGTGCGTATATGATGACTACATCGGATGGCAGAACAAACAGTTTCTGGGGCGTGGTGAGTTTACGCTGGCCTTTGGAAATTACAAGGTGAACATCACTGTTCCTTCCGACCACGTGATTGCCGCCACAGGCTGGCTTCAGAATCCGAAGGACGTCTTGACGGCTGCACAGGTCGCCCGACTGGAGGAGGCTAAATCCAGTTTCGAAAAGCCAACCATCATTTGCACAGAGCAGGAAGCGAGAGAGCGGGAGAAGGGCCATGCCAAAGACAAGAAAACCTGGACTTTCCAGGCAGAGAATGTTCGGGACTTCGCCTTCGCCACTTCCCGTAAATTTATCTGGGATGCACAGGCTGTGAAGGTCGGAAGCCGTACGCCACTGGCCATGTCATTTTATCCGAAGGAAGGCAATCCGCTTTGGGAGAAGGAGAGTACAAAAGCAGTGAAGAATACCATCACAACGTATTCCAAATACTCCATTGACTATCCCTATCCTGTGGCTATCTCAGTGCATGCAGCTTCCATTGGAATGGAGTACCCGATGATCTGCTTCAATTTTGGTCGTCCCAATGAGGACGGCACTTACTCCGATCAGAAGAAGTGGGGAATGATTGGTGTGATTATCCATGAAGTGGGTCACAACTTTTATCCCATGATCATCAACAACGATGAAAGACAGTGGACATGGATGGATGAAGGGGTTAACACGTTTGTACAATACCGCACACAAGTTGAGAACTATCCTGACATGCCTCAGCGCCGCGGGCCTGCTGCTGGCATTGTTGGGTACATGAAGGGTGACAAGAGTTTGCAACGCCCCCTGATGACCAATTCAGAACAGATTATTCAATTCGGTGCTGAGCAATACGCCAAGACAGCGACTGCCCTTAACATTCTTCGCGAGACGGTGATGGGCCCTGAGTTGTTTGACCGCGCGTTCAAGGAATATGCCCAGCGTTGGGCGTTCAAACATCCCAAGCCGGCGGATTTCTTCCGGACCATGGAAGACGCTTCAGCCGTTGACCTGGATTGGTTCTGGAAAGGCTGGTTCTATACAACCGACCATTGCGACCAATCCATTGAAAAAGTGAAGTGGTACACGGTCCGCAAAACTGCCGCTGACCCTGAAAACAAGGGCAAGACAGTGAAAAGCGGCGATCTGGCCACCAAAGGAAAGGAAGAAGGACCGGCCGATTTCTCAAACGGCCCTCAGCCATTTACCATTATGCCTACCGATGAGCGTTTCTATGGTGAATTCAAGAACCGGGTTGATGACAAGGGCATCATTACAAAACTCGAAAACAAGAACTTTTACGAGATAACGCTGACCAACAAAGGCGGACTGATGATGCCAGTCATTATTGAATGGACCTTCAAGGATGGCACCAAAGAGATCGAGAAGATCCCTGCTGAAATCTGGCGCAACAATGAAACTACTGTGACGAAAGTTTTCGCCAAGGACAAAGAAGTTGTGAACATTGTGCTTGACCCAAACAAAGAAACTGCTGACATCAATACCGATGACAATGTGTTTCCGAAAATGAGCAGCTCGAACAAGTTTGACGATTTCAAAAAGAAGAACTAAAACCCGGATTACCTGATTGAATAAGTATGAAGAAGCTCGTGTTTTTGATGGTGCTGTTGTCAAACTGGGCAGCGGCACAGCAATCTCAGGATTGGAAGGGGAAATTTGAACAGCTGGGGGAGTTGCTTCCCACTCCGAATAGCTACCGCAGCAGTTCAGGTGCGCCAGGCCCGGAGTACTGGCAGCAACGTGCTGATTATGTCATTGATGTTGAGGTCAACGATGAGAACCAACTCGTCAGTGGTCATGAAGTGATCACCTACTACAACAATGCTCCCGAGGCTCTTGGGTTTATCTGGCTTCAGTTGGACCAGAACCTCTTTGCAAAAGGCAGCATGACCTCGAAGACGGCCGGATCCTCCATTCGGGATTCCATCCCAGCCAAGTTTCTGGCTCAAGGTGTGGGCGCATATGATTATGAAGGCGGCTACAAGATCAAGGCCATCAAAGATGCAACTGGCAAAGACCTGCCATTTGTGATCAACTATACCATGCTGAGAGTGGACCTTCCTGCGCCCCTGAAGACAGGCGAGAAGTTTGTGTTTTCAGTGGATTGGAATTACACCGAATACGATCGCATGAAAGTGGGCGGCCGCGGTGGATATGAGTTCTTCCCTGAAGATGGGAACTATGTGTACACTCATGCCCAGTGGTATCCACGTCTGTGTGTATTCGATGATTACGAAGGCTGGCAGAACAAGCAGTTTCTTGGCCGGGGCGAGTTTGCGCTCACGTTTGGAAATTTCAAGGTCCGCATCACGGTTCCTTCAGATCACATTGTTGGTGCTACAGGATGGTTGCAGAATCCGAAAGAAGTACTCAGCAAAGAGCAGCAGGAGCGTTTTGAGAAAGCGCGCAAGACCTTCGACCAACCGGTCTTTGTAGTAACTGCAGAAGAGGCCTTGAAAAAGGAAAAGGAGCGCTCAAAAAAGAAAAGCACCTGGGAGTTTGCGGCAGAGAACGTGCGTGACTTTGCGTTTGCACATTCCCGCAAGTTTATCTGGGATGCCATGGCCGTGAAGGTGGGCGACAAGACGCCGCTTGCACAGTCCCTGTACAGCAAGGAAGGCAACCCGCTGTGGGCCAAAGAATCTACGAAGGCCATCAAGAATACGCTGGAGATTTATTCTTCACGGACATTGGACTACCCATATCCGACTGCCTATTCGGTGCACTCTGCATCGATCGGAATGGAGTACCCGATGATATGCTTCAACTTTGGCCGTCCAAAACCTGACGGCACCTACTCACATGGCGTATACGAAAACATGGTGGGTGTGGTGGTACACGAAGTGGGCCACAATTTCTTCCCCATGATTGTCAACAACGACGAGCGCCAGTGGAGTTGGATGGATGAAGGCCTTAACACATTTTTAGAGCGCGAGACGATCCGTGAGCGATATCCTGACATTGAGCAAAGCTGGGGTCGCCCCAAGGGAATGATTCAGTTCATGAAAGGGGACAAAAGCGTCATGCGACCCATCATGACCATGTCAGACAACATCCGCGGCAATGAGTTTGGATACAACGCCTATGGCAAGCCATCGGCAGCACTCACACTCCTTCGTGAGACAATTATGGGTCCTGAACTTTTTGACAAGGCCTTTAAGGAATACGCGCAGCGTTGGGCTTTCAAACACCCGAAGCCGGCCGACTTTTTCAGAACCATGGAAGACGCTTCTGCGGTGGATCTGGATTGGTTCTGGCGTGGCTGGTTCTACGGCGTAGACGCCGTAGACGTCAACCTGGAGGAAGTGAAGTGGCTGAAAGTGAAACAGCAGGTAGCCGACCCTGAGAAGAAAAATGTGAAAGTGAAGGCAGGTGACCTTGCTTCCAAGAGCAAGACTGACAAGGCCATGGATTTCAGCAACGGCCCGCAGGAGTTTACCCTGACCAATACCAATGATAATGCGTACGGTGAATTCAAGAACCGCCTCAATGATAATGAGATCAGATCCAAACTCGAAGGCAAGAATATCTATGAAGTGACGCTGCGCAACAACGGTGGACTGGTTTCTCCGGTAGTGATTGAATGGACTTTTAAGGACGGATCCAAGGAGATAGAACGCCTGCCTGCTGAAATCTGGAGAACCAACGAGAAGGAGGTCAAGAAGGTGTTCGTCAAGGAGAAAGAGGTGGTGAATATTGTTATTGACCCCAATCTGGAGACTGCGGACATTGATGTAAACAACAACGTTTTCCCCAAGAAGCCGACAGAGTCGAAATTTGACCAACTGAAGAAAGGTAACTGACTTTCCCAACCCATCAGCAGAATCGCCGGCCCACACCGGCGATTTTGCTTTTTGGGGAGTTTCACACGCCGCAGCATCCATTATTGGTATTTTGCCCTACATCCGTCATCTTTAGGTTCCAATACATTCCACCCATGAGACTGATTCTAATCGTATTTGCTGTACTGGCAGTGACCACAGCTTCTGCCCAGGAACAAGGTAAATGGCAGGGTAAATTTGAACAGCTGGACCAAATGCTGCCCACGCCCAATGAATACCGCAATTCTGCTGGCGGACCTGGATCCAAATACTGGCAGCAACGCGCCGACTACGTCATTGACGCTGAAATTGATGAGCAAACCAATATACTGCACGGTAAAGAGACCATTACTTACACCAACAATTCGCCTGAGTCATTGTCTTTCCTCTGGCTGCAGCTGGACCAAAATGTGAACAAGAAGGGCAATGAGGATTTTGGGTACCTCTTTGGTGGCGTGCGCGACAGCATCAACACACGCACGATGCAGTTTCTTACCCGTCCGATTGAATTTCAGGCGGGCCATGTGATTGAGTCAGTTACTGACATGGCAGGGAAGACGCTTCCTACGCTTATCAATAACACGATGATGAGGATTGACCTGGCTGCACCATTGAAGCCAGGAAGTTCAGTCAGTTTCAAGGTCAATTGGAACTACGCCATCACTGACCGCAGCATGTTTTTGCTTTCACGGGAGGGTTACGAGTATTTTCCGGAAGATGACAACCGTGCCTATATGATCGCGCACTGGTATCCCAGAATGTGTGCATTCGACGACACTGAAGGCTGGCAGAACAAGCAGTTTCGGCGACTTGGGGAGTTTACACTTGAGTTTGGAAACTACACAGTGAACATTACTGTCCCGGCCGACCACCTGGTGGCGTCAACTGGTGTGCTGCAGAATCCCGGAGAAGTTCTTTCCGACGTTCAGCAGGCGCGTTTGGCAGAAGCAAGGAAGTCATACGACAAACCAGTCTTCATTGTGACAGAG
>JAIBBB010000020.1 GCA_019694905.1 Cyclobacteriaceae bacterium
GAAAAAGTCAATTTGATAACCCAACGCATGTCAGACCCGGGATGGTGAAGGACGCGGTGTGGTGTGACCTCAACAACGACCATCTGCCAGACCTTATCCTGGCTGGTGAATGGATGCCTGTCACCATTCTGATACAGCAAACTGACCACAAGTTCATGAATGCGACAGCTTTGTGGAAACTGACCTCAACCCGCGGGTGGTGGAATACGCTGACCGCCGGGGATTTTGATGAAGATGGCGATCAGGATCTGATCGCCGGAAATGAAGGATTGAACACCCGCCTGCGTGCAACTACTGACAAGCCAGTGGGCATGTATCTGGGCGATTTTGATTCCAACGGCAGCTCCGACCACATCATCGTCTACTACAACGGCAATAAGAGTTATCCGTTCACCTCCAGAGACCAGCTCGTAAAACAAATCCCGTCACTGAAGAAGAAGTTTCTTCACTATACCGACTACCGGGATGTTAAGCTGGAGGACATCATCACTCCCCAGCAGCAGGGTAATTCTGCCCTGATGGAGGCTGAATTGATGAGTTCGGTCCTTCTTCGCAATGAGGGTGGCCACTTCACCGTGCATGCGCTCCCGGACGAAGCACAATGGTCGCCCATAAAGAGCGTCCTCGCAGATGACGTCGATGGTGATGGGCACATGGATTTGCTGCTGGGCGGCAACATGACAGCCACCCAACCCGATCTCGGTCCGGCTGATGCCGGTTTTGGACTCATGCTGCAGGGTGATGGGCAAGGCAACTTTTTACCGGTTGCTGCGGAACGAAGTGGATTGATCGTATCCGGTGAAGTAAGGTCAATTCAGAGGGTCAAGACTTCCGATGGTAAGAAGATATACTTAATTTCAAGAAACAATGATTCGCTGCTGGGATTCAGACCGGCAGCGAAGTAACCCCGCTACCCATGAAAATTACAGCCATCCTATTGTTTGCCTGCACCCTGGCGATGCCTCTGGCTGCGCAGCAAGGTGAGTGGATCATCGAAGGAAAGAACATCGATCCAGCCAGGTACTATGGTGTCACAGTAGCCAACGGCATGATTGGCCTCGTATCTTCACCTGAACCACTGAAGGTGAAAGATGTTGTGCTCAATGGAGCTTTCGATTTGTATGGGCGCGGTCGCGTTGACAACATCCTCAAAGGATTCAACTTCGTGAACATGGTGGTAGATGTTGCAGGGCAGCGTGTAGGCATGGCCAACATCCGGAACATGAAGCAGTATCTTGACATGCGGAAGGCAGAATTTGTTACTGAGTTCGATGTGCTCGACAAGGCGCATATCCGATACACCCTCACAGCCCTTCGTCACTTGCCGTATTCAGCGCTCATCCAGTTCAGCGTGACGGCTCTTCAGGACGTCGAAGTGACTCCTGCCAGTGTCATCGAGGCACCGGATATTCTCAGGGACGTCAAGAATCTCTATGCAGTCATCGACCGTCCCCACGTCAAAATTCCTCTGATGACTTCCGTCGGACGAAGCCCGTCGGGTAAGCACCTGGTGGCCGCCAGCACGAGTTTTATTTTCGACAAGCACGATATCCCGGCACTCGTGCACGAAGACTGGGATTACAGCATGCACCTTACCAAGTTCACAAAGAAAATGAAGGCGGGTGAAAACCTGTCGTTCTGCATCGTCGGGTCTGTGATCTCCAGTGCCCACATCAGCGATGCCCACAATGAGGCCGAGCGTCTCACCATCTACGCGATGCTCGAAGGCCGCGACCGGCTCCTCGCTGCGCACCAGCGAGCCTGGGATGAACTCTGGAAGAGCGACATCATCATTGAAGGCGAACCGCAGGCACAGAAGGATATTCGATTCATGCTCTATCACCTGTATTCATTTGCACGTGAGGGAACTGCCTACAGCCTCTCGCCCATGGGCCTGAGTGGCCTGGGTTACAATGGTCACGCTTTCTGGGATACGGAATTGTGGATGTATCCTCCCTTGCTGGCGTTGCATCCAGAATTGGCAAAATCACTGCTGGAATACCGCTTTCAACGTCTGGACGCCGCCAGACAAAATGCTTTCAGCCATGGCTACAAAGGCGCCATGTTTCCCTGGGAGTCGGCCAGTGAAGGCCAGGAGGCTACTCCGGTGTGGGCGTTGACAGGACCTTTCCAGCATCACATTACAGGTTGCGTTGGCTGGGCGTTCTGGAAGTATTATCAGGTGACGAAAGACCGCGACTGGCTGCGTGACCGCGGCTATCCGCTGTTGAAGGAGGTTGCAAACTTCTGGACAAGCCGCGTGGAACGCAAAGGCCCGGGTCGATACGAAATTAACAACGTGATTGGTGCCAATGAGTGGCAGGAGAATATTGACAACAATGCTTTTACCAATGGCATGGCGATTACTGTCTTGCGCTACGCTTCGCAGGCAGCAAGAGAGTTGGGTATTGTACCTGACCCTGACTGGGAGCTGGTGGCAAAGAACATTCCGATTCTGAAATTTGCGGATGGGACAACCAAAGAGAATGAGACGTATGATGGTGTAGAAATCAAGCAGGCAGATGCCAACCTGTTGTCCTACCCACTGGATGTCATCACCGACCGCGTACAGATAGAAAAGGATCTTCAGTACTATGAACCGAGAATGTCTCCCAATGGCCCGGCCATGGGTTTCGCGGTGCTCTCCACATTGCATGCACGGTTGGGCCATTCAGACAAAGCGCTGGAAATCTTCCGCCACAGCTACCAACCCAATGCGGTGCCGCCATTTGGTGTGATCTCCGAAACAGCGGGCGGAACCAACCCCTACTTCGCTACTGGTGCCGGAGGCGTTCTTCAGTCGGTCTTGTTCGGTTTTGGTGGGCTCACGATTGGCGATCAGGGAATCTTCCAGGTCAGGACCACGCTTCCCCGAGGTTGGACATCGCTTCGTTTGCAGGGCATTGGCACCGGCCATAAGGAGTTTGTGGTCAAATGAGATTGCCGCAGGTGTCGGACAGGAAGTGACCTGGCACCCGATTTAATTCGACTATCTTTACCGGACACTTAGTTGACTCCGTAGCTCAGTTGGTAGAGCAGCTGACTCTTAATCAGCGGGTCGAGAGTTCGAGTCTCTCCGGGGTCACTTCACAGGTGGTTCTGATCAACATCTGATCGGTCTCTGAAAATCAACTGTGAAAATCCGGCCGGGATTCTTTTCTTAATTGGCTGTATTTCGATTGTTGTCTGATTTAATCCGTTGGTAAAATGGACTTGTACGAAAAGCAATACCTGTACCAGCGCATGGTTCGCGCGAAGTTGTATATCGATTCGCATTACGCAGAGCCTATCGACCTTCGTCTCATTGCCGACCATGCGTGCTGCTCCAAATTTCATTTCATCCGGTTATTCAAGGCGATCTATGGAAAGACACCGCACCACTATCTGAGCAGTGTGCGACTGAATCATGCCAGAATACTGTTGGCAGAAGGTCATACCGTGGCGGAGGCCTGCGAGGCAGTGGGATTTGAAAGTTCGACTTCATTTGCCAACCTTTTCAAGAGAACTGTGTCAGAAACTCCCACTGCCTTTCAGCGTCGGATGATGACGCGAAAGGTGGCCATGCTCAAGCAACCTTTGCGTTTTGTGCCCAATTGCTTTGTCGAGCAAATGGGTGTGAAAAAGCGCAATTTTGAATAGCTGCCTTTTGGCGGTGTTCTGCAGCTTTGTAGAAAAATCAATCCAATGATCACCAAACTTACGCACACCTGCATTTATGTCCTGGACCAGCAGCGGGCTTACGATTTTTATGTGAACAAACTCGGATTCCTGGTGCACACCGATGCACCTATGGGAGAGGGCGTGCGCTGGTTAACGGTAACACCGCCGGAGCAACCGGAACTCGAAATCACATTGTACCTGGTTTCTGAAGGACCTATGTTCGACAAGGAGACGGCTGAAACCATGCGCGTTCTTGTAAGCAAGGGGACTTTTGGAGCTGCGGTATTTACCTGCAAGGACCTGCTGGCTACATACGAAGAGCTGACCGCAAAGGGTGTCGTTTTCAAAAAGAAACCTACAAAGGAGTTCTACGGTTTTGAGGCATTGTTCGTGGATGACTCCGGAAACTGGTTTTCACTTGCCCAGCTGGAAAGACAATGAGGAAGACGATCTTTGAAGCAGACGTGCGCGCCGAGGTAATCGAAAGGATGTGTCAGCTCACTCCGTCCAGTAAGGCTCAATGGGGCAGCATGACGGTTTCCCAGATGGTACGACACTGCAGCTCGTGTGAGGAGTACTACCAGGGTCAATTTACGCTGGGGAGATCATGGGTCGGTCGGCTTTTCGGGGCAATGGCCATCAGAAATTTGCTCAAACAGGAGACGAATGTAATGGGGCGAAATGCACCGACCGCCTCCAGGTTCAGGGTTACAGCAACCAACCTGGACCTGCAGACAGAAATTGCCCAGTGGCGATTGTTGATAGAAGGATACGGAACTTACCAACCCCAAAACTTTGTACATTGGTTCTTCGGGCGAATGACCCTCGAAACGCTGGGCCAATTCATTTACATGCACTGTGATCACCACCTCAGACAGTTTGGCGTGTAATTGATGGTGCCGGCGGGATCCACAAGCAAACCAGTCAACCATGAAAAATCCGTACCCCCTCTGCCTGATAACAACCTTTCTGCTGTTCCTGGTTACACTCACGCAGGCGCAGGATCCTTTGCCTCAGGTGGTGAGCGGGCGGATCGAACGCATTGCGAATTTTCAATCCCGGTATGTAACAGCACGCAATGTTGACGTCTGGTTACCGGAGGGATACTCTTCCGGTAAAAGGTACAGTGTCCTCTACATGCATGATGGGCAGATGTTATTTGACTCCACAGTAACCTGGAACAAACAATCGTGGGATGTGGATGAATTGGCCGCCCGCCTGATGAAATCCGCACAGGTGCCCGGGTTCATTGTTGTGGGTGTCTGGAATGGTGGTGCGACGCGTTTCCCTGATTACTTTCCACAGCGCCCATTCGAAATGCTGACAAAAACTGAGCGTGATACACTCGTCGCTTCACTTCAGAAAATGGGCAGGACACAGGAGGTATTTCAACCAAAGTCAGATGATTACCTCCGATTCCTGGTTGAGGAGCTAAAGCCCTATATAGATATGACGTATGCAGTGCACAAAGATGCTTCACATACATTCGTTGCAGGCAGCAGCATGGGCGGGCTCATTTCGATGTATGCAATTTGTGAATACCCCAAAGTGTTTGGCGGCGCAGCCTGCCTCTCTACGCATTGGCCCGGTAGTTTTTCATTGAATAACAATCCTGTGCCGGACGCGTTTGTCAACTACCTGAGGAAGCATCTTCCGAAGCCTGCGTCTCACCGGATATACTTTGATTGCGGTGACCAGACGCTGGATGCACTGTATCCTGCAATTCAACGACGTGCGGACGAAGTGATGCGCGAAGCAGGATTTACTGAGGCTAACTGGATAACCCGCTATTTTCCAGGCGCAGATCACAGTGAACGCGCATGGAAGCGGCGACTGGAGATTCCGCTCCTGTTTCTGCTCAAATGACTGGTTGGATCACTGCACCGGGTCAGGCCTGTGTTCGAGAATATCCCCGGGCTGACAATCCAGCGCTTTGCAAATCGCCTCCAGCGTACTGAACCGAATCGCGCGCGCTTTTCCATTCTTCAGAATCGACAGATTGGCCAGCGTGATGTCCACTTTCTCCGATAACTCGTTCAGTGACATCTTTCGCTTCGCCATCATGACATCAAGGTTGACAATGATCGCCATGACTATACGGTTAATTCACTTTCAGACTGCAGTTCAACCCCGCGTTTGAATACCTGGGCGAGAATGAAGACAAGTCCCGCAGTGAAGAGATACTCACCCGTGGCCGCTGTGGCAACGGCTATGTCCGCGTGTTTTCCCAGCCAGTCGGAATGTGCGTTGTGCATGGACGCGATTGCACACGCAATCAGTAGAGTATAGCTGACCTTTTCTATGCCGTTAGCTACTTCAGTGGTAAACGGTTGCGATAACCTTACGTGCGACAACGTGCGGATGATAATCCATGACATCCAGGCTTTGGCACCCGAAAGGGCCGCCAGACTGCTCATCACAAGCGTGTAGTGCCATAAGTCGAAGTACATCAATACCTTCAGGTTGTACCCGCGGTCCCCGGCGTGTTGTCTCAGATCCTGAATGTTCAGTCCATCACTTAACTGACCGGCTGCTTCTGCCTGATAGAGGCTGATGAAATACGAAAAAACATAGGTCCCTGCGTCGATGAGCAGGCCAATGAAGGCGACCCATGTCAGCACGTGCATCACCTTTAGAATCAATTCTGTGTTGGTTTTGGTAGCCATATAAGTGAGTTTTTGTTTCATTTGAACGCACAATTATCAATAATGTTTTATTGATAAACAATAAATTTAGTTTGAAATACGATAAACTGTTGATTTTCAACCGGAAGCAGTGAAATTTTCGGGTTGTCCTTTGTTCCGGGACGTCCAAAAGGCTGTGGGTGCGCACCCGGCGGCTGCCTATCTTGCAGTGATGGACACAATCGAGTCAATTCCTTCTCCGCTGGACGTACCAGAGGATCATCAGGTCATTACGATCCGCACTGTAATGGCCCGGCCGGAAAGTGTTTTCAGGGCCTGGACTGAAGCTAACTATTTGAAAGAGTGGTGGGGTCCGCACGGGTTCAGCAACACGTTTCACTTGTTTGAACCACGGCCAGGCGGACGTTGGAGTTTTGTGATGCATGGCCCGGACAACAAAAACTATCCGAATGAGAGTGTTTTCATACAGTTGGAGAATCCTGGAAGGGTGATGCTTGAACATCAATCGGAGCCGCATTTTCAGGTTGATGCTACATTTGATGCGATCGATTCGGCTCACACGCATATCACATTCCGGATGAAATTTGCCACGCGGGCAGCATGTGACAAGTTGCGTGCTTTTGTAACTGGCAAGAACGAAGAAAACATGGATCGGCTTGAAGCAGTGCTGGCCCGGATGCATGGATGATGGACCCGTGTTTATTTATTTTCCAGTGCTTGTTCATACCTGTAAATCAATTGCATGACAGCCCATAGCTACCGCCTTTCCATCGAACGCGCCCATGAGGTGCAGCGGATCATTGATCCGGTATTTCTGAATTCCCCCCAGTTTATCAGTGACTCACTGAGCAGGCTGCTGGGCTTTGATCTGGTGTGCAAGCTCGAAACCCTGAACCCGATCCGTAGCTTTAAGGGTCGCGGCACAGAAGTATTCGCTGCGAACGCAAAACCGGGTGAAAGACTGTATTGTGCCAGTGCAGGAAACTTTGGTCAGGCCATGGCCTATTCGTGTACGCGCCGAAATGTGCCATTGACAGT
Organism: Cyclobacteriaceae bacterium; assembly: GCA_019694905.1. Taxonomy (GTDB): domain Bacteria; phylum Bacteroidota; class Bacteroidia; order Cytophagales; family Cyclobacteriaceae; genus ELB16-189. Next base: position 7,344 of record JAIBBB010000020.1, read on the forward strand.
TTACGCTTCGGTCAATGCCAATCCCTACAAGATTGAGCGGATGCGGGAGTTAGGGGCTGATGTCGTGCTGTACGGCGCAGATTTTGATGCAGCCAAACTGGAAGGCAAGCGGCAGGCCGCAGCAGCCGGCGCAACTTTTGTGGAAGATGGCCAGGATATCGAGAGCCTGGAAGGAACTGCTACCATTGGCCTCGAACTGCTCAGGTTTCCGAGAAAGATCGACAGTGCCACCATTGCGCTGGGCAACGGCGCATTTCTGAACGGCATTGCCCGCATCCTCAAACACTATCAACCTTCCCTTCAGGTAGTGGCCGTGCAGGCGAATGGCGCACCCGCCATGGTAGAATCCTGGCGGACAGGAAAGTTGATTGCACATGAATCCATCAATACCATTGCCGATGGCATTGGCGTGAGAATACCGATTCCTGTTGCGCTTACCGACATGCAGGGCCTTGTGGACGACGCGTTGCTGGTGGAGGAGTCGTCCATTATTGAGGCGATGAAACTGTTTCACCGCCATCTCGGTATCGTGGTTGAACCATCGGGTGCGGTGGGGCTGGCAGCCCTGCTTGAAAACAAAGAGCGCTTCAAAGGGCAAACGGTAGCCACGATTGTTTGCGGAGGCAACCTTACTGCTGAGCAAATGGATCGTTGGTTGTAGCCATTCGTTCACCGATGTTTTGGCACGTCCGGAGGCCCGTCACAGCCGCTGAGCGAATCGGGTGCTATTTCATACTGGTGCGGCCGCAATCTGCTGCTATTCCTGGCGTTATTGCAATGTCAAGAAGGGTTAACCACTTAATCACAATTGCCATGTCTGCAAGCGAAAAAATGAAGTTGAAAAGAACGCTGGGATGGGTTCTTTTAGGAGTAGGGCTGCTGGAATGGGCATTTCTGGCCTATGGCAATTTGTTGCAGGGATGGTCGCAGATTTTTTCGGGTGAACACCCGAATTCCATTCACTGGTTTGCCTATGGTATCATGGCACTTACTGCGCTGTCGGGGACCTTGCTGGCAATTGCGCCGGTGCGTTCACATGCACGCTGATCATTGTTGACCGGAATCCTGTAGTTGGGAACTGTCGGTGGCGGAATGCACACCGGGCACGAGTTTCCATTCGTCATTGCTTTGTTCGTACCATTTTTCTCCGTCAGTAGTACGATACGATTCGCAGGTGCTCGTCAATCCTAAAACGCGGCCACAGTAGGTGACGGTCACCCAGGGTCCTTCCAGTTGCACCTTTGCCACACAGCCGGTAATCCACACAGACTTCAGTACGAGGGGTTCCCACCCCACCACAATCCCTTCCGTTTGAACGGAGCGGTACAACTTGCATTCTCTTAAGCCTACATAGCGCCCGGGGCTGCCTGGCAGAGAGTAACGTTTGTTGCCAAAGGGATTCTGCACTCTTTGCACGCGGTTGATTTCTTCAGGGCTGAGGTTGTACTCCTGCACAACGGGGTCGCAGCCAAGCAACGTGATAAGGATCAGCAGGCCTGCACAGGTATTTCCCGGATTGAAAGACATGCGGGTTAGGGTTAGAGATTTGACTGACAAAGACACTAACAATCTGACTGTAATTTGACTAAACTTGCACAAAGTTCATGTCATGCGAAACAAGTTAGTGATCATTGGATTGTTGATTGTCGCAGGTGCCTGCGGCGATCGCGAATCGTACAAGCCCCGTGTCCAGAACCCGGAATTGCTGCATCGTTCACTGAAGAAGATTACAGATATCATTGTGCACGATATTTTTTCTCCGCCACAGGCGAGCCGCATCTATGCTTACACCAGCATTGCTGCTTATGAAGTCAGCATCCACGGTGATCATCGGTTTACCTCGCTGGCCGGCCAGTTAAATGGCCTGGAAAAAGTGCCCCAACCCGACCCTGAGAAGGAATACGCTTTTACGGTCGCAGCCGTTCAGGCAACCCTGAAGGTGGGTCGTGCACTTATCTTTTCGGAAGACAAACTGGATGAATTCCACGACCTCATCATGAAGGAGGTTGCCGATTCGGGAATACCTGCAGATGTGCTTGAGCGCAGCGTGGCTTATGGAGACCAGGTGGCGGATCACATTCTCAAATGGAGTTCCACCGACAACTACAAACAGTCCAGGTCATTTCCGAAGTACACGATCCTGAGTGATCCTGGAACCTGGAAGCCGACACCACCCGGCTATATGGATGCAGTGGAACCACATTGGAACGAGATCCGGCCCTTCGCCCTTGATTCGGCAGCACAGTTCAAACCGGTACCACCAGCGCCTTTCTCCAGGGACAAGAATTCGGAATTCTACAAACTGGCTGCTGAAGTCTATCAGGTTGGAAAGAACCTCACGGATGAGCAGAAAGCCATTGCAAATTTTTGGGACTGCAATCCGTATATCATGAACGTCAAGGGCCACGTGATGTTTGCCAACAAGAAGATCTCTCCGGGTGGGCATTGGATGAATATCACTTCTGTGATTCTCAGAAAGGCCAACAAGAATTTTGTGGAATCCGCGGAAGCATACACTCGCGTAGCCGTCTCGCTCGTGGATGGATTCATATCCTGCTGGGACGAGAAGTACCGCAGCAAGTTGATCCGCCCTGAGACATACATCAATCAGTACATCGATGAAAACTGGATCCCGCTTCTGCAAACGCCGCCGTTCCCCGAGTATACAAGTGGGCACAGTGTGATTTCAAATGCTGCAGCAACGGCACTGACGGGTATCTTTGGCGATAATTTCTCATTCACTGACTCAACTGAAGTGGAATATGGCATGACCGCGAGGTCTTTCCCGTCATTCCTTGCGGCAGGTGATGAGGCGTCTGTCAGCAGGCTGTATGGCGGCATTCACTACCGGCCGGCCCTGGACATTGGTTTGCAGCAAGGACGCTCTCTGGGCAGGTTCATTCAGGAAAAGCTGAAAACCCGGCAGCAGTAATCTCAGAACCAATCGGGCTCAATGAGGGTGGACCCCTCCAGAATGGTGCAGTCGTAACAGTAATTAGAGTTGCTGGGAATCTGCGCATTGTAATCGCAGCTTGGCAACTGTATGGGAATGTATCCGCGGTCCACGCGCACCCTTGAGACCCTGGTCCTGGAAGCTTCAAAATACCCAAAGGCGTAATCTGACGGGTTGTCTTCATTGCTGATGTTGCCGCGGATGCGGGCTGGCGGCGTATCAAAAATGGATCCCTTCTTCACAACAATTTCCTGAACCCGTTTCCAGTACTGGTACGTCTCAGGATTCATGACGTACTGTGTGACATTGAAGTAGTGGCGGCCATTAAAACTCTCATCCACACTCCGTTCCTGCAGCAGAAGATTGTTGATCTTGGGATCAATCAATTGTGAGGGGTCCGCCAGGGCAATATTAAACCGGCTGGTAGGCTGATACACATAGCAAATTTTGGGACACGAGATGGATCCCGGCCAGCACGTTGGATATACCGAATAGACCTCATCAATTCCCCAACGGTATCGGGCATCTTTGGCCTCAGACAAAAGTGTATTAAGCCGGATATTCACATACCAGACATTGATCTCAACGTTTTCACTGCTGACCATTTTCCTGGTACTGACGTCAAAATAGACCGAATCAGAAGCACTGCTGCCGGTAGGCATCGTTTCTGATGTGGACTTGTAGTGATTTCCGTTGGGCAGCGTGACATCCAGCGTATAGCTGTTTCCGGGGTTTCCCCTGACAATGAAACCATCGAGCTGGTACCTTCCCGGACTGACCTCCCGAAGGTATTCAAAGGACCGATCCTGGTCCGTGATCTTGACGCTGGCACCCTGAAGAGGTTTCTGTTTTCTTTCGGCCGCAACGGTGGTTCCGATATTCACAAACCACGGACCTGGACCATCATCTATTAATCCATCGATCACAATGCCATCAATGAAGGGTGCAGTGGCGAAATCATAGGGCTCCTTGCAGGATGCCACCAGTGCAAAGAGCAATGCGATGAAGAGTTGGCGGGCAAATCTCATCAGAAGTTGAAGTTGTAGGTGACGGAGGGCAAAATACTACCGAGCACAGATAGCTTGTACGCTACTGGAATGGTTCCTGTGTCAGTTCGCTGGTAGAAAATGGAATAAGCATTTTTCCTGCCGAGCACATTGTAAAGTGAAATTGTCAGAGAGTCGTCAATCTTCTTGAATACTTCGTTGAAAGTCAGAGAGACATCAAAGCGCGTATAGGCAGGAATGCGGTAGACATTCCGGTCTGAGTAGATGGGAACTGAAACACTTCCGCTCTGATAACTGGCAATGGAGGCAGAGATGGGTCGACCCGTGCTGTATGTATAGTTCAAACCAAAACGGATGTTCTTGCCGATCTTTCGATTGGTGGTAAATGAAAGATTGTGAGGCTTGTCATACGAAGCCGCATACCAGTCTCCGTTGTTGATTCTTTCTTCCACCGCTGCCCCGTTCATTTGTACAAATGCTCTTGACCATGTGTAGGAAACCCATCCGGTCCACGTTCCGGTGTTTTTCTTTGCGTAGAGTTCAATGCCATAAGACTTGCCATTTCCCTGCAAGAGTTCAGTTTCGATGTGTCGGTTGAGCAGCAATTGCGCAAAATCCTTGTAGTCAATCACGTTCCTGGTGAGTTTGTAGAAGGCTTCAATGGAGGTCTCGTACATGTTGCTGTTGGCGTTTCGAAAGTACCCCAGTGAATAGTTGTCGGCCACCTGCGGCATCAGAAACGTGTTGCTCACCTGCCAAATATCCACAGGGGTTGGTGCTGTGCCATTGGAAATAAGGTGGATGTACTGTCTGAGGCGGTTGTAACTCGCCTTCAGTGATTGGTTCGGATTCAGGCCCAGCCGGAAAGACAGCCTTGGCTCCGGACCATGGTGGGTAGCAATGGCACCGGAGCCGGAATGGAACTCAGAACCTGTGATCGTCCGTTCACTTTTTGGCACCCCGGTCTGATACGTGTGAACCGTGTCGGGCCCCACATACTGGAACAGTGAGTATCTCAAACCCGCGGCCACTGAAAACCGGGAGGAAATCGCCCACTCTTCATTTGCATAGATTGCGAATTCACGCCCTTTGTCTTTTTGCACGGTCACCGGCACCGTGGTGGAGTTGTCGCCGTAGGGACGTGAGGTTTCTGGTTTGCCACGGTAGAGAACAGCTTCACCACCGAGATTCACCGCGTGCTTTTCGCCCTTCGCAAAAAGAAAATTCTGTTTGAATTGATGGTATTGAATACCGTTGTTCAACGCTCTGGCATTCGAAGGGTCCAGATCGTACAAAGTGCTGGCATAGTCACCCACCACAAGTGAGGTGGATGCCGACCATTGCTCTCCAAGTATCACTTTCCATTTGAGTGTGCCCAGCATGGTCGAATAGCGGTAGCCAAAGTCCTTTGAATAGCGAAAGCGATCATACCCATTGTAGAAGGTTCCCGTAAGGGTGTGGGTCGTGTTGGGCCTGTATTCAACGTTGAGATTGACGTCGTAAAAGGAGGCTCTTGAATTTCGTATATCAGTGTTGGCAACGGTCTTAAGCAACCAGTCTGAATATGAAAAGCGGGTGCCCACCAGATAAGAAAGCTTGTCCTTGATCAGGGGCCCCTCAATTGCCAGCCTGCTTGACATGAGTCCGATACCGCCCTTGACTTTCTCCTTGCTCATGTCGCCACTTCGGGTTCTTACTGTCAGCACAGAGGAGGATCTGCCCCCATACTGCGCAGGCATGTTGCCCTTGTAGAGCGTGAAGTCCTCAACCACATCCGGGTTGAAGTTTGACAACAATCCCAATGCGTGGGAAGAATTGAAGATCTGACCTTCATCCATGAGGACGAGATTCTGATCTACGCGGCCACCTCTCACGTTGAATCCGGAACTCCCTTCGCCAACGTTGGCCACACCCGGCAGCGTTTGAAGGCTTTTCAATACATCAACTTCACCCAGGAAGGCGGGCATCCTTCTGATTTCTGTGATATTGAGTTTGGCGATTCCGGTGACAACTTCATTGATGTTTTCATCTACCCTTCGGGCGCTGATGACCAACTCCTCCAGCGCTTCAGGCTTTTCCGTCATTTCAAAGTTGAGAACGCCGTTGGCAAAGATGTACAACTGGCGAACAATATGCGCTTTGCCCAGATAGCGAACGACAAAACGGTAGTTTCCCGGAGGCAATTCAATGAAGTACCGGCCGTATTGATCAGAGTTCTTTCCGAATTTCAAGCCGTCAACGTAGAGTGCTACGCCGGCAAGCGGTACCTTATCTTCAGATTGGATGACAGTGCCGGTGACAATGTACCTGCGACCTGCATCGTATCGGGTGGAGTCACCAAAGTATACAACAGGAGCCTGGGCCCTAAGGGTGGCCGAGACCACTACCAAGCAAATACAAACTACCAGTCCCCCCTTCAGATGCATTCCCTTCATTTGGCCGATGTTGCGGACAAGTTACGGAACGATTCTTTGAAAGAGAAACCGGTTAACACTGAACAAACTGCCTCGATCTGCCTTGTCATTTTGTTCATTTATGAACAACTTGTCAGTGCATTTAACTCAACACTATGAGCGCTTATCTGGCAGAATTCCTTGGCACTGCACTTCTTATCCTCCTGGGTGAAGGTGTCTGTGCGGGTGTTACCTTAAAGGAATCCAAGGCACAACATGCCGGTTGGCTGGTTGTCGTGATCGCCTGGGGTATTGCTGTGACACTGGCCATCTATGCGGTAGGTTCTGTGAGCGGAGCGCATTTGAACCCCGCTGTAACCATCGCGATGGCGCTCAACGGAAGTTTTGAATGGCAATTTGTCCCTGGCTACGTGCTTTCGCAGGTGGCAGGCGCCATGTTGGGAGCCGCCCTTGTCTGGCTTCAGTACTTTCCTCACTGGAAGGGGACTACTGATGCAGGTGCCAAACTCGGAATATTCTGCACGGCTCCAGCCGTCCGCCACACTTTCTGGAACCTGGTCAGTGAAACCATCGCTACCATGGTGCTGATCCTGGGCCTCCTGTTTCTGGGTGCGAATGACTTCAGCGAAGGGCTCAAGCCGTTGGTGGTGGGGCTTTTGATAATCGCCATTGGTCTCAGCCTCGGCGGTACTACCGGTTTTGCAATCAACCCGGCGCGTGATTTTGGTCCACGGCTCGCCCATTTCCTGCTGCCCATTCAGGGCAAGGGTGGATCCGACTGGGGCTACGCCTGGATTCCCGTGGTCGGACCTGTTGTGGGCGGTTTGTTGGCAGTGTTGATATACCAAAGTCTGTTTATTGCGTGATATGAAACTGATCGTTCCTGTTTGTGTCATGACGTTGGTGGCTATTCTTGCCAACGATGCGAGTGCGCAACGCACCTATGATACCCTGCCCAACATGATGGACCACCATCGGCAACTGGTCAGCAAATTCCGGAGTGAACCTGTCCAGAAGGGTCGCGTCATTTTTCTGGGCAACAGTATCACCGAGGTAGGAAACTGGCGCCAGTTGCTCGGTGATACCACCATCCTCAACCGCGGCATTGCAGGTGATGTCACTTTCGGTATCCTTCAACGACTCGATGAGATCACCCGCCACCAACCCCGCCGGCTGTTCCTGCTGATCGGTGTGAATGACCTGTACAAGCAGGTGCCGGATGAAGTGATCATTGAAAACATATTCACGATCGTTCACCGGGTCAAGGCGGCGTCACCCAAGACTGAAATATTTGTGACCAGCATCCTGCCTCTTAATCCCGGGTTCAAGAACTTTCCCGCGGGTTATGACAAAGGTGAGCATGCTGTGGCGATCAATACGCAACTTCAGAAATACGGTGAGCGACTCGGTTACCGGTTTCTCAATATCCACCCTTCATTCACCGATGAGCAGGGCCGACTGATAGAGAAATTCTCTGTTGACGGACTTCACCTTAATCCAGCCGGCTATGAGCACTGGGCAGCCTGGCTCAGGAAGGAAAAGCTCTTCTAGACCTTGATGAAGATCTTGCGATTATACATGGCGCGCAGGATCACCAGAAACACGAGTACCAGAGTCAGGGCAAAGGCAAAGGAAGCAAAGGTAGGTTCCATCCACCCATAGCCGTTCTCAAATAACCAGCCCCAGACCGACTGCTCACGACCCTCACCGGTGGTGAAACGGATTCGCCCCATGGTCTTGGCGAGAAATCCACTTGCTACGAATACAAAGATGGCGTTGGTGCCGTAGTAGACAAAGGGCTGGCTCCACGACCGGAATCCCTGCACATCGATCAGCCAGTGTAACACGGCCAGCATTTGCATGGCGATGCCCGCCGCGTAAAGCACGTAGCTGCTTGTCCAAAGCGCCTTGTTGATGGGAAACGCAAGTCCCCAGGCCAGCCCCGCAAAGATCAGCATGGCACCAGTAAAGAACAGCCACACCAGTTTCTGATGCGCCTCTGCTTTGGTGGTGAAGAGCTTACCTGTGAGCATACCAAGGATACCAGTGGCAACTGCCGGGAGAGTGCTCAGCAAACCTTCCGGGTCCCAGGTCTTGCTGGAGGCCCACAGGTGTCTTCCAAAGATGAGCCGATCAAGCCAGGCACCCAGGTTGTCGGAGGGCTCCAGAGAAGCGTGACCGGTGTCTGGAACAGGTACAAAGTTCATGATGACGTAGTACCCAAGCAGAATTGCGATCGCAATCCGGATTTGTTGCAACCAGTTGGTTGTGAGATAGAGAATGGCTGAAACCAGAAACACAAGACTGATACGCTGAAGCACTCCGGGGATTCGCATGCTGGCGAGCCTTTCGGCATTGAACATGTTGCTGACTGGAATGGTGTACCAGGTGAGTGCGATGCCCAGCAGAAAAATGATAAGGGCACGTTTGAGAATCTTCCGGAGAGCTTCTTTGGTCAACCCCTGGTCACGCCGCGGTTCGTAAGCGATGTGAATAGAGACGCCAACGATGAACAAAAAGAACGGGAAGATCAGGTCGGTGGGTGTACAACCGTTCCAATGGGCATGCAACAAAGGTGGGTACACGTGCTCCCAGGAGCCTGGGTTGTTGACCAGAATCATCGCAGCAACGGTGATTCCGCGGAACACATCAATGGAGTAGATTCTGTTTGTCAAATTCATATGCCCTGGAACAACATGAAAGATTCAAGGTAGGAGGGGATGGTGGAATCCCAGCCGAATTGCTGCCGGATAATCTCCTGAAGGGCGGTGGAGGTGGTTATCTCACCGTGGGTGATGAATGTGCGCTTCGGCGCCTGTTTGAATCCCGACAGCCACTGAACGAGTTCGTGCTGGTCAGCGTGTGCCGACAGTCCGTGTACTTCACGCACCTGACAGTTGACCGGCACCAGTGCTCCGAACATGCGGATGGAGGTTTCTCCATCGAGCAAGTCGCGGCCGCGGGTGCCTTCACCCTGGTAGCCGACGAATAGGAAGGTGTCATTAGCCCTGGGAAGTCGGTTGAACATGTGGTGCAGGATACGGCCACCGGTGCACATACCACTGGCGGAGATGATGATCGCATCGCGCTTGATGTCATTGAGTGCTTTGGAACTCTCCTGCGAATTGCAAAAGTGCACGTTAGGTGAATCAAAGATGCTATGCAGTCTGTCTCCGTTGCGGGTGACTTCTATTTTGTGGTTGTAGCGGTGGTGTTCATACAGGTCTGTCACACTGATGGCCATGGGCGAGTCCACGAAGATAGGTGTGACAGGGATGGCTTTCTTGTCCATCAATGTGAGCAGGTAGTAAAGCAGACTCTGCGTTCGACCCACCGCGAAGGCGGGGATGACAACGCAGCCTTCGGCTTTCCAGGCTTCATTAATGACACGGGCGAGGTCTTCTTCCACATGGTCCTGAGGACTCACCCGATTCCCGTAAGTTGATTCAGTCAGCAACACATCTGCTTCCTCAATCAGCGTGGGCGGATACATGACCGGATCTTCAAATCTTCCAAGGTCACCGGAGAAGACGATCTTCTTCTGCATCCGGTCGCCCAGTAACCAACCCTCCACAATGGCGCTGCCAAGGATGTGACCTGCATTGCGGAATTGCACGGTGAAGTGTTTCGAAACCTGCACATGCGCATCGTAGCGATAGCTCTCTACCATCGTGAGCACATTTTCTGCATCGAGCGTTGTGAACAGAGGTTGCGGGCTAGCGTGACGTGAATAGCCTTTCTTGAAAGCGTGCACGGCCTCCTCTTCCTGGAGCTTGGCTGCATCCAGTAGCATGATTTTCATGAGATCTGCTGTCGCATTGGTGCAAATGATCCGTCCGTGAAACCCATCCTTCACCAATCTGGGCAGGTAACCGGTGTGGTCAATGTGTGCATGGGTAATGATAACCGCCGACAGGTCTTTGGGATCGATGGGCAGCCGGTCCCAGTTGCGCAATCGCAATTGCTTAAGGCCCTGGAACATGCCGCAGTCGACAAGGTATTTTTCACCGTTGACTTCGAGATAATATTTCGAACCGGTCACGCTCTGAGCGGCACCGAGAAAACGCAGTACAACATCCATAATCTGAACTTATGGAAAGTTATCGAAGTTCAGCAAGAATCGGAAACTGAGTCGTGACTTGGCCGACACAAAACAAGGGAGTCCACGGCCGGTGACCGTGGACTCCTTTGTTCTTTAGCCGTTATCGTCAATCTCTCTTGATGATCTCCGGGTTCCCGCGATGGTTCACGGTACAGGCTACGCCTTTGTCGATCTCCAGTCGTTCGGTAGCATTGACTTTGGCAGAGGATGCGCCATGCGCTTCCACCGCCGCTTCCCGGACTTCGTAGCCGAAAGCCTTGAGACTGGATGCGCCGGTGAGGCTGGCATCCAACGCATCGCCGTGGCCGTCCAATTCCAGCGATGATGCCCCAGTCAAATCAACATCCAGTCTTTTGACGTTCAGGTTTCCGTCGCCTGACACAGCACCCGTCATGTTGATTTCCACTTCTTCTTCATCGAATCCATTGAACCTTACTTTACCTGCTCCCTGCACATCCAATCTGCGCAGGCGGGGCATGGTGATGGTGATCCGTAGTTCATCGTCTGAATTCCAGAAGCCGGGCTTCCAGAATTCGCGCTGTTTGTCGTCGTATTCGATGACCAGGGTTTCGCCGTCCAGCCGCACGTCGTAACGCTCCTTCAGTCGGGCATCACCTTTCAATTCGACCGCAAAATCAGGGCCTTGCTGGATCACCGTGGTGAATATGCCGCTCAGGTCCACCGCATCAAAATCCCGGATGCCGTACTGGTCATTCACATCGACGTTGGAAGAGCGGGGCCGTTCGGTCTGGTCCTTGCAGGACAGGCACGACATGCCTCGTTCGGTGAACATCCATGTGTTGGTAAGATCCAGATCATCGTAGTCATGACGGCCATTGTTGCGGATCAGTCTCCACAGTTCTTCCTCAATGACGAATGGCTGGTTGCGGGGCACATACAAGTCCATCGCCAGCCGCTGGGCACGAAATTGTGCACCCTTGCTAAAGACGATGTTGGAATCAAAAACCAGTACGCTGTCCTGCTGTTCAACCATGTACGATACCATTTTCGCATTCTCTGCCGCTATCTTCCGTGAGCTGCCTTGAGATTCGAAGCGTTCCACGAGCTTGAAATCCTTGCCGTCGTAAGGTTTCAGTATAAGGGTGATGGCATCATAGTCGTCCATCCCGGTCTCGCGGATGCGCAGCACTGGTGTGCCTTTGCTGAAAGTGTAGCTCTGCTCCACTTTGTATTCACCGGTTTCTTTGAAACCATAGATCAGCCGGGGCACCGAGACGCTGACAAAAAGTGCGCTCACAAAGAACAGACCGAAGAGCGTCCAGCCAACGACCGAACCAAATACCACCCGCTTGGCGATGATGGAATTGCCCAGGAGCAAGATCATCAGACTCGGAATAAAGGCCAGCAAGAAGCCAAAGACGACAGCCGAAGTGGGGATGGTGTTGCGCAGCGCTTCAACCGGGAAACTGTGTTCAAATGAACTCCACTGCATGAACTCTGGAAAGATATCGGAAGAGATCAGCCCCATGGACACGCCGAAAGTGAAGATCAGGGCAACAACGAGCGTGAAGCCCAGCAGCGAAATGAAGACCCCCACCATGATGCGGATGACATCCAGTATCACTGCGAAGACGGGGCCGATTGCTTTTGCAATAGCTGTGAGGACTTCGGCGATCATGCGGAAGGGGAACAGTATGATCTTGGTAAGCGTGTCTTCTTCACCTGGTTTTTCCTGTCCTTTCTTGACCGTGTTTTCGATGTTGGACAGCGTGACAGGCTCGCCCTGCATTTGCATCTTTTCAGTAATGGTCCTGGCCTCTGGCAGGGAAATCCAGAGGACCAGGTAAACAATCAAACCAATGCCACTGAAGAGCGAGAATACTACAAATAGAACGCGCAGAATGGCGACGTCTGTGTTAAAGAAGGCGGCCACCCCTGCTGCGACACCACCCACCACTTTCTTCTCCGGGTCGCGGAACATTTTCCGGACCGTGGTTTCTTCCAGCGCATCCGATGCAGGCAGGAAGATCCAGAGAACGATGTACACGATGATGAGTCCTCCAAAGCTACCGAGTACCAACAGGGCTGAAATCAACCGCAACCAGATCGGGTCCACGTTGAAGTAGTGTGCAAGACCGGCACAGATCCCGCCGAGTATTTTTCTCCGCGTGTCGCGAAACAGGCGTTTCGGCGGCGTGTAGCTGTAGGAAGATTGGTTGCTCTTTGCAGAACCGGCACTGCCCGCCGACGGTTGGGCCGTGTCTGCTGCTGCGAAGTCCTGTTCTTCGGCGGCTTTGAAGTCGTTCACACTACCCATGGTAGCAATCAGACTTTGCACGTCTTCTGCAGTAATCACTTGCTTGCCTTCGCTGAGCTTCGTGAGGAAAATCTCGGCGATGCGGCTTTCAATGTCGGCGAGGATTTCGCTGCTATCCTCGAACGAACCAAAATAGCGGTTCACGGAATCCAGGTACTTGCGCAGGCTATCGTAGCCGTCTTCCTCAATGTGGAAGATAATTCCGCTGATGTTGATGCTGATGTTCTTTTTCATCGTCGTAAACTTGACAGGTGATTAGGCAGGGGTAGTAACTTTCTTGGTAATCATTTCAGTGGAGTGGATCAGTTCATTCCACGTGTCTGTAAGACCCTGGAGAAAGTGCTCTCCATCGGTCGTGAGTTTGTAGTACTTCCGGGGCGGTCCGGACTTGGATTCCACCCATTTGTACTCCACCAGCCCTGCGTTCTTGAGCCTCGTCAGCAGCGGATACAAGGTACCCTCCACGACGATCATTCGCGCTGCGGTTAGTTCGTCCAGCATGTCGGTCGCATAGACCTCCCCACGGTGGATAATGTGCAAGATGCAGTACTCGAGAATCCCTTTCCTCATTTGCACCTGTGTGTTTTCCAGATTCATAACCCTTCGTTTAAGTGGATCCTGAAGGTTATACGGCTAAAGTACTAGGTATGGCAAAGTACTTGGTGCAAATTTGATAAAATGCTGATAATCAGCTAATAAAAAAGTGAGTGAGTAATTTGAATTGATTTTTGATGGCTCCAATCGCACGATTTTGGACATTCAGGTGTATAAAATCGTCCACTTTTTCCGTGAAATGACGCTCAGGAGATCGCCCGGTCCAGGTGGGTATAGCCACCATCTACAAAAAGCCATTGGCCTGTGGTGTGAGACGATCGCGCTGACAACAGAAAAAGTACGCTGTCGGCGATTTCCGTGGGCTGCGTGAGCCGATGTTCGAAGGGCACCCTGTCGGTCATGGTCTTCAGTTTCGCCGCCGGGTCCGGAAAGCTTGCAATCCAGTTGTCGTACAACGGCGTTTGTACCTCGGCGGGAATGACGGCATTTACCCTGACACTCCACGGCAGCAATTCAACTGCCCACTCGCGCGTAAGTGCCAGCACAGCGCCTTTGGCTGCGACATACCCCGATGTGCTGCCCTGGCCTGTGACAGAAGTTTTGGACCCGATATTCACGATCGACCCGCGGGTTGCCTTGAGTTGGGCCATGGCGTGATACACCATGAAATAAAAATGCCCCACATTGTTTGTCATAGAGCGCAGAAACTTCTCGGGGTTGCCTGAGTGGAGGCCGATGCTGTCGTTGTACCCGGCGTTGTTGACCACACCATTGATCCGACCATGTCTGCTGACAGTTTCTTCAACTGCCTGCTGGCAGGCGGCCGCGTCATTCAGATCAAGTGCGATGAATGACCCAACCGCCAGTTGTCGGCTGAGTGCCTCACCGGCTGCCTTGTCTTTATCCAATATGACGGGGATGGCTCCTTCGCGCGCGAGCCCGCGTACAATGGCTTCACCGATTCCCTTGGCGCCACCGGTGACGATGACTACGTGATCTTTCAATTGAAGGTCCATGTGGAGTATTTACAAATGATAGAAGCGCATGGCGTTGTGGCCCATGATTGCTTCGCGTTCATGTATTGAGAAGCCGCTGATGAAGTCATCCACCACCCGCAGTTGTTTCTCGTAGGAAGCCGCTACCAGGCATACAGGCCAGTCTGAACCATACAGGAGACGCCCAGGCCCAAAGCAGTCCAGTACTGTCTGAAGATAGGGGGCGAGATCACCTGGTTTCCACAATTTCCAGTCGGCTTCTGTTACCATACCGGACACCTTGCAACAGACGTTGTCGAATGCAGCGAGTGCTTTGATATCGTTCTGCCAGGGTTGCAATTCGCCCTTGCGGATGAAGGGTTTGGCCAGGTGGTCGAGAACAAACAACTGGTCCGGAAATTTCTTCACAAAGTCCTTCACCACGGGGAGATGTTCCGGATACACCAGGATATCGTACGTGAATTGAAATTTGCTCAGGAAACCAATTCCTTTCATAAAGGCGGGTCGCAGGAGGAAGCGCTTGTCGGACTCGCCCTGCACAATGTGACGGAAACCTTTCAGTTTGGGAAACTGTGAGAAGTAAGCCAGGCGGTCTTCCACATCACGTGACTGCAGGTCTACCCAGCCAACAACGCCCTGAATGAAATCGTGCTGGTCCGCATGTTCCAGCATCCAGTTAGTCTCCGCTTCGGTTTGGTCAACCTGCACATAAACCGTACCATCGATTTGGGCCTTGTCCAACAGAGGTTTCAGGTCGGCAGGAAGAAAATTACGCCGGATTGCCTGCATCTCTTCCGAGATCCAGTCGTGGCGAACCGGATCGTATTGCCAGAAATGGTGGTGCGCATCAATGCGCATAGGCGCGGGCCAATTGCCGTTGTTCACCGAGGCCTTCGATACCGAGTTCCAGCACATCGCCGTCCTTGATGTATAACGGGGGCTTCAGCCCCATGCCTACTCCTGCCGGAGTTCCGGTGGAAATTACATCACCGGGAAGCAACGTCATGAACTGGCTGCAGTAACTGATGAGATGCGGTAATTTGAAAATCAGGTTGGCCGTCGTGCCATCCTGCATCAGCTGGCCATTGAGCTTCAGCCAGAGCCGCAATTGGTGCGGGTCGCGCACTTCGTCCGGGGTCACGAGATAAGGTCCGAGTGGAGCAAAAGTGTCCGCACTCTTGCCTTTCACCCATTGGCCACTGCGCTCAAGTTGAAAGGCCCGCTCGCTATAATCATTGTGGACACAATACCCGGCCACGTGCTGCATGGCAACCTCTTCACTGACGTAAGAAGTTCGCTTGCCGATGACAACGGCGAGTTCCACTTCCCAATCAGTTTTGAAACTGTTTTTTGGAATGGTTAGACCATCGTTAGGCCCTGTGAGCGCTGTCGTTGATTTGAAAAAGACAATTGGTTCATCAGGCGCTTTCATGCCTGTTTCTTTGGCGTGGTCGCTGTAATTGAGCCCAATACAAATAATCTTGGATGGCCGTCGAAACGGGGCTCCGAAGCGAAACCCGGGCTGCAGAACAGGCAACTCTGAATGCGACCATTTGATCCAGTCCGACAACCGGGTGAGCCCGTCACTGCCGAAGAATGCTTCATCGTAGTCCTCCCCGAACGTCGAGGCATCAAGTGCCAGGTTGTTGAAGATGATACCAGGTTTTTCCTGGCCGGGGGCTCCGAATCGAAATAGTTTCATAAGCGTGGGGCAGACCTTGTCATGGAATACCTAACAAGTTTACGAAAACCACCCATCGTTCACAATGAATTCCCGATCAATGGCAAAGCAGAATGGCCTAGAGTCCTTTCAACCGCTCTTCCAGTGACTGGATCTTGGACTCGGCGTCAGCTTTTTTCTTTCGTTCGTTTTCTATGACCTGCGGTGGTGCGCCCTGTACAAACTTCTCATTACCGAGTTTCTTCATCACAGAGGCCAAAAAACCCTTTTGGTACTCGATCTCTTTGAGCACTTCCTCCTTCTCTTTGGCAGCGTCAATCTTTCCTTCCATGGGCAGGAAATAGGCGGTGGTGCCCACCATGAATGACAAGGCACCTGCAGGTTTGTCACTGATCTTCTCTACTGCCTTCAGGTTGCCAAGCTTGGTCAGTACCTCAGTGAAGGACGAGGTCCATTGCTGATCCTGCACTTGCAACAGGAGGGCTTCTTTCGGGGACAGGCCCTTGCTGCTCCGGGCGTTGCGAACCTGTGCAATGATCTCGAAGGCCTTGTCAGCTTCTGACAGAATCGCTGAATCGAATGACTGCATGCCTGGCCATTGGGCAACGATCAGGTCGTCGTTCTTGCCGCGTTGCTTCAATTCACTCCAGAGCTCTTCTGTAATAAAGGGCATGAAGGGATGAAGGACCTTTAGCACTTGTTCAAAGTATCCGACGGTCTTCTGATAGGTTACAGCGTCGATGGGCTTGCCAAATTCAGGTTTTACCATCTCCAGGTACCATGCACAGAAATCATCCCAGATCAATTTGTACACGGCCATCAAGGCTTCTGAGAGCCGGTACTTTGAAAACAGGTCATTGATTTCTGCCAGTGCCTGCTGGAAACGCGCATCAAACCACTCAATGGCTACAGCCGATGATCCGGGTTGATCGATGGGTTCAACGGTCCATCCCTTCACCAGTCTGAAGGCATTCCAGATCTTGTTCGCAAAATTCCGGCCCTGCTCGCACAACTTTTCGTCAAAGGGAAGGTCGTTACCTGCAGGGGAGCAAAAAAGCATGCCGGTGCGCACGCCATCAGCGCCGTAGTTAGCGATGAGTTCGAGCGGGTCCGGTGAATTGCCCAGCGACTTGGACATTTTACGGCCCAGTTTGTCCCGGACAATACCGGTGAGGTACACATCGCTGAACGGCCTGCGGTCCATGTATTCGTAGCCGGCGATCATCATGCGCGCCACCCAGAAGAACAGAATCTCGGGTGCAGTAACCAGCACGGCGGTGGGATAGAAATAGTCCAGATCGGCGTTGGTGCC
>JAIBBB010000195.1 GCA_019694905.1 Cyclobacteriaceae bacterium
ATCCTGGGTCCAGCACGTCAAGATCTACTGATATATACAACGGTCCATCCAGGGATGGCAGCGTGCCCGAATGGAAATCCTTCATTTCCACAGTCCGCACTCCATACCGGGCTGATTGCTCCCGCTGGTGCGCAGTGAGTGTGCGTATGCCAATTTGTGTCAGGGAGGCTATCCGGCCTGTCTCCATGAGCCGTGCAAATGGTGAGGCATGACTGTATCGGTTACCATCGAAATCCTGATACAGGTCTCCGTGTGCATCAAAATGCAATACGTGCAACCCGGGATGTACTACTGCATGCTCATCAATGACCGGGAAGGATATGGAGTGGTCACCACCAAGGCAAATCAGCCTTCCCCCCTGTCGCAAGTGCGCCCGCGCAGCTTCCCTGATCCTCTGATGAACGTATTCCGGATTGGCGCTATCGAGCGTCAGGTCTCCCAGATCGGTGAGAACCCCTGGCCAGGAAATCAAGGTCCCGTCCTCAGCCGACGCGTTGGCGGAGCCCTGCGTGTGCATGAGCCTGATTCTTGGAGGTGCCAGGGCTGGTCCGCGCAAGAATGAGGAATTGATATCCGTAGGAAGTCCGAGTACATGGAGCATGACCAAAGATCCGAAATCCACGGATGCAAAAAAAAGCTCCCCCGCGGCTCGGGGGAGCTTCCGCTTGTTCAGCAGGCAGGGGGTCGTTCACACTAAACTATACCTAACTATAGGACTCGGCTACCATGCTGTGTACCAATCTTCCGGGCAACGAAAAAATTGATCTCAACAAACGGTTAATCATCTGATCTAAGATTCGCTTGCTTTCAAACGCAAAGGTGATTGTATGACGGCGCCTCCTGTATGATGGACAAGGCAGTTAGCAATGACCTTCATCAATTCCGGACAAATAGATGTTTGGCCTTGTAATGTTCGTTGCCCATGTCAATGCCAATACTTACTTTTCATCAACAAACCTATGTCCATGAAAAAACTGACCTTCCTCATGCTGTTGACACTCCTGGGTTGTAAGCAGCAAACATTTGATGTGCTAATTAAGGGAGGAACTGTCTATGACGGTTCCGGTAAACCCGGCATCAAGGCAGACATAGGGATCAATGCAGACACGGTGGCATTCATTGGCGACCTGTCCGGAGCGAATGGAAAAAATGTCATAGATGCTTCCGGGCAGGCCGTAGCCCCTGGGTTCATTAACATGATGAGCCATGCGGAAGTGTCGTTGCTGCTCGATGGCGATTCTCAAAGCGATATCCGCCAGGGCATCACGCTGGAAGTGCTTGGCGAAGGATCCATGGGACCTTTGAGCCCGGCCATGAAAAAGGAGTACGAAGACATGATGAAGCGCAATCCGGATTTCAAATTTGACCTGGACTGGACAACGCTTGGTGAATACCTGGAATCCCTGCAGCGCAGAGGCATTTCACCCAATGTGGCTTCGTTCGTCGGAACGACCGTAACAAGGGTACATGAGCTAGGTTACCAGAATCGCAAACCTACTTCAGAAGAACTTGAGCGGATGAAAGCCCTGATCAAAACAGCCATGGAAGAAGGCGCTATGGGTACAACCTGTGCACTCATTTATGCACCTGACAACTATGCCTCAACAGAAGAACTCATTGAACTGAGCAAAGTGGCAGCGGCTTACGGAGGCATTTATATTGCTCATATCCGCAGTGAAGGAAATAACATCTACTCTGCAGTGGACGAAACCATCCGAATTGCCCGGGAGGCGGGGCTGCCGGCTGAAATCTATCACCTCAAAATGGCCGGTAAAGACAACTGGAACAAACTCGATACAGTCGTGGCAAAGATTGAACGAGCGAACAAGGAAGGAGTGCGGATCACGGCAGATATGTACACTTATACGGCAGGAGCCACTGGCCTTGATGCCACGATGCCACCCTGGGTTCAGGAGGGCGGAATCAAGGAATGGATCAAACGACTGAAGAATCCGGCGATTCGCAAACGCGTGCTTGCTGAAATGAAGGTTCAGTCCACGCAATGGGAGAACCTGCTTCTGGCCGCCGGCAGCCCGGACCGCGTCCTGCTGCTGGGCTTCAACAATGATTCACTCAAGCAATTCACGGGCAAGACGCTGGCGGATGTTGCCAAAGTTTATGGCAAGTCAGCCGAAGAAACAGCGATGGACCTCGTGATCACCGACAGTACCCGGGTGGAAACAGCCTACTTCATGATGAGTGAAGAAAATATCCGCCGGCAGATAGCCTTGCCTTATGTGAGCTTCGGATCAGACGCGGGCTCACCCACTGCTGCTGGTAATTTCCTGAAATACAAAGAGCACCCGCGTGCTTATGGAAATTTCGCCCGCCTGCTTGGCAAATATGTGCGAGAGGAAAAAGTCATTCCGCTGGAAGAGGCCGTTCGGAGACTTACTTCGCTTCCTGCCGCCAATCTGAAAATCAGAAATCGCGGCCAACTCACACCCGGCTTCTATGCTGATGTGGTCGTCTTTGATCCGGCAACAATCTCTGACCACGCCACTTTTGAAAATGCCCACCAGTACGCGACCGGTGTCAATCATGTTATTGTCAACGGAGTGCCTGTGATTGTGAATGGTGAACATACACACACGCGCCCAGGTAAGATTGTCCGCGGTCCGGGTTGGACTGGCTGGAAGAAATAGTCAACACCCTAATCCCAGTATCATGAAAAGATTGCTCACCGTATTGTTTCTTCTCTGCGCCTTTTATACGGTTAACCTGGCTCAACGCACAGTCATCTATTGCAAGACACTGATCGACGGCACCGGAAAATCCCTTTCAAACGCAGCCGTAGTGGTGGAAGGTGAAAAGATCAAGGCCGTTGGTAAACGTGAGGCGATTCCAGCCACCGGTGCCAAAGTAATTGACCTGGGAGAACTTACCCTGATGCCAGGCTTCATTGACATGCACTGTCACCCCCTTGGCAACGGTGATGATGACTACCAGACTTACCACCTCAAGAATAGCTCCGCCGAAAAAGCCTTGCAGTGCCTTCACAACGTGCAAGGTATGTTGCACGCCGGCTGGACATCCCTGCGTGTACCTGGCGATCTCGATGTGGGATTTGCACACTTCGCCGTTCGCGACGCCATTAACAAGGGTATGTACCAGGGCCCTCGGATCTTTGGCGCTGGCCACTGGATTTCCGTAACGGGCGGTGGTGGCGACCTGAATTTCTTTTCCGATGAGCAAAAGGGCGTCCTCGTCGACGGGCTTGTCGTAGATGGACCCGAAGAACTGCGCAAGGGTATCCGAAACGAAATCAAATACGGAAGTGATTGGATCAAATTGCTGGTCACTGGTGCCTTCATGACGGCTGGTGACAACCCACAGAACGTACATTTTAGCCCGGAAGAACTTAAAGTGGCGGTAGAAGAAGCAACCAGACGGGATGTGCCCGTGATGGCCCACGCCCATTCCGGCGAAGGTATCAAGATGGCAATTCGCGCCGGAGCCCGAACGATTGAGCACGGGTCATTCCTTGATGATGAGGGGATTGACTTGCTGGTGAAGCATGGCACGTATCTCATCCCTACCCTCACTATTGGGAAATGGTTCCTCGATTTTAACGAAGACAGCCAGGCTTTGGCAAAGGCGGTAGCATTGACAAAGAAGTACCGTTCTCAGGTGGAGTCGCAATTGTCCAAGGCGATCAAGGCAGGTGTGAAAGTCGGCGTTGGCACTGACCTCACCGGCAGCGATCCGGATTATCTTGTCACAGAGTTCATTGAACTGGTTCGCCTCGGCATGACACCAATGCAAGCGATCATGGCCGGCACCAGCGTGAATGCCGACGCGTTGGGCAAGCCCGATCTTGGTCGAATCGAAGCAGGGAAGTTTGCTGATATGGTGGCCGTCTCCGGTGACCCCCTCAAAGACATCAAGCAAATCGCCAACGTGAAATTCGTCATGAAAGGCGGCGCCGTAATCCGAAAAGACTGAGCCATCAATTTTCTAATGATCGCCGGTGTCAGTAGACAACTTCAACATCGGCGATCTTCTTGATCTCCCTGACCATGTCATTGACTGGTTTCACTCGGTAACTTCTGGAAAGTAACTCGAGCGTGATATTTTCCTGCTCGTCGCGAAGTTTCATGAACAGGGGTGTTACCCCGCTGTATTCTTTGCAAACTTTCTCCAGACGGTCCAGCACCTCGGAAGTGATCCGGTCGGGTGTCAGCAGAATCTGAAGCCCCCGGGCCCTCTTGATGCCGAGTTCATTGAGCAATTCAATTCCCTTGATCTTGAATTCAAGATTCATCTCACCCCAGGATTTGCGCACAACATTTCCCTCAATGAAGAGAAACAGTCCGGGCGTCAGAAATGACTTGAATTTAAGGTAGTCTTCACTCCAGAGTGTGAATTCACTCCTGCCGGAATAGTCTTCAACAATCATTTTGCCAAAAGGTCTGCCCGTCTTGGTGAACCGGTGCTCCACCGATGAGACAATACCCCCTACCTTGTATTCCTTGCCTTCCGATGACTCCAAATCAGCAAGACTGGATAAAGGGGCATTGCAGAAGGTATCCAGCTCGAACTTGAAGTTGTCGAGCGGATGACCAGAGATATACACACCCACTACCTCTTTTTCAAAATGCAATTTTTCAATCTCGCTGAAAGGCTCCACGGTATCAACCTTTGGCAAAGGCACAGCCGTTCCGGAAGATCCTCCAAAGAGGCTTACCTGCGAACTCATCGACTCCTGCTGCAGCTTGGCTGAATATCGAATGGCCTTCTCAGTTAGGCTGATATCACCCTCTTTGGCATAGATGTATTGTCTCCTGTGATACTCCTTGAAGAGATCGAAGGCGCCACTGAGTGCCAGACACTCGAATGTCTTCTTGTTCACAGCACGTTGGCTAAGCCGCTTGGCAAAGTCAAAGAGGTCTTTGTAGTGACCATGTGCGTCACGCTCCTGGATGATGGCTTCAACTGCAGCGTCTCCTGTACCCTTGATCGCACCGAGCCCAAATCGGATGGCGCCCTGCTGATTCACCTCAAAATTGAATCCCGACTCATTGATGTGCGGACCAAGCACTTCTATACCCATTCGCCGGCATTCTTCAATGAAGAAAGTGACACTTTCCAAACTGCTTTGCGAGTGTGTCAATACCGCCGCCATATATTCTGCAGGGAAGTTCGCCTTGAGGTAGGCGGTGTGGTACGCCACCAGGCTGTAACAGGTGGAATGTGACTTGTTAAAGGCATATTGGGCAAATGCCTCCCAATCCTTCCAAACCTTGTCCGCTATCTTGTCATCATGGCCATTCTTGCGGCAACCTTCGATGAAACGGTCCTTCATCTTGTCGAGAATGTCCTTCTGCTTCTTGCCCATCGCTTTGCGCAGAACATCCGCATCGCCCTTTGAAAACCCTGCCAACTTCTGGGAAAGCAACATCACCTGTTCCTGATATACGGTAATCCCGTAGGTATCCTTCAGGTATTCTTCCATCTCAGGTAAATCATACCGAATGGCCTCTCGTCCGTGCTTGCGCGCAATAAAATTGGGGATGTACTCCATTGGCCCAGGACGGTACAATGCGTTCATCGCAATCAGGTCCTCAAACTTGTCGGGCTTCAGCGCCTTGAGATAGTTGATCATCCCCTCCGATTCAAACTGAAACGTGCCCGCTGTCTCGCCTCGCTGGTACAACTGATAAGTTTTCAGATCATCCAGCGGGATGGTCTCCATGTCAATCGTAAGCCCCTGCCGTTTCCGGATGTTGCGCAAGGCGGTCTTGATGATCGTCAGCGTTGTGAGGCCAAGGAAGTCCATCTTGAGCATGCCCGCCTTTTCAACCACGCTGTTATCAAACTGCGTCACCAGCATGCTGGAGTCGCGCGCAGTTGACACCGGGATCAGCGTAGTCATGTCACGTGGTGTAATGATCACTCCACACGCATGGGTTCCTGTGTTGCGCAGGGATCCTTCCAGGATTTTCGCCTGTTTAAGTACTTCTGCGCGTTTGTCAGTGCCCTTCAGAATATCGGAGAGCTCCTTGACTTCCTCAAAGGCTTTGTCCAATGAAGTGCCGGGTCGCTCAGGTATCAGTTTGGCCAGGCTATTGGCATCTGCCAGCGGCAACTCCATCACCCTGGCCGCATCGCGAATGGCAGACTTGGCGGCCATGGTGCCATAGGTAATAATCTGCGCTACCTGGGTGTGACCATATTTCTCGATCACATACTGCAATACCCGGTCACGGCCCTCGTCGTCAAAGTCTATGTCAATATCAGGTAAGGATACGCGATCCGGATTCAAAAAGCGCTCGAACAGCAAATCGTAGGCTATAGGGTCCACATTGGTGATCCCTATACAGAAGGCAACAGCAGAGCCGGCGGCAGATCCACGCCCTGGACCAACAGACACGCCAATTTCTCTGGCCTTTGAGGTAAAGTCCTGGACAATCAGAAAGTAACCAGGATAGCCGGTCTTCCGGATGGTCTCCAATTCAAAGTCAAGGCGTTCCTTGATCTCCGCGGTCAATTCCGGGTATCTCTTCCGTGCACCTTCATAAGTCAGATGTTTCAGGTAATCGTCTTCACTGTCAAATCCTGCAGGAATTTCGAACTTAGGCAACAGCACCTTCCTTTCAAGCTTGTAAGGTTCAACCTTCTCAAGAATCTCAGTGAGCGTTTCGAAAGACTCAGGCAGATCGCTGAACAGCGACTTCATTTCGTCCGCCGACTTGAAGTAAAACTCATGGTTGGGTAAGCCGTAGCGATATCCCCTCCCCGACCCAATGGGCGTGCTGACAAACTCTCCTTCTTTGATGCACAGCAACACATCGTGTGCAGATGCCTCCGCCTTCTCGAGATAGTAAGACTCATTGGCAGGGAAATATCTGACCTGATGACGCTTGCAGAACTCAAGCAGGACCTTGTTCACATGGTCTTCCTCCGGAATACCATGCCGGTTGAGTTCTACATAAAAATCCTTACCAAAAACACTGAGGTACCATTTGAACGCTTCTTCAGCCTGCCGTTCACCCACGTGGAGGATCAGGTGCGGGATCTCGCTCTGAAGGCCGCCTGTGGTGGCGATAAGTCCCTCTCTGTGCGCTTCGATTAGCTGCTTGTCAATTCTTGGATAGATGCCATACAATCCCTCCAGGAAACCAATGGAACTCAATTTGGACAGATTCTGGTAACCGGTGAGGTCTTTCGCAATCAGAATCTGAGTGAAACGCTTGTCGGGATTGTCTTTGGTGAACTTGGTTTTCTTTCTCTCTTCCGCCACGAAAAACTCGCAGCCGACCACTGGTTTGATTTCGTGGGTGAGCGCTTCCGAAACAAACTTGAATGCCCCGTAAAGATTGCCAAAGTCTGTGATACCCACCGCTTTCATGCCCAGGGTTTTGGCCCGGTGAATCAGTTCTTTGACATCCGGTGTAGCCTGCAATACGGAGAACTGGGTGTGGACATGCAAATGAACAAAGGGAGCATCAATGATCGCGGCCGGCGACGCGTTCTCTGCTGGTCCACCGGCTTGCTTCTTCTCTCTCCTCGCCGAGTTGCCAGTTTCCAGATTGGGCTCCTCATAGATAATTTCATGGATGCTTCTCTTGTCGAGGGGCTCAACAATTTGCCGGGCAATCAGTCCAAAAAAACACCGCGCCGTGGCAGCCACATCGTACGCAGCGTCGTGTGCATCCTCGAAAGACTTAGAGAACAATTTCTCATGCAGTTCATGCAGACGCGGC
>JAIBBB010000196.1 GCA_019694905.1 Cyclobacteriaceae bacterium
AAACCAGAGGTTGGCATGAACTATTTGGAACTCGTCCCAGAATACCGAAAGGGCCCTGCCCGTGATCTTTTTGAACGAGTTCGAAAGGGCGAAACCATCCGAACGCTGTCGGAAATCAGAGGCCCGGTGGGCAGTTTTTATTTTGAATTGTATCTTAAACCCATCATGAAGGATGGAGTTGTCACGCACATCTTCCGGTCGACATCCGATGTGACGCTCAAGTGGATTCAGGAAAAGGCGATTCGTGAATACCGGCAGAACCTGGAAATCATTTTTGAAGAGTCAGCTGACTATTTCCTCTTGTTGGACGCCAGTGGCAAGGTTGTGCTTTTCAACCATAAATGTGCGGAACTTACTTTGAACGCACTGGGACGAGCGATAATGACTGGCGACCTGATTTTTGAAGTGTTGCCTGCCATTGCCAAAGCGCAGGCGTCTTTCGTTTTTGAACAGGCACTGAATGACCAGACCGGATCTACAGAAGTGCCCATAGAGACCTCTAAGGGACGGGTATGGCTTCACATCCGATATACTCCGGTCAAGGAGCAAGAGAAGGTGGTTAATGTGTGTCTTGTAGCGATTGACATAACCGCTCGCAAGATGCAGGAGCTCGAATTGAACGACTACCGGCTGAGCCTGGAGCGAAAAGTGGCTGAACGCACCGCTGAGCTGAACCTTGCATTGGAGAAGGAGCATGAGCTGCTGGACTTGAAGAACAAATTTGTTTCTATGGTGTCGCATGAATTCAGAACGCCGCTCGCAACCATTGGATTGGC
Organism: Cyclobacteriaceae bacterium; assembly: GCA_019694905.1. Lineage (GTDB taxonomy): Bacteria > Bacteroidota > Bacteroidia > Cytophagales > Cyclobacteriaceae > ELB16-189. The sequence continues at coordinate 777 of JAIBBB010000196.1, forward strand.
GTCGGATTTTGTGAGCCGGTACATCGACCGACTTGGGCCCCAGGAGATCACAGCGAAGTTGCAAATGGTGGGCCGACAGGTGAAACACATGTCTGCAATGCTCGAAGACGTACTTACTATCGGTCGGTATGAAGCAAATCGGATTCAGACCCAATACACCGTCTTCAACCTGCGCAGCCTCCTCCAGGAAATATCGGAAGAAGTCCAGGGGAGCATCAATCCGACCGTGCATGTGGATTTTACTTTTGCAGGGGACTTTGAAGTCAATTCAGACCCTGTGCTGATGCGGAGTATTTTTGTCAATCTGGTGGGCAATGCCGTCAAGTTTTCTGGTTCCGGAACGGTTGTGCATTTGTCTGTCAACCATAGTGAGGGACAAGTGACGACTGTTGTGAAAGACCAAGGGTTGGGTATCCCTGCCGACGATTTGAACAAGTTGTTTCAGCCGTTCTTCCGCGCCGGAAACGTTGTCAGCGTAGTTGGTACAGGGTTGGGATTGTCCATCGTCAAGAAGGCTGTCGAAAAGCTGGGCGGAACGATTGAGGTTGCCTCTGAAGTGGGCAAAGGGTCAACGTTCAAAGTGACATTGCCCTCAACCTGACTGACGACAGCGGCCGCACCCTGTCATGCGCCCTCGTTGCAGACTAGCAAAGGAATGGTGTTTTCAGAAACCCTGCCAGGCCACTGAAATAAACTCTTGGCTTTCGCGGCCCAAAGTGATTCAACTTACCCCTGATTTCAGGCTGATTTCGCATCTCCAACCAAAATCAACCCCGTTCTCAACCCGTTTTCAGCCCTGGTTTGTGGTTCCGGCGGGGATGACGCCGCGTACTATTGCAACCGCATTCCCACGGTGGGGGTGCATGCAAAACCTAATTTAAATATGAAACGGAAATCGCTGTTAATCGCCGGCCTTGCTGTGGGCATGGTGATATTTTTCATCCTTAACGGCCACGGCCAGCAGAGTGGCAACTACAAAAAGCTGGTGTATGATTGGTATCCCGCGTCGACAACTCCGGTGTCGGCGGTTCTGGTGATCGGTGGCTCTGAAGGGGGCATTGGCTACGGCAAGAGTTGGGCCCGCGTGCTCAATGGCAAAGGCATCTCAGTTCTTGATCTGGCATTCTTTGGGAAGGCTCCCCTTTCGGGTCAACTGGAAGAGATTCCGATGGAGTATTTCCAGCGTGCGTGGGACACCTTGTCAACGCTGGCCGGCGTGAATGCAAAGAAGCTCAGCATCATTGCTGTGAGCAAGGGCACGGAACCGGCTTTGTGGCTCGCGGCTCACAATAGCAATGTGTCGCTGGTGGTCGCAGCTTCACCGAGCCATGCAATCTGGCAGGGGATCAACCGCGCCAATTATTCGTCAGTTAAATCCAGTTGGACTCTCGCAGGCAAACCCATGCCATTCATTCCGTATGATTATTCGAGGGGAACGTATCCCATTGTCAACTTCTACCTGAAGGGTGTGGAAAGTGGCACGCCCGCGGAGGCGTTGATTCCAGTGGAGAAGATCAAAGGCACTGTTGTATTGCTTGCTGGAGGCAAGGACATGATCTGGCCTGCGTCGGCCATGACAAGTGCACTGGAGAAGCGATATGCTACGGTGTCAGGCAACAAGAAGCTGATTGTCCGCAACTACCCTGATGCCGGCCACGGGTTTCTGTTGCCGTTTGAAGGTGAAGCTGGCAAGAAGAAGCTGATGGATGCACTTGCCCCCAATCTGGGATTTCTGGGAGGAGATGCAGCTGCATTTGCGCAGGCAATGGAAGAGAGCTTTCAGTTGGTGTTAGAAGAACTCACCCGACACTAATCCGCCGAAGCTCATAACAACTCCCGGCGGTTTTGTATGCCGAGTTCCTTGTAGATCTGGTTGATGTGCGTTTTGAGAGTACTCATTTCAATATGCAGCATCGACTGGATCTCCTTGTTGGATTTCCCCTGCAGGATGAGTTCCACTACTTCCTGTTGGCGTCGCGTGAGTTTTTGAATCTTCTCCTGAACGACAGAAGCTGGCGCAGAATCATTGTGGCGGATCTGGTCGCTCAGCTTTCGGATTTTAGCCCGCTGAATCTGTATCAGTGTGACCACAGAAATGGAAGCGAGCAAGGCGAATAGAAAAACAAGAGACGGGAACTCATACAGATAGAAGTGAAATTCCCCGTGTCTGTGCTGAAATGAAATCAGTGACAGAAAGCTGAAGATCCCCAGTCCTATAATCTTTCGTTCATGTTCACTGAGGTAGTCCCAGATTCTTTCGGAAGTGAGGCGCGCCATCGGGGCGCAAGTTACTATGGTGGGTGTTTACCGGCAAGGGCCTATTCAGTCCTCAAACTATCCACCGGGTCGGCGATCGCTGACTTGACTGCCTGGAAACTGACAGTGAGGAACGCGATACCCATAACAAGGAGGCTGACCCAAAGGAAGACCCAGCCGCTGATCGCAACATGATAGGCAAACCCCTGCAGCCAACGCTCCATGAGGTACCAGGCCAAGGGTGAGGCAATGACCATGGCGATGAGGACCAGTTTCAGGAAATCCTTCGAGACCAATGCCACAACACCGGTGACGCTGGCCCCCAGCACTTTGCGGATTCCGATTTCCTTCACGCGCTGCTCTGCGGTGAAACTGGCGAGTCCGAAAAGTCCGAGGCAGGCGATGATCACGGCGATCAACGTAAAGTATTTCACCAGCTCAAGTGTGCGCGACTCCTTTTCATAGTTTTTCTGAAAGTCCTGGTCCAGGAAGCTGTAGGCAAACGGTGAATTGGGATTGAGTTTTTGCCAGGTTTTCTCTGTATTGGCGATGAACTGGTCATAGTGATTGGTTCGGACACTGGCAATGAGATAGTTGTTGGGTGAAGAGAAGAAGGGGGCTTTAGTCAGCAGCAGGGGCTTTACGAACTGCTGAAGTCCCTGGAAATGGTAATCTTTTACCACGCCGACAACCGGCATTGCAATCGTTGCCCCACGCCAATCGAGATAGATATTTTGCCCGACAACCGTTTGCTCATTGTAGCCGAGCGCCCTGACCGCTGCCTCGTTGAGCACCACGGCGCTGGAATCATACAGAAACTCGCGGGAGAAGGAGCGCCCTGCCTTCAGTTCTATGCCAAGCGTTTCCAGGTATCCATCGCTGACGTGCGCTGACATAATGTCTACGGCATCCTGTATCGTTTTCCCTTCTGCATAAAAGAGCGCATCCTGAATATTCTCGATGCCGGGGTAGGTGGAGGCGACTGTGGTAGCCGTCACCTGGGCATCTTGCTTCAGCGCGTCGCGCAGGGCATCAGCATGTTCGCCGGCTTCTGTGGTTTGAAGTGGCAGCACAATCTTCTGATCGCGGTCAAAGCCCAGATTCTGCGTGTTGAGAAATGTCATCTGGCTGCTGATGAGCGCAGCAACGAGAATGAGCACCACCGATATGGCAAACTGGAATACGACGAGGCCCTTGCGGAGCACAACCGCAGAGATGGTGTTGAACAGCTTGCCTTTGAGGATGGCGGCCGGCCTGAAAGAGGAGAGATAGAATGCCGGATAAAGCCCTGACACGAGACCTGTAGAAACAGTGAGAAGCGCCAACCAAGCGTACACGCCGGGCAGCTGCATGAGGTTGAGCTGTTTGTGTGTCAGTTGGTTAAAGACAGGGATAGACATCTCGATGAATACGATGGCAAGTACCAGCGCAAGGACACTCATGAGCAACGACTCAACAAGGAACTGGCCAACAAGAGAGCTCTTGACAGCACCTATCACTTTGCGAAGTCCGACTTCCTTGGCGCGGCGCTCGCTGCGGGCAGTGCTGAGATTCATGAAGTTGATGCACGCCATCAGCAGCAAGAAAAGAGCGATAGAGGAGAACACGTACAAGTAGTTGATGTTGCCATTGGGGGCTACCTCAAATCCATAATCTGAATGCAGATAGATATCGGGCATGTGTTGAATAAAGAGCGACTTCGAAAAACCTGCCGCCTTCATGTCCGCGCCGCCATTGCGATCGAGAAACGCCGCGAGCTTGCCCTCGAAGACCGCGGGGTCAGCCCCGGGACGAAGTTTGACGTAGGTGTGAAAGATGTTGTTGGTGGCCCAGTTGGTCTGGTTGCGCACCCAGCCGCCGATGTCGTCGTTGTTCATGGACAGCAGGAGATTGGCGGGGATGTGTGATTTGTATCCGGTTCGGAAGACACCCTTGACGGTATAGTGAAAGTCGCCGAAAGGCAGCGTGACCCTGATCGGTTTATCGATGGGGTTTTCCTGGCCAAAGAACTTTTCGGCCACGGTCTCAGAGATCACAATTGTGTTGGGTCCATTGAGTGCGGTGTTGGGATCGCCGAACTTAAGGTCATAGGTGAAGAGTTGGAAGAATGTTGAGTCGGCGTAGAAGCCATTGGCTTCAAAGAACTGCTTTTGGGTGGACTCGTCGCGCAGCAGCATTTTATCAATGCCGGGGAAGCGAAGCAGGCGGGTGGATTGCTCAATTTCCGGAAAATCTCTTTTGAGCCCTTCGGCAATGGGTGCGGCAGCCGCCACAAACTTCTCGCCTTTCACTTCGGAGGCGATGCGGTAGATGCGGTCGCCATCGCGGTGGTGCTGGTCGTAGGCGCGTTCGTCGGCGACATACAGCATGATCAGGACGCAGGCGGTCATGCCGATCGACAGGCCGAAGATGTTGATGAAGGAGAAGACCTTGTTGCGCAGCAGGTTCCGGAGGCCGATGAGGAGATAGCTTTTGATCATGGAGTGCAGGTTCAGACGGGATCTATTCCAATTTCGATGCCACATCGCTGGTGGCTGTTTGCGAGGCTTCAAGAGGGTTTTTGTTCCGGGCTGCAGAAGGGACAAGTGCGCCAGCGGACGAAGGTGTTCGAATGCGGGCGAAGGCAGGGCACGCGTCTGGAGACGCGCGCCAACCGCGCGCCAACCTTGCGATATGTCCGGAGAAACGTTAACTTTAGTTAACTCGTTAACCCCCGCTACATGCCCACAGGACCCAGCGCTCGTGCCAAACTGAATTCGAAGAAAGCTCACCTTCATCCGCTCAAGGCAGGCAAAGAATATACGGTCAAGACAACCAGGCACGCAGAAGGTAAATCTCAGATTGCGTTCATGATGTTTCTGATGAAGGGCAAGCAGCGCGAGTTGCTTCTCAAGATTGACCACCTTTGCCACGACCGCGCTTATACCGTGGAGTTTGTGGCCGGAAAGGATGAAGGCCTCTTGCTGACTTACTGGGAGCGCCGCGGCAGGAAATGGACGCAGATCAATGGCGAACAAGCTTAAAAGAAGTTATCCCCCCAACCATGCTAAAGACAACTATCAAGACGACAACGGGAAGTTCCGGCGGCGCCACCACTACCATCGACGACAAGTAGCCTTCTGATGCCTCATATTTCTCAGCTGCGTTTCTGCTGGTAACGTTGCCGTGAGTAACAGCTATTGTATGCGGTTGAAGTTCTCCGGCCTTGTACTCTTTCTACTATTGTGCAATGGATCGTATGCACAACTTGCCGACACCACGTTAGCGTGGGCTGACCGGTTATTGCTGCAGGAAGTTCATTATCCTGTTGCGAGTCGACTGACCCGCACTCTGGGAGCACCCACTCTGAAACCACTCAACCGCCTCATCGATGCAGCACTGCTGAGTCGCGACTACCCGCTTGCTGATTCCTTGCTGCGACAGTCGAACGCACTGGCAGGCTCGGGGTCAGACAGGGAACGTGCCTATGATCATTTCAACCGTGCGCGACTGCTGTACGAGCAATCCGACTACGTGGAGGCGGCAAGACATGGAAGTTCTGCCCGGCAGATGCTTGCTGCAAACAAAATGGCCGACCCAGGGGCGTTGCTTCAGCGCAATGATCTGCAATTAGCCAAGATCTTCATCCAGCAGCGACAACTCAGGCAGGCCCAGCCGCTTCTTACCACTGCATTTGATTTTTTCAATCAAGATTCTGTTCGATACGCCATTCCGCTGGCACAGACGTGCTTTGCCATGGGACTATGGCACAAGATCAATGGTGACTGGCAAAGTGCATTGAACTACTACACCCGGGCTGCGCGGTTGTTTGAGGGGGACAGCCATGAGCGCTATTATGATCTGGGCCGGTGCTACAACAACCTTGGTACCGTGTACAATGAGCAGGGCAACTACGGTCAGGCCAAAGCCTGGTATGTGCGCGCGCTTCAAGTGAAACGCAGGTACAGCAGTGACAGCCTTTCGCTGGCAGTCACCTACAACAACATGGGCACTTTCTATAGCAACTTCGGAAACCTATACCAGGCCCGTGAGCATTATGAGAAGTCGCTGGCATTGCTGAACCCCCGGGATGTCCGCACGCGGGAAAGGCAAATCCAATTTCTGAACAATTACGCCAACTTGTTGATGGAGGTAGATGAGCAGGATGCCGCTGAGCGGAACCTGCGACGCAGTCTGCAACTGTTGCGAGAAGCGGGAGTCAGCGGCGAGCCCGCGCTGGCACCTTCTTTGAGTCTGGCCGGGCTGCTCACCGCGCGCGGGGAACTTGCATCAGCTGAGGAACTTCTTGAGAGCTGTGGAAGGATCCTCGCTGATTCCCAAAGTACCTCGCGAATGGTGGCGCTATGGCATTTGCGTCACGCTGATCTGCTCAATCACAAGGGCGACCTCGCAGCGGCGGATGAGGCTTATGGTCTGGCAGAGAAATTTGCGGGTGCAGCCAACAGTTTGCTGGCGTCCGAAGTATTTCGTCATCGTGGCGAACTGGCGCTTAAGCAAATGAAGGAGAACGACGCCCTGCACTATTTTCACAACGCCTACACCACGATCAAGCCCGACCTGTCAGTTAATGACCCGCAATTCTGCATCAACTTTAACCTCCTTGGATCCACCTTCTTGCAGAAGAATGACCTGGACTCGGCTTTACATTATCTGCAA
>JAIBBB010000021.1 GCA_019694905.1 Cyclobacteriaceae bacterium
GCCGGACTTGTATGCGTAGAATTCAAACCGCCCAAAGCGGTTGTTGATTCGCGCATTGATGTCCATGGTGCGGAGTGAAATCTTTTGTACAACGGGTGTCAGGTGGTCACTGATTTCATCAAAGCCGTACTTGAGTGGATTGAGGGCGTCGAAGTTCTTGTCCCTCACATCGAAATGAAGATGGGGACCATTGGAGGAGCCAGTGTTGCCCGACAAGGCCAGTGTATCCCCGCGGCGGACGGGAAACTGTTCCGGACTGAAGTGCAGGTCGATCTCAAAAGTCTTGCGCCGGTACTGTTCGTTTCGAACGTACCTGGCGAGCTCCCCTTTGAATTCATGCAAGTGGGCATACAGCGTGGTATTGCCATCCGGATGGGTGACAAAGATCACATTGCCGTAGCTGAATGCGCTCTTGGCGATTCTTGAAATATAGCCGCGCTGGGCGGCGAGGATTGGCAAACCAATGCGGTTGTCGGTGCGGATGTCAATGCCGGAGTGAAAGTGCGTGTTGCGCAGCTCGCCCATCGTGCCGGCAAGTGCGTTGCTAATCCCCGGGTTAACAGGAAACAGGTAGCGATCTTCGGACAGTACGGCGGTGGCTGAGTCGCGGTTGACGCTCGGCTGCGCCATGAGAGCACCTCCGGCCAGAAGGCACCACGCGAGTAAACTACTTGACTTCAAACTCCAGCAATTTCTCATTTTCAAGGTACGCCGACAGTTTGTTTCCAACTTTGACAGGGCCGACACCTTTGGGTGTGCCGGTAAAGATGAGATCACCCGTGCGCAGGGTGAAGAATTTCGACAGATATGAGATGATGTAATCAAAGCTGAAGAGCATCAGGCTGGTGTTGCCCTGCTGTTTCAATACGCCGTCCACTTCCAGTCTGAAGTTGATGTCTGACAGATTTTTGAATTCAGCAACGGGCACAAACTTGTCTGAGAGGGGAGCAGATCCGTTGAAGCCTTTGGCAATGTCCCAGGGCAGCCCTTTTTCCTTGGCCTTCTGTTGCAGGTCGCGGGCGGTGAAGTCGATGCCGAGGCCGATGCTGTCGTAGTACTTGCTGGCGAAAGGCAGTTCGATGTTCTTCCCTTCTTTGCAAATCCGCAGCACGAGTTCTACTTCGTGGTGAATATCCGTTGAGAAAGAGGGGTAATAGAACGGTGCGTTGTTGCGCAAGACAGCCGTATCGGGCTTTGTGAAGATCACTGGCTCATCCGGGCGCTCGTTGTTGAGTTCCTTGATGTGCTCTGCATAGTTCCTTCCGATCGCAAAAATCCTCATAATCAGCGTAATCAGGTTTGCGCAAAGGTAGGAACAACACGCGCCAAAATTGTACTTTTGCAGTAAAATTAAATACCCCAACCCGAATCCGATATGAAGAAGTCTGCTGTTGTACTTGTTGCACTGCTGGCGTTGTACGCGTGTGCCACGGTGCCGGTTACCGGACGCAAGCAGTTGAGTCTGGTGTCACAATCTGAGATCATTGCGCAATCCGCGGAGCAATACAAGGAGGTGCTCGCCACCAGTAAACTCTCGACCAGCCAGAAAGACGTTGAAATGATTAAGCGAGTGGGCTCCAGAATCAAGACCGCTGTGGAATCCTACATGTCACAAAAGGGTCTTTCATCTGAGTTGGATGGCTTTAACTGGGAATTCAATCTCATCCAGAATGATACCACTGTGAACGCGTGGTGTATGCCCGGTGGAAAGGTAGCTTTTTATTCAGCCATCCTTCCGGTGTGCAAAGATGAAGTAGGCGTAGCGATTGTCATGGGTCACGAAGTGGCGCATGCCATCGCCAACCACGGCCGGGAACGCATGAGCCAGGGTCTGATTGCCAATTTTGGTCTGAGCACCATCGGCGCTGCCATGGGCCAGAACCCGGGTCTGACGAAGCAACTGCTGATGCAGGCAGTGGGCATGGGCACCAACGTTGGACTGTTGAAATTCTCCCGCGACGATGAATCGGAGGCTGATCACATCGGGTTGATCTTTATGGCCATGGCCGGCTATGATCCCAACCAGGCACCCGTCTTCTGGGAACGGATGAAGCAGGCCAGCGGAGGTAACAAGCCCCCTGAATTCCTTTCTACACACCCTTCAGACGACACCCGCATTGCACAATTGAAACAGTGGATGCCCGAGGCGCTGCAGTACTACAAGAAATAGACAGAGTTCGTTCTGGCAATACATACTACAAGGTTGCTTCCTGACAAGAGGCCACCTTTTCTTTTGCTGATCAGCCCCAGCCGAACAGCACTTTGAGTCCGATAAACTTGTCGAGAATGATCAATATCGACATGATGCCCAGCAGAATCGGACAGATCCAGCTGATGGTGACATCCAGGTATTTTCGGGTAGCGGACTGAAGATATCCATTGGCACCCAGCGCCACTTCTTCATCCATGTTGTGGATCTTCCAGCGATAGCGAATGAACAGGCACATCATCGTGCCACCCACCGTGAGACTGATATCGCACATGTCGGACACGAATGTGAGGAAGTCGCGGTCCTGATAGAAGGAGAGTTTGGTAAGGAAGTCCACCTGCCCCATGCTCAGCATGCTGAGCAGGCCAATGGCGAAGATCAGGAGTGCCACACCCCAGGATACTCTCTTGCGTGAGAATTTCTTTTGATCAACCAGGTAGGCAACGGGTACCTCCAGCAGGGAGATGGTGGAAGTAAGCGCAGCAAAGCAGAGCAGCAGGAAAAAGGACCCACCGATGAAACGACCCAGGATGGGGCCCATGCTGTGGAAGATCTGAGGCAGTACGATGAAAACGAGGGGCGGGCCTTGTGTGGGTTCTACGCCCTCTGAAAATACGAGTGGAAAAATCATCAGGCCTGCCAGAAAAGCCACAGATGTATCGGCAATGGAAATGGTGGCAGCTGAGGAAATAATGTTCTGGTCCTTGCGCATATAGGAGCCATAGGTCATGAGGGTACCCATGCCAAGCGACAAAGAGAAGAATGCCTGCCTGAGGCCATCAAAAATGGTTTGGGTATTGATCTTGCCCACGTCAGGCACCAGGTAGAACTTGAGGCCTTCCATCGCGTTGGGCAGGGTGAGGCTGTAAATGATCAGCGCGATAAGTATCACGTACAGGGCTGGCATCATGATCTTGTTGGCAGCCTCGATACCTGCAGCGATTCCCTGGCCGACGATTACTGCAGTCATGACCATAAAACCCAGGGAGAAGAGGAGTATAGTTCCGGAATTGGTGACGTATTCACCGAAGAAGGCTCCGAAGTTTTGGTGATTGAGCAGATTGCCAAAGGAAATTTCAAGGAAGTAGCCGAATGCCCAACCAGCCACTACGTTGTAGTAGGAGAGAATGAAAATACCAACGGCAATACCAAACAGGCCGAGGTATCCCCATTTGCCGCCGCCCAGTTTCTTGTAGGAGCCGTACGCATCAGTACCTGCCCGCCGGCCAATGGCGATCTCGCCAATCATAACGGGCACACAAAGGGTAAAAACGCAAATGAGATAGATGAAGAGGAACGCTGCGCCACCGTTTTCGCCTGCGAGATAGGGGAAGCGCCAGATGTTTCCCAGGCCGACGGCCGAGCCCGCGGCGGTGAGAATGAAACCCATTCGACTTGAGAAGATACCCCTGTGCTCGGACATGATGACTCGGTTTAGTCTGGCAAAATAGACCGTTAAACTATAATTATCAAAAATCCGTTATGATAATGCTTACCGAAACCTGCCCCCGGGTGATTAAGGTGAGCGGCAAACTTCTAACTTTGAATGCACATTTCGTCCATGTCCACCGAGTCCAAGAAACTCACCACGCAGGAGAAGGCATTGCGCATTAATCTCAGCAAAGCGATCTACGGGTCGTTCGCAGAGATTGGCGCGGGTCAGGAGGTTGCTGCCAACTTCTTCAAAGTCGGCGGTGCCTCAGGCACCATTGCCAAGACCATCTCCGCATACGACATGAAGTTCAGTGATGCGATCTATGGCCAGTGTGACCGGTATGTGTGCGAGGATCGATTGATCCAAATGCTTGACCACGAGTATGCGCTTCTCCCTCAGCGACTGCCAGACCGGGCACCTCAAACCCGGTTTTTCTCTTTTGCTGATACGGTGGAGATACTCAACTACGAGCGCACCAACCAGGGCCATGGCTGGATCGGCCTTCGCTTCCAACTGCATCCCCTCAGTGAACCGAACGATTGCGTCATCCACGTGAAGATGCATGACAACGATCCGCTGCAGCAGCAGTTTGCACTCGGCATTGTAGGTGTGAACCTCCTCTACGGATGCATGTTCGTAAGCGACCCCGATCAGATTATGATGTCGATGCTCGACGGACTCACAACCCGCCGTATCGAAGTGGACATGTTCCGGCTCGATGGCCCCGACTTCAAACACGTGGACAATCGCCTGATGGCACTCAAACTGGTTCGCGGCGGGCTGACGAAAGCGGCTATGTTTGGCCCTGATGGCACCGTCCTCCAACCCTCTGAAGCCCTCTACAAGCGAAATGTCCTCGTTCTGCGCGGCAGATTCAGGCCTGTAACGCACGTGAATGCTGACATGTTGCTCACGGCCCGGCGACACTTCAAGAAAGAACCCGACGTTGACAAGTCCCGATTGGTAGTGTTAACTGAGCTGACGCTCAATGACCTTGCCTCTGATGGCGCCATCGATGAAAAGGATTTTCTTGCCCGTGCGGATGTCATCTGCTCCCTGGGTCAGACGGTACTGATCTCCAACTACTTTGAATACTACCGGCTCACCGATTATTTGTCCAAGATTACCAAAGGCAAGAAGATCGGTTTGATTCTTGGAATCTATGCCTTGCAGAAGATCTTTGAAGAAAAAACATACGAGAATACACGCGGTGGCATTCTGGAGAGCTTTGCCTCACTGTTCGGCATGAACGTGAAACTCTACATCTATCCTGCCCTGCGCAGGAATTCTGATGATGTGATCACATTAAAGGATTTTGAGGAGGAACTTCCCGCCAATCTCAAAAACCTCTTCAGGTATCTGATGGATAATAACAAATTGGAGGATATCGAGGATGCGAACATCAGCAATCTGCACATCATTTCTGATAATGTGCTTGCCATGATCCGCAAAGGCGAAGTGGGCTGGGAGAAATTTGTTCCGCACAAAGTGGAGCAAGCCATCAAGGAACAGAGTCTCTTTGATTACAAACCAGTTCCGCCTGTGGTGGTGAACGGAGTGTCGGGCAATGGCGTGACTGTGCAAGTCCCCAACTGATTGCCTGTACCGGCAAACCGTTGTATCTTCAGCAATACCAATGAACAAGGCTGTCCACTAAGGGCAGCCTTGTTGTTTCTGGCTATTTCTGAGGAGGGAGCAGGACGGCGTCAATCACATGGATGATGCCGTTGGAGGCGGGCACCGAGCCTATCACAGCTGCTCCGTTGATGGTGTACTTGCCATCTTTTACACCGATCACAATATCGTCCAGATTGACCTGGTTGATTTTCTGTCCGTCCTGCAGGTTTTCCAACTTGTACACGCCGACAGATACGTGGTACTCCAGGATATTCCGAAGGGCATCACGGCTTTCAGGCTTCAGCAATCCTTCGACAGTTCCGGCAGGCAGTTTGTCAAAGGCCGCGTTGACTGGTGCAAAGACGGTGAAGGGGCCCGCGTTCGACAACACGTCGACATATTCAGCAGTTTTCAAGGCTGTCACCAGGGTTGTGTGATCGGCAGATCCAACGGCCACCTGCACAACGTTTCGTTGAGAGATATCATCCTGAACAGCCGATTGTCCGGGACCTGGAGCCGGTGTGGATTCGGAAGTGGTCGCCTGTTTGCCGGCGCAACCGGCCAGCAAGAGTGCGAAGAGCATGGTTAGGGTTTTCATGGTTATTAAGGGTTTCGAAATTACAGATCCTTGTTCATGAAGATGCGCCTGCTGATCCACAGGGGAAACAGGATCCAAATCATCATCATGACGATACAGAACAGCATGCCGGTGGTGCCGCCGAAGAACGACCGGTAGAATGCGCCGGTGTATCCCATTAACGCGGAAACATCCATCTCCATCAGAATGCTGATTCGAACCAGGTCGATGGGATTCAGTGCAATCAGCGCAAGGGTGATTTTCTCTATTGGATAGTCGCTGAAACTGTAGACCACCAGCAGCAGTAACCCATCGTAGATCATTGAGAAGTAAATCCAGAAAAGCAGGGAGATGCCAATGGCTCTGGCCTTGTCCTGCGTCATCACCGACGCCAGAAATGCCAGTGAGACAAAGCAGCACGTCATGGCCACGCCTGCAAGCAGCAAAGGCAATACCTGGGTGAGAGCACCATAAATCAATGAGGGGATTCCCACACCGGCCACGAGTGAACCTGCCATGGTGCCGGCTACGCTTGCCCATTCGCTCAGCAAGAGCGTGCTCCGCTTCACTGGTTGTGACAGTAACAACGTCATGAATTCGTAGGAGTTGTAATAATGTATGGTGGCAAAGACGATACTGAACAGGGGTACAACCATCAACACAATGTTTAGTATGCTGAGGGTTACGCGGGACGGGTCGTTGTCCAGTTGGAAAAGCGCCATGGTCACAATGGCCAGAAAAACGGTGTAGGCCAGTGCAAAGCGAGTCCGGAGGAGGTCAGCCAGAATATATCGTACAATGGTTGTCATGGGGTCAGCAGTTCTTTGATTTTCTGTTCGCGGGTTCTGATCAGCATCGAAATAGCTTGTCCAAGACGACTTTGTCCGGTTTCGGTTTGCAGTTCATGCAGACTGCTTTGGTGATACACAGCACCTTCCTGCATGTAGATGATGTCCGTTGCCAGTTCCTCCAGGTCACTCAAAATGTGTGAGGTGATCAGAAACAACTTGCCGGCGTTCTTTTCTCGAGTCACTTTTTCTTTCAGGATGTCCGTTGCGATCGGGTCAAGGCCCGCCGTGGGCTCGTCGAGAATGAGTACCTGCGGTTTGAAAAGGAAAGCAAGTGCTGCGCCCACTTTCTGCCGGGTGCCACCAGACAATGTGGACATGCGCTTGTCCATGATTTGAGTCAATCCAAACGACTGAATCAACTCTTCATCCACATCGCGGTATTCGGACCTGAGATTGCGGATCATTTCAAATAGCTGACCAATCCGCAAGTTGTCCGGGTACCGGCTGATCTGGGGCATATATCCGATCTGGCGTCGATAGTTGTGCTGACCGGCAATGGATGAGCCGTTGATGAGTATGGTTCCTGAAGTAGGCACCACGAGACCGAGGATAGACTTGATGAGTGTTGTTTTCCCGGAGCCGTTTGGCCCGACCAGCGCATAAGAGTGACTGGCTTTCAGGTCGAGGTTGACCTGATTCAGGGCACGAACGTTGCCGTACTGCTTAACGAGTTGATGCAAGACGATCATAAGATTTCATCATCGGTGCGGTGTCCTGCAGGCCCGCAGGAATTAAACTGGGTATTGCCTTTTCTGCGCGATCCATCAGGTAAACAGTAAAACTCCGCCACAGTACCATGGCTGCAGGGATACGTTCAGAGATCAGTGTAAAGAGATTGGCAGGGTGGTAGGCGATATCGCCAATGCCATCGTGGTTGAGATCATATCCTTCATACCGATCCCAGTAGTTGTGATCCAGTTTGTTCATGACCAGCGAGCCATTGGTCGCGAGGTCAAAAGTGTTTCCCTTGAAGTTGTTTCTCGCGAAGTGGTTGTCGTCGCAACTGGCCTGGAGCCGCACGGCATAGCCATTGGTGCGAAACTCATTGCCGGACAGGGTGATTCTGCTGGAGCCTTCCATGTAAATGGCCATGGTATTGCTCTCGAAAATATTTTGTGACACCTCGCTGTCGCGGATTTCTTTCAACAACAGGCCGTAAGCGGATGGGCCCCAATTCCTGATGAAGGAGTTGCCTATCATGGTTACGTGATGGGTGTACATGACTGCCACTCCTGCACCGTTGGATTCAAACCGGTTGTTGAGATAGGTGTCCTGATGGGAAAACATGAAGTGTAACCCGTATCTCAGGTTGTGATGACTGAAATTGGATTCAACCCGGCTCCCCGTAACAAACTCGAAATAGATGCCGTCCCGATGGCCGGTAATCTGATTTCGGGTGATGACAGCACCTTGACATTTCCAAAGGTGAATGCCATTGCCCACCCTGGATTCCTCTGGTTGCTCTGTATGGCTGATGATGTTGTTGCTGATGCGGGCGCTGTCGGTATTCGACAGGTGAATGCCGAAAAATGCCTCCTCAATGATGTTGTTATCAATTGTCACATGATGACCAGCAATAACCTTGATGGCCGCAAAATCTTCAATACTGGAAACGCCCGTGTGCACAATCCGGAATCCGCGGATGGTAACCCCAGGCGTTTGTACGGTGATTACTTCAAAGCGCCCTTCGCCATCGAGCACCGGCTGATTGACTCCGGTCAGCACCAGCGGCACGCGAATGATCAGATTGCCGGGTTTGTATCTTCCGGCAGACACCATTATAGTATCTCCAGCAATGGCGTTTTGCACTGCATTCTTCAGCGACACATCCTCTTTCACAGTGATTCGTCTCGCCTGTGTAACACAGGCAAGGCACACCAGCAGGATGAGCAGCAGCGCTTTCATTTGAATTGTGTGACGACTTCTCCCCATGTCAGGAAGATTCCGTGAACCCGCTTTTTCCAGACCTGCATACTGTCGGCAGATTCGAAGGCAGCGACCCCACTGGCCATGGGCGACCGCAGGCTATCAGAAAGCAGGTAGTGTGATTCTTTGGCGGCAATCAGACCGGCGCCGGGATTGGAATAGTCGCGTACCAGCAATTGGTAGATATCCTGTTCTGCGATGCCTTCAGAATGGATGTAGTGCAGCAGGCAGTTTGTGTCATCGAACTTGATCACACGTCCCTTGAAAGTGACAATCTCTGCGCCATAGCGAACGTCGGTCAGCGTCATTTTGCAATAGGCGCAGCCGTCGGTGCCGTAGACCAGAGGCTCTGGTCGGGGCGTGCAACTGTACAGTGCAAGCGCGAGTAGCCAGCTGGCACGATTCATATTTTTCTGAAGCGGAATTCCCATACAAGTAGGATGGCGGTGATTGCACCGACAGCGACGAAAATCCATCCGCCGACATCCGGGCCGGAGAAGGCAGTGAAGTTCAATAGTTGTTTGGTGCCCAGGATAGGAGGCTGATAAGCCATGCCCGGAACCTTGATCGGGGCCGACGGATCGAGATTGTGTCCGTAGTCGTAACCCCACCGATAGAAATCGACAAGTGCGCCGGCACCTGCGAGGACCAGCAGCAACATCCAGCCCAGCACCATCCTGCGGGAGTTGAAGACGGGCCCCGCCAGTCCCACGACAGTAAGGATGAGCACGAGGTACTTCAGAAACGCGAATTCAGGAAACATGGACACCTGAATTTGCTTCATGCCGATGTAGTGATTGAGCGCGTTGATGGTGCGCAGGTCACCGGTGATGTTGTCGATCCAGATCTGGAGCGACAGCGATTCCGGGTACTGAGGTGCCCACATCAGGATGCGCCACAGGGGTACAAAAATGGTGACAACCAGGGCGAGGGCGCTGATAGCAAGTATTATTCTGGAGTTCTTGTGCATAATGCGTTTTGGATTAGAAGGGCTCCCTCCGGCGAACCGGAGGGAGTATCCTTCACCCTGTAAACTATGAGACAGGATTATTTGCCTGTGGTCGTTTCCGGTTCCACTTTACCTGTGGAGAATTTGAGCGGTACATTGCTGCCTGCAGGTGAAACCCGGATGTAGCCTTGCATTTCCTGGTGCAGTGCAGAGCAGAAGTCTGTACAGTAGAAGGGGAATACGCCGCTTGTCAGTGGTTTCCATTTCAGTGTTTGGGTTTCGCCAGGCATGATGAGTATCTCAGCATTGGCGGCACCTTTCACTGCGAGACCATGGGGCACGTCCCAGTCCTGTTCCAGGTTGGTGACATGGAAGTACACATCATCACCCACGCGCACGCCTTCAATATTGTCTGGAGTAAGGTGCGATCGGATCGCCGTCATATAAATGTGAATTTCATTTCCCTTGCGTTCCACTTTGGCTTCTTTTTCACCTTTCGCTGCGTACGGATGCTGATTTTCCTCAATGCGGTAGATCTTGGTTGAATTGGGCATGACCAGACTTGCGGGAATCGCTTCGGCGTAGTGAGGCTCACCCACCGTCGGGAAGTCGAGCAGCAGCTGCATCTTGTCTCCGTCAATGGAATACAACTGAGCACTTTGTGTCAGCTCAGGGCCGGTGGGCAGATAGCGATCTTTGGTGATCTTGTTGTAGGCGATCACATACTTGCCGTGTGGCTTGCGGGTAGGTCCGCCGGGCACACACAGGTGACCAATCGAATAGTAGGTCGGCACGCGATCCAGTACCTCGAGGCTCTTCACGTTCCACTTCACAATCTCTGAAGAGACGAAGAAGGAAGTGTATGCGTTGCCCTTGTCATCGAATTCGGTGTGGAGCGGACCCAGGCCGGGTTTCTTCACCTCGCCATACAGTGCTGATTCATATTTGATCACAGGAATGCCGGCGAAGTCACCTTCGAAGTCTTTTGCCGCTATCGCTTGTTGAATTTTAGTGAATGAGAATACCGGAATGAGTGCGGCCAGTTTACCCGACGCAACAATGTATTCGCCAGTCGGGTCAGTGTCGCAGCCGTGTGGTGATTTGGGACAGGGGATGAAGTACACCACATCTTTCAGTTGGACCGGATCCAGTTCGAGTACCTCGTTGAGAATTTCGCTGGTAGCCATGTGAGTTTTTTCATCCATCACATTGTGTGCGTAGCGGGCCTTCACTTTTTTACCCTGGCCCTGTGCAATGTATTCCTCGGCTTTCTTCCAGTTCACAGCCATGATGAAATCTTTGTCTTTTTGCGTAGCGTTCACCTCCAGCAGCGTGTAAGCTCTTTCGGTATTGTAGCAGGAGAAGAAGAACCAGCCGTGTGAGGGGCCTTTGCCCGCGCGGGCGAGGTCAAAGTCCACCGCCGGAGTAACCAGTTGGAAGTTGATGCTCAGCCGTCCGCTGGAGGGGTCAACTTTGATGAAACTGATCGTTCCCCTGAAATTCTTCTTGTATGAGCTGATGGGCACGTCAGCATTGTCGCCTACCGGTACGCTGAAGCGGGTACCTGCCACCACGTATTCCGTGTTTTCAGTGATGAAAGGTGAGGAGTGATTTCCACCTGAATTGGGCAGCTCGATGATTTCAGCTGTGGTGAAGGTCTTCAGGTCAATGCGGGCCACCCGTGGTGTATTGTTGGCGTTGCCAAATGCCCACCGGCCGTCGTGCTCACCGTTGGTGGTGGACAGGGCAGGGTGATGCAGGTCGTCCCAGGGAATGAATCCATGACTGGTGTTCAGCATGGGCTTGCTTTCTTCGCTGTAGCCATAGCCATTTTCCGGGAATGTCGAGAACACCGGAATGGTCTTGAACAAGCGACCCGAGGGAATTCCGTACACGGTCATTTGACCATTGAATCCACCGGAAACGAAGTTGTAGAATTCGTCATACTTGCCTGGAGCAACATATACTTTCGCGGCTGCATCACCTGTAGCAACTTGCGCAGGTGTCTGTGGCTTGCATCCTGCAACGGCCAGCCACAGCGCGCAGGGAATCAGCATTCTGAAAATTGTTTTCATGATATGGATAGGTTAGGGCTTATTTCTCTCCGTCGTTGCTTCTCATAAATTCGAGAACGTCTCGCGCATCGCCCAGCGACACATTCTGGTTGGGCATGCGGGTAAGACAGAGTTCCAGTAGTTTTTGTGCTTCGGTGTCTTTCTCCAGCATGACATCCACGTTGGTGACCATGTTCATGATCCACTCCGGCCTGCGGCGCTGGGTAACGCCTTTCCATCCGGGGCCGACCACCCTGGTCTCATCCAGCTTGTGGCAGGGTTGACACTTCATCTCATAGATGGAAAGGCCTCGTTTGATGCGATCCTGTTCGAGGGGTGAATGGAGTTTCACCTCCTTCACTTCGCCGATGCCTTTGGTGGGGTCGGAGAGATTTGCTTCCGGTGCGGATTTTCCCGATGCGTCGGGATACTCTTCCGTATTGGAGGGCTTGTCGGGCGAACAACTTCCGGCCGCCAGGAACACGCCCAGCAGAAAAATAGCAGGTCTCATAGTTTTGGCGATGGTGGATGGGTTTGTTTTCCATCGCGGTAGCCAAGGTACCCGGGTGGTTCAGGAGCCCTTTATGACTCGAATCATAAATGACCAGGATCAGTTCGACACAGAAAAATGCCGAATCAGCCAGCGATAATCTGTTGCATTAGGGGAGGCAGATCTTGTGCCCGATGAGTTTCAACTTCCCATCGGCTTCCATTTTTTTGACGGTGCGAATGACTGTTTCCACACGTAGCCCGCTCATGTCGGCCAGTTGCTGCCTTGTAACCGGCACGGTGAAGGGTCCTGGTTTTTTTGCCAGCTTCTTCTTGAGATAGGTGATGACGCTCGCGATGCGGTGTTCTGGTTCGTGAAACGAGATTTCAGCAAGGATCATGTTCTTGAACCGCAGCCGCTCGCACAAAATCCGGTCGAACTGAACGTGCAGGTCAAAATGCTGTTGCAGCAGTTCGAAAAACCCCGCCTTTGGCAGTCGCCAGATTTCTGCTTCTTCCACGGCTACAGCACCCGCGGGATAAGGTCGGCCGTCAAACAGTGGGGGCTCGCCAAAACTGTCGCCGCTGTAAAACACCCCCTGGATAAACTCCTTCCCGTCCTGCGTGGTTGATACCATCTTGACGACGCCACTAATGAGCTGATGAAAGTAGAGGCATTCATCTCCCTCAAAGAAAAGACTGCGACCCTTGGCAAACAGCGTTTTTTTTGCGCCATATTGAACAAGGAGTGCTTCTCCGATCAATGGAGTAGCAGAAACAGCAGGTGTGGTGGGCATTGTATACGAATGTAACAAAAACCCACTTCAATTTTCTCAGTTGAAAGTGTGTTCGTGTTCACGCGCGTGACGCTTTCGCTCCATCAGATAGTAAAGCGGAGGAATGACAAGGGGCGCAAAGATGAGCGTGCTGGTTAGCCCGCCGATGATGACAGTGGCCAAAGGACGCTGCACGTCAGATCCAATGCCGGTGGAGATGGCCGCGGGAACAAGCCCGACAATGGCCACTACCAGAATGGACAAGATGGCGCGAAGTTGTTCGGAGGATGCTTCACGCACAATTTCGTCAAGATGCCCTCTGTGACTTTCTTCCATCCGCTTGATGGCCGACACAATGAGTACACCAGCCATCACTGATATGCCAAAGATGGAAACAAAGCCGACGCCGGCGCTCACATTGAAGTGGTAGCCCCGCATCAGCAGCGCCGTGATGCCACCGGCCAACGCGAAGGTGATGCACGACATTGCCACCAGTGTGTGTCGGAAATTGCCAAAGAGGGAAAAGAGCAGACCAAACACGAGCACAATGGTCAGTGGAATCGTCACTGTCAGTTGGTGGCCGGCGCGCTCCAGATTCTCGTACTGGCCACCGTAGATCACATGATAACCTTTGGGAATGCTGATCGATGCGTTGATCTTCTGACTTACTTCTGATACAAAGCCACCCTGGTCACGGCCTCTGATATTTGTCCGCACCGTGATCATCCGTTTTCCATTGATGCGGTAGATGTTTGTCTGTCCGTCGACGAAGTGCACATCCGCCAATTGGCTCATCGGCACGGACGCTCCTTGCGCCGAAGGGACCTGAAGCTTCTGAATGGCCTCGATGGTGCTGCGGCTTTCCGGCAGGTAGCGCACAACAATGTCGTAGCGTTTGGTGCCGTCGTACACCCTCGAGATGATTTTGCCGCCGATGGCAGCCTCCACCATTCCCTGAATGTCGCTGATATTGATGCCGAAGCGCGCGGCGTTTTCTCGGTTGATGCCAATGGCGAGCTGCGCCTGTTGCCCTTCCTGTTCGATATTGACCGCCGCTGCGCCCTGCGTTCTGCGCACAATCATCGCGATGCTATCGGCTTTGGAGCGCATAAACTCCAGGTCGTCGCCTACGACTGAAATTGCAAGATCCGCTGCGCTGCCCGTCACAATTTCCATCACCTGGTCAATGATCGGCTGCCCTGCAGAAAAGAAGGCGCCCGGAAACTTGTTTTGAAGATCGTTGAGGATGAGGTTGACAAGCTCCTTTTTCTTGACCGTGTCGCTCCACAGATGGTACTCCTTCAGGCCTACCAGTATTTCAGTGCGGTTGGTAGGGAAGGGGTCTGTGCCGTCGTCGTTCCGCCCGGATTGCGTGATGACATAGTCAACCGCCGGGTAGCGACTGACAATGTCACGGATTTCAGGGGCAATGCGTGCATTCTCCTGAATGGTCACGCCCGCTGGCAGGAAGCAGCGAACAAATACGGACCCTTCGTCAAGTTCGGGCAGGAACTCAGTTCCAAGTTTGATGCCACTGGCGATCAGCGCGAGTACAATCGAAAAGCACAGCACCACTACCAGTTTGGGTACCTGAAGCAGCACACCAATGTGCTTGCTGTATTTTTGTTCGAGCCAGTCGAGCACTATATTCTTGCGTTGCCGGATCGGGCGCTCCAGATCCGCGAGGCCCTTTTTGTAGGCAAAGGAAATCAGTACAGGGATGAGTGTGAGTGCGCAGATCATGGAACCGATTACCGCAAAAGCCAGCGTCAGTGCCATCGGAGAAAACAGCTTCCCTTCCACCCGCGTCATCAGCAGGATGGGCATGTAAGCGAGAATGATGATGGTGACGGAAAAGAAAATTTCGCGACCTACTTCCTGTGCAGACAGCAGCGTGATCTTGATGATTCCCTGTTCTTTTTCCTCCGGTGTGGCGCCCCGGTATTTCCGAATGAGATGTTCCGCCATGATGCATGCCCCGTCCACGATGATGCCGAAGTCGATGGCCCCGAGTGAGAGGAGGTTGGCGGGTATGCCAGTGAGCCGCATCAGGATGAAGGCGAACAGCAGGGCAAAAGGGATGGTGACTGCCACCACCAGGGCAGAACGCACACTGCCCAGGAAGAAGATCAGGATGATGATAACAATCGACACCCCTTCAAAGAGTGTCTTGCCCACCGTCTCCAGTGAGTGGTTGATCAGGAATGAGCGGTCATACAGGGTTCTGATGGTGACACCGGCCGGCAATTCACTTTCTTCCATTTGTGCAATCTTCCGCTTGACGAGTTTGAGTACTTCGCTGGGATTTTCCCCCCGGCGCAGCAGAATGATTCCCTCCGTACCGCTGTTGCTTTCTGTGCCTTCACCGGTGAAGGTGTAGCCCAGAATCCCGGAAGGCGGGGGTGGTGCGATTTCCACCGATGCGACATCTCTGACGAACACCGGTACCCCGCTGACAGAGGTGAGCACAATATTCTCAATGTCTTTTTCTGATTTGATGGCGCCAAGGCCCCGGACAGCAAAACCCTGACCGCCGCGTTCAATCACGTTTCCGCCGGTGTTCTGGTTGTTTTGCTGGACCGCATCAATCAATTGTTGAATGGTGATGCCGTATTTGCGCAGTCGCTCCGGCGCGGTTAGTATCTGAAACTGTTTCAACGGACCACCGAACGTGGTGATGTCCGCAATCCCGGGCACCTGCAACAGATAAGGCCGAATGACCCAATCCTGCAGGTCGCGCACCTGCGTAGGGGTGAGCATAGGGGGTGCGTCAATCACGTAACGAAGAATTTCACCAACGGCAGTGGTGAGTGGTGCCAATTCCGGCACTACGCCGTCGGGGAGTTCGGCGGCGCTGAGTCGCTCCAGTACCTGCTGACGGGCAAAGTAGTCGTTGGTGCCGTCTTCAAATGTTAGCTGCACTACCGCCAGACCAAAGATGGTGCGGCTGCGCCGGTCGAGTACGCGCGGAACATTGTTGAGGGCCCGCTCGATGGGAATGGTCACCTGCTGCTCCACTTCTTCTGCAGCGCGGCCGCTGTACTTTGCCACCACAATGACGTTGGTGTCCGCAATGTCGGGATAGGCCTCGATCTTCAACCGCGTAAAGCAGAACCATCCAATGCCGCTGATGAGCAGCGCAAGGGCCACCACCATCCAGCGGTTTTGAAGGGAGAAGATGAGGAGACTTCGGATCATACTTTACTTCCAGACTTCCACCGGACTGACAATGATAAAACCCGTCTTCACTTTCTTGCGAAGATTGGTGAGGACCTTGCGGACTTTTTCGTCTTCGTCAATGAAGACGATGACCATCGGGGGCTCGTCAAAAGAAAACAGCTGGCCCGGGCGTTTGATGTGCTGATGTTCGCCAAAACCTACGTCACCGCGGAATGCCGTGGCGCCTGCGATCCGCTGGTCGAGCAGAAATTCCATGATGTAGTCCGTCATGGGTTTGTCGTCCTTGTATTTGTCCTTGTCAAAATAGATCTGTGCCTGGAGCATAGGTTGGTTGGTTCAGTATCCAAAGGAAATTCCCTTCATCTGCATCGCTCCGGTGACGACAACTCGGTCGTTTACGGCGATTCCGTCAAAGACAATGATGCCATTGTCCACCTGCTGACCGACAGTCACTTCTTTCCGGAAGAATTCAAATGGCGACGTCTTTACAAATACGTAGTTGTGTCCTTGCACGGTGATGAGCGATTCTCTTGGCACGGCAAGGAATTTTCCTTCGGTAATGCCGAAGTGGGCAGTGCCAAACATGCCAGCCTTGAGCCGGCGGTCGCGGTTGGTAATTCCAATGCGGAGTTTGACCATGCGGGTGATGTTATCAACCACGTCACCGATGTCATCCACTTTTCCACGGAATACTTCTTCTGGAAAAGAGGTAAGTGAGATGATCGCGGGTTCTCCGCTATTGATCTTGCTCACCTGATTCTCCGGGATGTCACTGATCACCCACACGGTGTTGGTATTTGCTTTCATGAGGTCTTCTGCATCAAAGCCACCGAGTTTGAGTTTGGCTTCGTGCTCAGTCATGGCCGCCTTCTCATTGAGGAGATTGGTTTGTTCCAGTGCAAGGGCCGTCTGCGCCTCCAGCACTTCCCGGCCCGTTGCTGCACCGTGCTTTTGTAAGTCCAGTGCGCGCTCCAGCTCAATCTTGCGCTGCCGGATGGTTACATTCTCGATCTGCCGGATGTTGGAGAGGTGCGTCACAAACTGAGTGTAGTTGGAAGTGAGTTCAGGGTTGTCAAAGAGCACCAGATTCTGATTGGCATTTTCACCGGAGGGCACCACGGTGGCAACGATTCGCGCAGGTGCGCTGAAGTCGGCGTGTAAGTTGGAGATCTCCGCGGGGCGGGTGGCAAACCAACTGGCTGTAGTTGAGTCCGGAAACACAATGTGTGCGCCGTTGTTCGAGACCTCCGGACGGGTACTGACCTTCAGTGCCGGACCGTGTTCTTTTTTGCAGGCAGTCAGGACCAGCAGCAGGATGATGGTGAGCCGTGGTGTCATAGTTGGTTGATGAGCCCCGTGGCGTAAAGTAGTTGGATGTAACTCTGGTGATAGGCGAGCAGCGCGTCGAGATGGAGTTTGCGTGTATCAAACCAACCTCGTTGCGCATCCAGAAAGTCGATGATGGTGGTGCCGCCCTTGAGGTAGGCGTAGCGCACGTTTTCGAGAACCTGCTCGGTCTGTTCGAGGATGGTAGCATAGCGCCTCAGGTTCGCCTTCTCTGTGGTGTACGAGATCCAGGCGGCTTTGATTTCAGTTTCTACCTTGAGTTGTGCAGCGCGAACAACTTCATTTGCCTGTAATTGGAGGTACCGGGACTTTTCAATTTCACCCTGGTTGCGATCAAAGAGCGGAATCCGCACGGTTCCGAAAATACCTAGATACGGGACGGTGTTTTGCGGGTTCCAGATCATGCCGAGTTCCGGTTGGGGAAGGGCCATGGACCGCTGGTATTGTTGATTGATACCGGCGGCTTTAGAGGCAGCCAGTGCTGCAAGCACATCGCCACGCTGTCCGATCGCTGTCTTTAATAAAGTGTCCGCCTGTTCCGGAATGGTAATCGTTTCGATGGGTGCCTCGATGTCGACTGTGATACTGTCTGCAGATCCCAGCAGATAGCGGAGTTTCTGCTGCTGATTGCGCAATTCCTTCCCCGCACTGATCAGCTGCAACTGATACTGATCCATCAGCAATTGTGTCCGAATCAGTTCTGTTGTGGTGATGACCTGGTTGCGCAGCCTGACCTTGTTGATGCGTACCAGACTGTCGATGTTGGTATAAGCCTGATTGAGGAGATCAAGCCGCTCCCGGATGATCCACGTTGCGAGCCATTGGTTGGCCACGTCTGCCGAAAAGGAACGCACGTTGTCTTCAAAAGTTCTGGCTGCCAGTGACACCCCTTGCGAGGCCAGCTCGATGCGGTACCGGCGTTGACTCGGCAGAACAAAGGGCTTGGTCAGCTGCCACCAGACCTGGCGGTTCACAGGACGGTAAAACTCAGTGCCGTGGTAGTACGCCGGATCGGTCAGCTGCAAGGACTGATTGTTGAGGACAGGATTGGTGTGAAGTCTGGAAGTGGTAAGATTGCCCTCAGCCAGATTGATATTGTAGCCCAGAGCCTTCATGGCTGGATTTTCTGTGCGGGCCGTTTGGAGCGCCTGATGCAGAGACAATGGCGACTGTGCCTGACACAGCATTGACAGAAACACACCACAAACTACCAACACTGCTCGTTTCACCATTGGAGTTCCTGTTCAGCGGAGAAGTCACAATTATAGTGCTAATTCTGCTGCTATTTGCAGGGATAGGCCAAAAGTCCGTAATTCAGTATGGATACAATCTCGTAAGGATGAAGTACATCGTTTTGCTTTTGGCATTGCATACGGGCCCATTGCTGGCTCAGGAAGCAGGATTTGAGTTTGGGAAAACGACCTACGCCGATCTTGAAATGATGCGATATGACAATGACACTTCCGCCGCTGCTGTAGTGCTCAATGAGTTCGGATTGACATACAAGGACAATGAATCCCCCTACCCACTGGTTCTTGAGTATCATGTCAAGATCAAGATTCTTAAACAATCAGGTGTGGAAAGGGGCACCATTGAAATTCCGGTGCGGCGGTCAAAGTCCGACAAGGAAGAAGTCATGGATGTCCGTGCGAGTACATTTGGCCTGGTGGACAATCGCATCGTTGAATCGAAGTTGGACCGGAAGGCCGTATTTCTGGATGACCAGTCGGACTATTGGAGCCTGGTGAAGTTTGCAATGCCCGATGTCAAGGCGGGCAGTATCATTGAATACAGCTACAAGCTGAAAAGTCCCTTCATGTTCAATTGGCGAACCTGGGAGTTTCAGGGTGAACTCCCAAAGATCAAGTCTGAGTTCTGGGCCCGCATTCCCGCTAATTATGTCTACAACATTACCCTCCGGGGACCCTTTCAGTTGCAATTGAATGAGTCGCAGGTGTTGAAGGACTGTTATACTCCCCTGGGCTCTTTGCGTGCAGATTGTGCCGGCATGAAGTACGGGATGAAGAATATTCCTGCCTTCCACGAAGAGAAGTACATGACTGCGAAATCGAATTTTCTTTCAGCGATATACTTTGAACTCGCGGAACTTAAGCGGTTTGATGGAACCTCTGAGCGATATACTGAGGATTGGAAGGATGTCGATAAGAAATTGAAATCTGATGAGCAGTTTGGCGTCCAGATCAGGAAAGCCGCAGGCGTCTGGGAGAAGCCGGTTCGGGCGGCCACCACCGGTATTACCGATCCTATGGAGAAAGCCAGGAAGAACTACGATTTGGTCCGTGACTATTTCTTGTGGAATGAAACGTTTGGTCACTTTACCCAATTGGGAGCCAGGAAGGCCTACGAAGAGAGAAAGGGCAATATCGCCGACATCAACCTCTCATTGGTAGGCGCACTCCAGTCAGCGGGCCTGCCAGCGGAAGCCGCCATGTTGTCAACACGCGCGAATGGCATAATCACCACAGTACATCCGGTGATGTCGGAGTTCAACTATGTGATCGCCGCGCTTAAAATGGGTACCGATGTGACGTTGCTGGATGCGACGAGTCGCCTGAATCCTTTTGGGTTCCTTCCGGAGCGCTGCCTCAACGGCAAGGCGCGCCTGGTTGGCAACCAGGGTGGATGGATTGATATCAAGGTCAAAGACCGGGACAAGAAGATTACGACCATTGACCTTGCACAGGATGAAGCCGGGAAACTGATTGGGAAGGTGACCATTGTCCATCATGGTTACGATGCCTGGGAAATGCGGCAGGATGCGACGAGCGGCACTACCCTGAACGATTTCAAAAAGAAGCGAATGGAAGCGTGGAACAATACCGAAGTCACTCGGTATGACATCCATGGCCTCGACTCTGTGGAAGTACCGGTGAAGGAGCACTTCACGCTCAATCTCCCGCTGGATCTGTCGGCATCATTAATCTACCTGAGTCCGTTCATGATAGACCGGATCGGGAAGACACCCTTTTCGTTGAAAGAACGGAACTATCCGGTTGATTTTGGAGCGCCGCTTGATGAGGCTTTTGTATTTACACTGGAAGTGCCGGCTTCCTATAGGGTAGATGAACTACCGGAAAATGCGGCTGTGGTGTTGCCCTCGGGTGGAGGAAGATTTCTTTTCAGTGCTACACACTATGGCAATAAGGTAACGTTGTCGAGCACCTTTACTATTGTCAAAAGTGTTTACACGCCAGGAGAATACCCGGCACTGCGGGAGATTTTCAGCCGGATGATCAGTCTGCAGCAGTCACAGATTGTGCTGAAAAAAAATCCCTAGCCTCTGCGAAAGTGAACCTTGAAATAAATCAGCACGGATGACAGTGCGAGGGTAATAGCATTCCAGAGTATTACCGGAAAGTCATGCCGGACAATGCCGTAGACCATCCATCCTGCCACGCCTGTCACATACACGGCCAGCATCACCATGGAGAGGTCGCCGGCGGACTTCGTTTTCCAGGTCTTGAATACCTGTGGGAGGAAGGATACAGTTGTGAAAAATCCTGCCAGAAGCCCAATGAGTTTTTCTGTTTCCATAGTATGTCGACTGCAAAGATAGACTTAAGGTGGTCGGATTGCATTGGCAAACTTCTTATATTGAGTAATCATGCATAGGCCGGGTTTGTTCATGAAAAGAGGTTGGTTGTTTCTGCCAGCACATTGGTTTGCCTGGACACTGCTGCTGATTTGTTGTGGTCTTAGCCTGTTTGTATTCGTTTCTGTCGATTCCCGGTCGCATTCTGCCAGTGACACACTAATGAACTGGATGGCGTGGAATGTGGTACTTCTCGCCAGCTATCAGTTGATTGGATTCCTGACCCGGGTGCGATAAGAGGTCCTGTGGGCCGACCTGTCTTTTGTCATACGCTATTGCCCAGGCTGTCATTCGGATTATTCGCAAATCCTTCTATCTTAATTTTTATACGGATGGTTCTACACTTAAACCCATACTGCTATGAAAGTTTACGATGACAAACACATTAAAAATATTGTTCTGCTCGGGGCGCCCAAGTCGGGGAAGACGTTGCTGGCCGAGGATATGCTTTTTGAGGCCGGCATCATTCACCGACGCGGCACCATTGAAGGAAAGAACACAATAAGCGACAACCATGAACTGGAGCAGGAGCGGGGCAATTCAGTTTTTGCCACCGTCATGCACACGGAGTGGAAGGACTACAAGATCAACATCATCGATACACCTGGCTATGATGATTTCGCAGGAGAAATGATCGCCTCACTGCGCGTGGCCGACACTTGTGTAGTCGTAATCAACGCCCAGCATGGGGTGGAAGTGGGAACTGAACTGATCTGGGATTATGCCGAGCAATTCAGCAAACCTGTCATTTTTGCCATCAATCAGGTGGACCATCCAAAAGCCGACTTCGATGCGGCCTGGGCATCTGTCAAAGCGCGCTTTGGCAGCGCTGCCACCCTGATGCAGTACCCTGTCAGTCAGGGCGAGTCATTTAACGCCATCATCGACCTGCTCAAGATGGTTATGTACCGCTTCCCGGCAGAAGGCGGCAAGCCTGAGAAACTCCCGATTCCGGAATCAGAGCGGGAGAAGGCTAACCAGCTTCACAATGCATTGGTGGAAAAGGCCGCCGAGAATGATGAGAAGCTGATGGAAAAATATTTCGAGAAGGGCACACTGGATGAAGATGAAATGAGGGCGGGCATCAAACTGGGGATGATACACCACGATGTGTTTCCGGTATTCTGCATGAGTGCCCGCAAGAATATGGGCAGTGGCCGGATGATGGGCTTCATTGACAACGTTGCTCCGTCTCCCAGAGAAGCCAAACCGGAGGTGGCAGAAGATGGACGCGAGGTGGCCTTTGATCCGGCCCGACCGGCCGTGCTGTTTGTCTTCAAATCCCATCTCGAGCCCAACCTTGGCAAACTCAGCTACTTTAAAGTGATTTCAGGAGAGGTGTCCAGCGGTGCTGAACTCATCAATGCCCAAACCGGCGCCACCGAAAGACTGCATCAGTTGTTTATCATGGACGGAAAGAACCGTCAGAATGTTGACAAGCTGGTGGCCGGCGACATCGGAGCCACACTCAAGCTGAAAGACACCTTCACGAATCAGACCTTGTATGCAAAAGGCGGCGAAACCGCTATCAAACCGATTGTATTTCCTGCCCCCAGAATCCGCACTGCAGTGGTGGCCGCCAGCAAGAATGACGACGAGAAGATTGGTGAAGTGCTCGCGCGCATCCATCAGGAGGATCCCACGGTAGAGGTAGCCTATTCTCGTGAACTCAAGCAACTCATTATTGCCGCACAGGGTGAACTTCATCTGCTGGTGGTGAAGTGGTTCCTTGAAAACATGTACAAGCTCCATGCTGACTTCATAGCTCCAAGGATTTCTTATCGCGAGACCATCCGCAAGCCTTCCAGCGCCAGCTACCGTCATAAGAAGCAATCCGGCGGTGCAGGACAGTTTGCCGAAGTATATCTGAAAATTGAACCCTGGTTTGAAGGTATGCCCGAGCCTACCGAATTCAGCGTCCGTGGCAAAGAGATCGTGGATCTAGACTGGGGCGGAAAACTGGTATTTTACAATTGCATTGTCGGCGGCGTGATTGATGCCCGCTTCATTCCGTCCATCCTGAAAGGCGTGATGGAAAAAATGGAGGAAGGTCCGATCACCGGGTCTTATGTCAGGGATGTGCGTGTGCTCGTTCACGATGGAAAGATGCACCCCGTTGATTCCAACGACATCTCTTTCAAGATCGCAGGCATGATGGCATTCAAAGATGCCTTCATGAAAGCGGAGCCGCAATTGCTGGAACCGATCTATGATCTGGAAGTGATGGTACCCGAGGAGGTGATGGGTGACGTGATGAGCGATCTGCAGACACGCCGGTCGATGATCATGGGCATGGACAGCATGGGTCACTATCAGATTATCAAGGCGCGCACGCCGCTGATGGAGCTCGACCGCTATTCCACCACTTTGCGCTCCCTGTCACAGGGCCGCGCCAGGTTCTCGCAGAAGTTTGCAGAATTTGCGCCAGTGCCGTTTGAACTTCAGCAAAAGCTGGCAAGAGAAGCCAGAGTCAACGAACCCGAACTGGTTTAGGCCTTGCCCAGTATCACCCGTGCAGCCGCGGTGAGGTTGTCTACGATAAACTCACCGCGGTTTTCGGGCTCCACCTCATGACCCACTTGAATGGTGCGCAGGCCCATGGCCCGCGCAGGGATCAGATCGCGCCCTTTGTCGCCAACCATCCACGAGGCATTGACATCCACCCCGTACCGTGCAATGGCTTTCTCAAACATCAGCGTGCCTGGCTTGCGCAGCAGAGAGGCAGTCACAGAAGGGTGGTAGGGACTGTAGTAGAAGTGGTCGATCAGGTGATTGCACTCCTGCTGAAGAAACTGATGGCATTGATGCATCTCCGCTTCTGTATAGATCCCCTGCGCAATACCGGACTGATTCGTAACCACAATCAACAGGTAACCATGGTCCTTCAGGAGTTGCAATGCCTCCGGCACGCCCTTCAGGATGTGAAAATGATCCAGCCGGTACGCGTAGTTTACCCGGTCTTCGTTGAGTACACCATCCCGGTCCAGAAATACACAAGGCCGCATAATTCGCGTTAGTTGATTGAAGAAGCGCGAAATATCGCAATGAATGACAACATTTTCCCCCACCAGGAGTTTTTTGTTTAGTTTTGAAACTGCCCATGACAAACGCACTGGTCATCATCCCCACCTACAATGAGCGTGACAACATTGCCGCGATTATTGAAGCTGTGTTTGCCCAGCCCAAAGATTTTGATGTGCTGATCGTTGACGACGGCTCCCCCGACGGCACCGCCGATATAGTAAAAGGCCTGCAGCAATTTCACAACAAGCCCGGTGAAACACACCTGCACCTGATGCAGCGCCAGGGCAAGCAGGGCCTTGGAACAGCCTACCTCGCCGGATTCCGCTTCGCGATCGAGAAGGGCTACGACTTCATTCTCGAGATGGACGCCGATTTCTCGCACGACCCGAAAGACCTTGCCCAACTGTACCTCGCCTGCGCAGAGTATGGCCATG
>JAIBBB010000197.1 GCA_019694905.1 Cyclobacteriaceae bacterium
AAGCGCCTGGTGTATCGCATGTTTGCGAGCCGGGGCTGGGCCGTAAGCGTTGATCAGTCATCACTTTGGCAGGTGTTGCCGCGCCCGGTCCGGTACCGGCTCTATGAAGTCATTATCCATGCTTTATCGGTGGAATTTCCAGACATAGTCTTGTGAAAAAGCTTCTGTACATCGTTTCCGATATCGACAAGGCGCTCTCGTTTGAGTGGGTGGCGAAATATTTTGCCAGTCGCTATGAGCTGGTGTTTGTGCTGATTGGAAAGCAGGGGACTGCGTTGGAGGGGTATTTGAAGCAAACAGGCGTGGCGCATAAAGTGCTTGCAGACAGCAGGTATCAATCGGCCCCGGCCCTGTGGTGGGCGCTCTGGCGTGTGATCCGCGATGAGCGCCCCGATATCGTACACACCCACCTCTGGCGCGCCACGATGTTTGGAATCACTGCGTCGTGGCTTGCCGGTGTTCGCAAAAGAATTTTTACCAGGCACCATGGCATGATCCATTATGACCTGCACCCGTCAGGAAGAAAATGGGACCGGTTAGTCAATTTCATGGCGACCGACATCATCGCGATATCAGGGAACATTCGGACAATACTCACATCACTTGACGGTGCCAGCGAAAGGAAAATCACAATGATCCATCATGGATTTGATCTGTCATTTCTCGCCGGTGCCTCGGATGCAGAGGCAGCCGCGCTGATGGACCGACACGGCATACCTCAACACACCAGGGTGATTGGCGTGATTGCCCGTTACACTCATTGGAAAGGTATCCAGTACATTATTCCGGCATTTGCGAAATTGATCGCCAGGCATCAGGACATACACCTGGTGCTCGCCAATGCCCATGGTGACTATGCCCCGGAAATCCGGCAGCTGCTGGGCACGTTACCGAAGGACCGCTATACTGAAATTTCTTTTGAAGCCAATCTCCCGGCGCTGTACCGCACCATGTTTGTACATGTGCACGTGCCAGTGGACAGCAGAGTGGAAGCTTTCGGTCAGACGTACGTCGAGGCACTCGCGGCAGGTGTGCCTTCCGTTTTTTCACTATCGGGAGTAGCGCCCGAGTTCATTCAGAATGGCGTAAATGCGCTTGTTGTCGATTTCAGGGATGCAGATGGAATTTGCCACGCCGTGGAAAAATTGCTTGTTGACGAGGATCTTCGCCGACGGCTGATCGCCAGCGGCAAAACTTCAGCGGAGTCGTTCAAACTGAGCGGTATGCTCGGTAAATTGCAGGACTTGTATGATTAGCGCGCCATTTTTTACCGTTGTTGTTCCTACCTACAACAGGGCCGCCCTGATTGGGAAAACGCTGCAATCTGTCTTCAGTCAGACTTACATGGACTTTGAAGTGGTGGTGGTGGACGATGGCAGCACTGACAACACGGCAGAGGTGGTACGAAGTATCGTGGATGCAAGGCTTTCGTATCACTGCAAGGAGAACGGGGAGCGCGCGGCGGCGCGCAACTTCGGCATTCTGAAGGCGAAGGGCAGGTACATCACCTTTCTTGATTCGGATGACCTGATCCGACCTGAGCATCTTTCGACTGCGTATGACTACATCCGACGCCATCCAGGTCATCGCGTGGTGCACCTGGGATACGATATTGTTGACACCAGCGGACGCGTGCTTACCACATGGCGGGCCTTGCCACCGACGGCCAACCAGAAGCTGGTTGAAGGCAATTTCCTCAGTTGCATGGGCATGTTTGTGGAGCGTGAAGTGATGCGCGAAAATCTGTTCAACGAGGACAGGGCACTTTCAGGTTCCGAGGACTATGAGCTCTGGCTCCGGATTGCGGCGCGGCATCCGATCCATACGGTGGCCGTGAGCACCGGCATGCTGGTGCAGCACGACCTGCGCAGCGTCATTAACATGAACCCGCATGCCATCGTAAAACGACGGATGTTGTTGAAGAAATCTCTGCAGATGGATCAGCAGGTGGTGGCTTTCTATGGGGGGAGGTGGCAGCAACTGCTTGCCTACATTGACCTCTATACATCCTTGCACCTGGCGCTTACAGGCCGAAGCTGGTGGTCGTTGCGTGTGCTTGCCGTAGCGATGTTGCGTTATCCGTTTCTGTCTACCCGCTACCGCTTCTGGGTGGCAGGTTATAAGGCCCTGCGTTTTGCTTTCGTCAAGAA
Organism: Cyclobacteriaceae bacterium; assembly: GCA_019694905.1. Classification (GTDB taxonomy): domain Bacteria; phylum Bacteroidota; class Bacteroidia; order Cytophagales; family Cyclobacteriaceae; genus ELB16-189. Next base: position 2,151 of record JAIBBB010000197.1, read on the forward strand.
CCCCTGACCCCCTGTTGGATGTGTGGAATAGCTGGCATCGTTTCTGAGCATCCGGTTGACCGGGCCGACATCACCCGAATGACCATGGCCTTGCTGCACCGCGGTCCGGATGCACAGCAGGTGCATGTGTCGGAAAGCGGACTCGTCGCCCTTGGACATACGCGCCTGAGCATTATTGATCTGTCTGCCAGCGCAAATCAACCCATGCACTCCGCCGACGGCCGCTATACAGTAGTCTTCAACGGAGAGATTTACAACTTTCAGGCCCTGCGCAAAGAGTTACAATTGCAACGGCCGGGGATTGTTTTCAAAACCCAATCAGATACAGAAGTCCTGTTGCATGGCTACGCCGTGTGGGGCAAGGAGCTGGCCCGTAAGTTGGAGGGAATGTTTGCCTTTGTTGTAAATGACGCTGTTAGTAATGAACTGGTTATCGTTCGCGACCGACTGGGCAAGAAGCCAATCTTCTATGGAGTTCGGCAGGGTGTATTTGTATTTGCTTCAGAAATTAAGAGTATCCTGGTTCATCCGCTGTGGAGCAGTAAACTCGCTGTAGATCAGCAGGCCCTCACGCAATTTCTGCACCTGGGCTACATCCCGGCGCCTCATACCATCTATCAGGACATTGCCAAGTTTCCCGCGGCCAGCATAGGCATTCTGAAAAGGGGCGTGCTTGAAACCGAAACCTACTGGAAAGCCGAACGCAAATTCAACGAGGCACTTCAGCATCTGAGCGATGAAGGTGCCAAGTCTCTCCTTCGGCAGAGCCTGGAAGAGGCTGTCGCCAAGCGATTGATTGCAGACGTGCCGCTGGGTTCATTTCTGAGCGGAGGCACTGATTCCTCGCTTGTGACTGCAATTGCTAACCGGATAGCAGGGGGCAGACTCAAGACTTTCAATATTGGATTTGAAGAGAGCGCATTTGACGAGAGTGAATTTGCGCGCGAAGCCGCCCGTCAGATGGGTACGGACCATACGGTTCACATATTGAAAGAGCACCAGGCTTCGGAAATGCTCGAGTCGTGCATCGATCAGTTTGATGAGCCGTTTGCAGACACGTCGGCGATACCAACGATGCTGATCTCTCAAATAGCCAGGGAACAGGTCACTGTGGCGCTCACTGGTGACGGCGGTGATGAACTGTTTCTGGGCTACGGTATGTATGACTGGGCAAGTCGGCTGGAATCACCTTTATTCAGACATTTCGCGGGGCCCGCTGCGTGGCTGCTTCAGCACGCAGGTGCCCGCGCACGGCGCGCTGCTCATCTCTTTGAACCCGTGGCCAGAAATGAAATGCGTGCGCATATTTTTTCCCAGGAACAGTATTTTCTCAGCAAGAAGGAATTGAACCTGGTCCAGCGCCCCGGACACGGCCCGTTCAATTTTTCGTATACCGATCCGGCGCTTCCCATCACCGCGGATGAACAACAGGCACTCTTCGACCTGCAATTTTACCTCATTGATGACCTGCTGGTTAAAGTAGACCGCGCCAGCATGCGCTATGCCCTTGAATGCAGATCGCCGCTGCTCGACAGTCAGGTGGTTGCTCTCGCATTCAGCCTGCCCTACCGCATGAAGAAGCGTGGCGGCGAAAGAAAATGGATTCTGAAGGAGTTGTTGTGTGAGCATCTGTCCAAAGAAATGGTGTACCGACGCAAGTGGGGCTTCTCTGTCCCGCTGGCGAAATGGCTTCGCAAAGATCTCAGCTTCCTCCTTGATCAATACCTCAGCAAACAGGCCATTGAGCAGACTAACCTCTTTCAGTTTGAGGTAATCTCCCAAATGGTCACTCGCTTCCGGCAGGGAGAAAACTATTTGTATAACAGACTCTGGGTGCTGATCGTTCTTCAACGCTGGTTGCTGAAACATGGCTGAAACAGCAATACCCCATCGGATCCTGTACCTGAGCTATGACGGCATGACTGATCCCCTGGGTCAGTCGCAGGTGTTGCCTTACCTCGCTGGCATCCGAAGTGCAGGCCACCAGGTAACTGTGGTAAGTTTTGAGAAGCCGGCAGCGTTCCTTAAAAATGAGTCCATGATAGCGGCGCAGTGTCACCGTGGTGGCATCGACTGGCGGCCGCTGGTCTACCACAAACGCCCGCCCGTGCTGTCAACTCTCTATGACGTATGGAACATGCGCCGTGCAGCACGCGCCATCTGCCTGGAAAAGCGCATCACCGTCGTCCATTGCCGGAGTTATCTCTCAGCATTGGTCGGGCAGCACCTCAAGCACTCACTCGGTGTTCGCTGGATATTTGATATGCGGGGCTTCTGGGCCGACGAAAGGGTGGAGGGTAATCTCTGGAAGCTGTCGAATCCACTCTTCAGATTGATCTATCGTTATTTCAAACGCAAAGAGCGTCAGTTTCTCCAAACAGCAGACCACGTGGTCTCGCTCACTGACAATGCCAGGCAGGAGATCCTGCAATGGCAACTGGATGGCGCACCCATCACAGTGATACCCACCTGTGCCGACTTGAAACTCTTTGATCCCGCAATGATTGCCGAAGCCCGCATAGGTGAGGTGCGCCAGCAACTCGGAGTGGCACCCAACGACTTTGTCCTGCTCTACCTTGGCTCATGGGGCACATGGTATCTCACTGACCAGGTGCTCGAGATGTTTCATCAGTTGAAGCAGCAGCAGCCCGCCTCCAAATTGCTGATTGTTACAACCGACCGACCGGACCTTTCCCGCTATCAGCATGTTGCGGATACCATCGTCCGATCCGCCAGCCGTCAGGAGGTACCATGGATGATTGCCGCCAGCGAGGCTGCTATATGTCTGATAAAACCCAGCTTTTCCAAAAAGGCCTCCTCTGCAACCAAACTCGGTGAGATTCTTGCAATGAACAAGATGGTCTTCTGCAATGGCGGATGGGGAGACATCGAAACCTATGCGACGCAGACAAACTGCCTGGAGATACTTCCACCCACAGGAGCTGCCATGCCTCTGAAAACAGTATCGAACCCCGATGGCAGACAGTTCGTGGAGGCCAACCTGAGCCTCCGGGTTGGAATTGCCCGATACCTGGATATTTACAGACAATGGCCGTCAAGTCCCTAAGGCTGCCAGCACCAAAAGGTGTCGGTTACTAGTTATCTTGCTGAGGAATATATTTTGATCGAATACACATCATGAGGCTTGGGAGGCTCCGGACACTGGTTTTACTGCCATGGCTATTGACCATGACGGTCACCGTCCTCGCCCAATGCCCGGTAGCTGATTTCACCTTGCCGGCAAATGCCTGTCAGTCGGAAGACGTCAGGCCACTATTCACTCCGACCGCTGAAATAGGCAGTTACTACTGGGATGCCTGTGATGGAGCCTTGTCCGGCACACCGGCATTGAGTCACGCACGGACAATGGCCGCCGCTGTCGACGCGCTCGACATCAAGTCGGTGGATGAAGGCTCGCGTCATTTTGCTTTCATCGTAAGCCGCGGCGGCTCCAACTCGTCCAATTTGCTGAGGGTGGAACTCACCGCCGACCTTTCTGACACACTGTCGGTAAGCGACATAGGCTCGCTGAATCCATTTGTGAAACCTACAGGCATCGCGCTGCATGAGGAGGGTTCACAGAAATACGCACTGATTGCCTACAATGACCAGCGTTTTATGCTTGCATCATTTGGCAATTCGTGGTCCAATACCCCTTCAGGTTCAGCGGTGCCTGGCCTCACGGCACTGTCCGGACAAGCCTTCCTGACCAACGTTGCCATCAGCAAGATCAAAGGAAGGATCGTGGCTTTCTGCGGCAACGCCGGATACAATGAACTGCTGATGATTGACTTCGGAAGTTCAATTGCGAATACGCCCACACTCAGAAAGATCACCGGCCTGGGTACTTCCGGTGACTTCAAGGGAGTGGACGTCATCCGATCCTGCAACAGCACGTTTGTTGTCCTGGCCGACAATGGCAAGGGCGTCTTTGTCGTCAACTTTGGCACAGACATCGATGCTGTGCCATCACCCACGATGGTAAGCAATCAGAAACTGTATGGGATTGCGATTGCCATGGAAAGTGATCACTTCATCGTGATGGGTACTTCCAATGCCGGTCTGGTACGCATAGACCTGGGCACTGATATCGAAAACACCTCGCCGACGGAAACAGTGCTTGGAACCTTCGGGATCATGACGTCACCGTATGGATTTGCCTTGCACCGAAGCGGAAGCAAATTTACAGGCCTTGTAATCAACAACAGCGATAGCAACCTGGGCATCATTGACTTTCCCAAACCGTGCAACTTAACCGGCGACTATGCGAATACAGCCTCACCCGCCTTCACCTATACTGCGGCTGGCACATTCCCGGTGACGCTCTATGCACAGGACACGGCGGGCAACCGGTACAGCGTGCAGAAGTCAATTGCCATCTCCTCCTTCACCGCACCTGATATCAGTCTCGCAGCAACTCCGGCTTGTACCGGCCAGTCTTCCGTATTCACTGGTACCAACACGTCCGCAGACATCAGCACCTGGGCATGGGATTTTGGGGATGGTCAGACAGCGTCAACAGCGGGCACGGCCAGTCATACCTATGCCACCAAGGGAGACTATACCATTTCGCTTACCGTTACCGCTGCCAATGGTTGCACCAATCACGATGCAGTGCAGGCACACATCTACACCCGGCCCGTTGCAGACTTTAGTTTGCCGGTGGCTGTCTTTTGCACGGGCCAGGATTATGTATTTGTCAACAATGCAACGGTGGACGCGGACATGTCCGTCTCCTGGCAATGGTCAGTGAACGGTGTGACAGAAGGGACTACTGCTGACTTCACCAGGCAATTCCCCGCTCCTTTGGCGACTTCAACAGATTTTGACCTCAACATCCTCACCCCCGTGTCAGGATGCGATGTTCATCTCACCAAAACTATTGCCAGTGTTTTCACAGGGCCGGCAGTTGATTTCTCGGTTACAGGCTCCTGTCTGGGCGACCAGTTTCAATTCAACAACCTGACTACGGGTGCAGTCACTTCTTACCAGTGGTCATTCTCAGATGGTGTCACCTCACACACTGCAGACACTACCCGGGTGTTTGCAAGCGCGGCGAGTTATACAGCGACACTCCTGGCAACCAATGCGCAAGGATGCGAAAATCAGAAATCTGCCAGTGTGGTGGTGCACGCACTTCCCCAGCCCGCCTTTAGTGCAGATGCACCACCATCTGCCTGCACAGGTACCGACACACAATTTCATGATCTCACCCCGGCCCTGTCGGATAGCAACCCAATTACGTGGACGTGGACCTGGGATGATGGAACGACTCCGGTGTCTGCCGGCCAGACACCAACTCATGTATACGCCAATGCCGCAACATACAACGTGACGCTTGACGTCATCACGGACGCCGGCTGCTCGGGATCAGTAACCTTGCCCATTGATATCAAGGCAGCGCCGGTTGCGGCGTTCACACCTTCTTCAATTTGTGCGGGCCAGTCAGCGCTGTTCACGGATGGCAGCACAGGCGCCATTGATTGG
>JAIBBB010000198.1 GCA_019694905.1 Cyclobacteriaceae bacterium
CATTTCTTGTCTTGGACTCCTCGGCATGATGAGCATATTGGCGGCAGAAAAGACAAAGGAAATCGGAATCCGAAAAGTGTTGGGGGCGGAGTTGCATCAGATTGGAGTTCTTTTGCTCAGGAGGAGTTCCTTGGAAATTCTCATTGCCCTGATAATTGGTATTCCCATAGCCTATTACCTGGCCCGGCAATACCTCGACCGTTTTGTAGAACGCATCACGCTGGAGTGGTGGCACTTTACTTTGCCGGTAGCTGTGTTGATACTTATCCTCTTGGCCACCATCGCTTCCATGATTTGGAAGGCCGCGAACAGCAAACCGGTGGAGGCGCTGAAGTACGAATAATAGACTAACCAACAGATGCTCCTCAGCTACCTCAAACTCTCCCTCCGCCTGCTTGCCAGAAATCCATTCTTCACGATGATCAATGTTGTGGGGCTGTCCGTGGGGTTTGCTTCCTTCTTTATCCTCTGGCAATACTCGACATCCGAGTTGAAGACCGACCAATATCACAAGGACTATCAACGAATTGGAAGAATCGGGATGGTCTGGAGCTTCCCGGAAGACAGTGTCACCCGCGGACACATCACCTTTGGGTCCGCAAGGACGTATCATGCCCCCATGCTTTCAACTGATTTTCCACAAATAGAGTCCTTTACACGAATATTGCATCAGCCATCATTCAGCACGGGGCTGGTGGGTCATGATCGTGAGCTTGTTGTCTCAGTGAAAAGGGACGATGGTGCTGAAGATCTGTTTAAGGAAGATCGCATGGCCTATGCTGATCCTAATTTGTTCGAGTTTTTCAATATCCCGTTGGTCCAGGGGGCTAAGCAAAGTGTCTTGCGCGAGCCAAATTCAATAGCCATTTCCGAGAAGACGGCCAGCCGGTATTTCGGAGATAAAAACCCAATAGGAGAAACGCTGGTGGTGAACGATGCCATCCTGCTCACCGTGACGGGTGTGTTTCAGGACCTGCCGCACAATACGCACCTGATTTTTGACATGGTTGTTTCCAATGTTGGCGTAGAACATGCATGGCGCGATCACCGCTATTACCCTATGGCGACGAGTTACTTGAAGCTCAAAGACGAAAGACATATGCCGGATTTTCAAGCAGCGTTGCAAGCACATAAGGAAAATTATTTTGCTGAGGATTTCAGAGTGCGTCCCTTCGTTGAATTTTATTTTTTCTTTCAGCCGTTGAAGGAAATTGGATTCAGTACGCCCTATGAGCGTGATTACCTTCAACCCAAGTCAAAATCAACGCTGATCCTTCTGCAAATCGCCTCCGTGTTGATTCTGCTGATGGCGTGGATCAATCATGTGAATCTTTCCATTTCCAGGAACTTGAAGCGAATGAAAGAAGTGGCTACGCGAAAAATGTCGGGTGCCTTGGGAAAGGATTTTCTGGAGCAATTTTTCGTTGAGTCCAGTGTAGTACATCTGCTCGCCCTGGCCTTATCCTTCACCATGATTCAGTTGGTTCGGATCCCCGCCCAACTCTTTCTCGGAATCCATACCCCTGCCGTGGAGTCCATTGCCCTTGTGAGCTGGTTGACTTTTGCCTTGATTATCGTCGGGGGTGTTTTCATCACGGGTTTGTATCCAACGTTAATGTCGATCTCCTACAACCCACGTTCTCTACTTTTGTCATTCAGGAGTCCTAAGCGACGATGGGTTCAATCCTTGATGACTACATTCCAGTATGCTGCTGCCTTGGCGCTCATCTTGTGGGCTTTCATGGTATACCTCCAATTGAACTTCATTCTCACCAGGAATCTGGGAATTGATCGACAGCAAGTCATTGTCATTGATGCCCCCGTGATCCATTCCGACTCATTTCTAACGGATTTTGAAACGTTTATGAAGGAGGTACGGTCAACCGCCGGAGTACAGGAGGCAACGTATAGCCTTTTTGTAAACGGTGACAATTATTCGGATAGAATTTTTGGGTTGGAGTCCATGCGGCATCACGTGTCCTTTCAAACGGCTTATGATGGTGGAGTAGATGATAGTTTCATTCCGTTTTACAGGATACGGCTTATTGCGGGTCGCAACTTCTCATCTACTGATAAGATGGATGCCATGATCGTGAGCAGACATACAACGAAGAGGCTGGGTTATACACACCCGGAGGAAGCGGTTGGCGAAACCGCTTTGGTGGAAGATGGGAAAACTATGCAAATCGTCGGGGTTATTGATGATTATCGATATCGGCATTTGATCAATCTGGATGGCACTGCTTCCGAAGCGGTCTCTGGACAAGGCATTTGTCTTACCTACAAGTATGGCCAATTCGACAACGACCTTCCCCAAAGAATATCGCTGCGACTACGGATGGACAGGTTAGACGAAATTCTTGCCAGCATCAGGAAGCAATACACCGAGACCTTTGCCGGAAATGCTTTCGTCTGGTATTTTCTGGACGAGCACAGTAACAAAGTCTATCAGCACGAAGTAAGCAATCGTAACCAAATAGTTCTATTTACAGTAACAGCCATCGGCATTTCGTGTTTGGGCCTATTGGGCATGATGACAGCCTTAATCGAAGACAAAACAAAAGAAATCGGCATCAGGAAAGTGCTCGGTGCTGGGTTGAAGGATGTTGGGAAAGAACTTCTTTCAGGCTTCGCTTGGCATATGGTCATTGCAACAATCATCGCCTTACCGCTCGCGTACTACGCAAGCAATCAGTACCTCAATCACTATTTGGAAAAAATCAGCTTGCATTGGTGGCACTTTACCTTGCCGGTGGCGATTCTCCTGGTGATCCTGGTCTCCTCCATTGCTTCTGTGTTGTGGAAAGCAGCGAAGGGCAACCCTGTTGATGCACTCAAGTATGAATGAACTTTTACCTATTTTAGGTACTCAATGAAGCAGTATCCTGGATGTATTCTTATCGTCGACGACGACGAGCACGTGCTCATCACCGCAAGGATGATTCTTAAGCACTACTTTGAGAACGTCGAAACGCTCCCTTCGCCCAAGACACTGGAAAGCCGGCTGAAGCAGCAAGACCTCGATGTGGTGTTGCTCGATATGAACTTCAAAGCCGGGATTACCTCAGGCAATGAAGGCATCTTCTGGATGAACCGCATCCAACAGCTTTCACCGCAAACGCAAGTGGTCATGCAGACGGCCTATGGGGATATCGAGTTGGCGGTGAAGTCCATTAAAGAAGGCGCTGTTGACTATCTGCCGAAACCCTGGGATAAAGACAAGTTGGTCACCACCATGCTGAATGCCTACCAACAGGCGACAGCACGGAAGGAGAACCGGGAATTGAAAACGAAACAAAAGGCGCTGCAACAGCACCTCAACCAGAATACGCATTCGTTCATCGCCACCGCACCAAGTATGCAGTCGGTTCTGCTCGCCATTGAACAGGTGGCCCCAACGAGCGCCAATGTACTGATCCTCGGTGAGAATGGCACGGGCAAAGAGGTGGTGGCACGCGCCATCCATCAGCAATCCGATCGAGCCGATGAGGCATTCATTTCTGTTGACCTTGGTGCAGTGCCTTCCTCTTTATTTGAATCGGAAATGTTCGGCTATGAGAAAGGCGCGTTCACGGATGCCAAGGAAACCCGCGTAGGTAAGTTCGAGCTCGCCAACAAGGGTACCCTGTTTCTCGACGAGATCGGCAACCTGACGCAAGACCTCCAGGTAAAATTGCTTTCCGTCATACAAAGCCGGACGGTCACGCGACTGGGATCCAACAAGCCAATCGCTCTCGATGTGCGGCTCGTATGTGCCACAAATTCCCCGATTCTTGAGCAAGTACAGCAAGGCAGTTTCCGGCAGGACCTTTTCTATCGTATCAAAACGGTTGAAATTCACCTCCCGCCACTGCGGGAACGCAAAGAAGACATACCGCTATTGGTTGACCACTACCTCGATGAATACAGCAAGCGGTACCACAAATCCCTGAAGCCCGATCCTTCACTCCTTCAGCACCTGGAGCGGTACCATTGGCCGGGCAACATCCGCGAACTTCAGCATGCGGTGGAAAGGGCGGTTATTCTGAGCAAGGACCCTGTCTTGACTGTCAATGATTTTCAATTGGTGCCGCAAGTCGAATCCAACGGGGGCGCGAAAACCCTGAAGCTGACGGATGTCGAAAGGGACGTCATTCGCGAAGCCGTTAGGAAATCGAATGGAAACCTGACCAAGGCGGCGGAAGAGTTGGGCATTGGCCGTACGACCTTGTACCGCAAGATGGAAGAATATGGCATCAGCGCGTGACCTAGCCATACCCCGGGCGGTAACCCGGACAAATTCACAAGTGACCACCAAGAGGTGGACAAAGTCATTTACGTTCAAGGTCGCCGCCCGTCTCATCGGCATTTGTTTTCTTGGTTGTCTCACCGGCTTCCTGCTCTTTGATTCTCCCTACTGGATGGCTGCGATTTGGGCAGCCCTGGGCACCGGCGCGTTGTTCTACGAGACGGTACGCTTTGTTAATCTATCGGAACGAAAGCTCACCGCATTTTTGCAATCTATCAAGCAGAACGACTTTACCGTCACGTTTTCCGAGGACAAGAAGTCCGACGACTATCAACTGCATCTTGCCTTCAACCAGTTGAACGAAACTTTCAAGAGCCTCCGGGCCGACAAGGAATCGCAGCACCAGTTGCTCCAGATTGTGGTGGCCCATGCTGCCGTACCCCTTGTTTGCTTTGATGAGGTCAATGAAGAAGTATATTTGATCAACGACGCGGCAAAGGAACTCTTCCGGGTTCCGATCCTTCAGAAGATTGATGCCCTGCGCCGTGTTGATCCTGGCCTTCCCGAGTTCCTGAGGAACATCCGGGATGGTGGCAAGTCATCACTTAAGCTGGTCCTTGGGGGTAAACCCGTTTTCCTTTCCGTGACCTCAAGGCACCTGCTCTTTATGGAGAAGAACCTGAAGCTGATTGCCTTGACGGATGTGAGCAGCGAGTTGGCCGCGCGGGACGCAGATGCCTGGCAAAAACTACTGCGGGTGCTTACCCATGAGATCTCGAATTCAGCCATACCGCTTTCAACGCTCTCGTCTTACGCCTTTGAGATGGTCTCCCATGCGGAGGTTTCCGATCGCCCGCTCTCCAGTGATGAACGCCGCGATGTGCTTGAAAGCCTGCGAACGATCGATCAACGGAGTCAATCGCTGAAGAGCTTTGTCGGGAATTTCAAGAATGTCAATAAGATCCCTGAGCCAAAAGTGGAATCATTCGCCTTGAAGTCGCTGGTGCATGAGCTGAACGTGCTCTTTGCGCCTGAATTGGACAAGGAAGAAGTAGAACTGGTTATCGAGGTGAAGGAAGACGTTCGAATCATGGCCGACAAGAGCCTTACGATGCAGGTCTTGATCAACCTGATGAAGAACGCGATGGAGGCTATGGAAAATATGAAGCATGGAAAACGCATTGCGATCAGCGCCGAGCGCATCGGCGCGTTGATGGTGAACCTTCACCTGGCTGATTCTGGCTGCGGCATTCCGCCGGAAGAGATGGACCAAATCTTTATCCCGTTCTACTCCACGAAGAAGAATGGATCGGGCATCGGTCTGAGCATTGCCCGTCAAATCATGCAGAAGCAAGGCGGTGACCTGATTGCAACTTCGACTCCAGGAAAGGGAAGTGTCTTTACGGCAAGCTTTGCTCAGTAAGCTTGAGCTTCACCTCCTCAGTAAATCTTCAGTCCCCGGTCATGGAAGCTAAGCACGTCCATGCCGATTCCGATGGTAATTTCATGCGTGGTAAAATTCAGATTGGCCGAACCGGTAGGCAGTTCAAGGATGTAGCCGATCCGGAATTTGTCGACGACTACCTGAGTGAGCAATCCGTAGGTATTGAAGTTGCGCGTGAACAAACCTCCTGTATACTTCTCCTTGAAGGTGAAGCTCGCATTGAGGTCGAACGCGGCCGGACTTCCCTGCGTTGCCCTCATCAGCACAGAAGGTTTGAAGCGGATGTCTTCGTTGAGCAACCATGCGTATGATCCGAAGAGATAGTAGGTCTGCTTATACAATTCGATGGACTGTCCACCCTGGCTTACCGTAGCGGGCAGCAGTCGGGGTACTGAAATACCCACCATGTAATTGTCGCTCTTCAAGAGCAGTCCTACGCCGGTATTGAACTTGGTTTCGGTAAGTTGGTAGAAAGCCGGATCACCGGGATCGCGGATGGTGAGCATGGATGGGTCCGTTTCATAGCGGATGAATCCGGTCTGCATACCGAAGGAGAGCCAGGAATTGTCGAGTTGAATCTTGTAGGAGAACAGCCCCTGGAACTCGGTGTTCTTGTTCTCGCCGAGCTTGTCCTGTATAACCATGAGGCCTACGCCGACCTTATTATGATACACCGACATGTGGGAAGAGAAGTTGATGGTGGTTGGATTGGCGTCCAGGCCGGCCCACTGGGTGCGGTATTGGAGCGAGGCGTTGAGCATGTTGTTGCTTCCGGCGTAGGCAGGATTGATGGTCAGGGGGTTCTGCATGTAGGACGCGTAGATGGGATCCTGCTGGGCGAGGGAGGAATGAAAAATGAAAAGTGAAAAATGCAAAATGAAAAGTGCACGAAGGAAAGTCCGCATGCGGTTGTGCAGGAATTCCACAGGTAGAAGTTTTTTCATAGTTCTCATCGTCTGAGTGAAATAAATCCGGTACGTTTAGATGCGCCACTGGTGAACTGCAGGATATAATAGTAAGTGCCTGAAGGAAGTTCTGAGCCATTGTCGCTCAACCCACGGAAAACGTTGGTGGTATTATCATAGTTGGTGGTTTCGAAAACCACAGAGCCCCAGCGGTTAAGTATGGTAACTTTGTTCTGCTTCGTTTCCGGCAGGTCATTGATGTACTCAATGAAGAATACATCGTTCTTTCCGTCACCGTTGGGGGATACCGCATTGAAAACAGTAATGTCACCGGCCACTTCGATGGTGATGACCTGTTGTACACAGGCGCCGGCGATGTCGCACACCTGAACCGTAAGTTCATCGATGCCCGCAAAACTTACATTACTGTAGTCGACGATCAGCTCATGATTGGAATTTATAGTGGCCGTTGCGCCGCTGGAGGGCTGAACCACAACTGCTAACGTGCTTATATCCAGGTTGTTGTCAAGGTCAGTGGCCAGGGAACTGAGGTCGATCGTTACGATGCCTTGAATCGTCGTGGTTGCGGTGGTTGCCTGCAGAACGGGCGGCTGATTGCAGAAAGCGGAGGTGAAGGTCACCGGATCAGAGGGTGGACTTGAACAGCCCGATGACGATGTTACGACGAGGGTGTAGGTGCCGGCGGCGACAATATTGATACTTGGTGTCGTTTCACTATCCGACCAGGTGTAGCTGGCAAATCCCGCCGGCCCTGACAACACCGCGCCAATCGCAGTGCAATTGCTCGTGGTCAAAGCCGGTTTGGCGACGGAGTTGATTGAAGCGGTTACCGGCGTGCGGCTGCTCTCGCAGGAACCGTTGTTTAAAGCCACATGAAAGATGGTGGTTACAACGATCACCGGCGTGACGTAGGTATCGTTGACTTCTCCGGGGAGTGCTGTTCCCCCCGTTGCAACCGTATACCAGCGATATTCGCCGGGAGAACCTCCGGATGCCGATAACACGAGCGAAGCAGCAACGCA
>JAIBBB010000022.1 GCA_019694905.1 Cyclobacteriaceae bacterium
TTTTATTTGCCTGAAGACATGAGACTCCTTCGATGGGTTCACTTTCTTTGTGCCGACGTTGCCGTGTCGGTATTGGCAGGCATCTTCTTTTTCTCCCGGCTTATAGGCGGGAAGGTTCAGTGGGAGGTTTATGTGTTGGCTGGTGCAGCAACGCTTGCGCTGTATAACCTGGATCACCTATGGGACTTACGGCTGATCAGCGATGCCAGCGAACGCCGTCGTTTTCATCAGGACCATCGCAAGATTCTAATGATCTTGTCAGTTTTCTCTTTTTCAACCGCGATCATTGTTTTGCCATTCATTGGGCAGCCGTATCGGCTTCCGGGCGCGCTGTTGTTTGTTTGTGTGGCGATCTGTGTGCTGGCTGGCAGACGTTTGCGACGACTGCGCGAGCCTGCAGTGGCAGCCATCTATACGTTGGCAGTGGCTTCCCCGGGGCTGGTCAATGCGCGTGTTGTGCCTGCCGGAATGATATGGCTGCTGGGGCTGTATACCATAGTGGTATACGCCAATACAATGGCCTCTTCGTGTATGGACATCCACGAAGATCAGGTGCTTACACCAGGTTCGGCATTGGAAATGATGTCATTGCGCCGACATGGATGGACCCAGGGGATTTCACTCGCCCTTGCCTTTTTGACCGGGCTTGGGGCCCTTGCCGCTGGCATCAAGGTTCAGGTAGTTTTGGTGGTATGGATGATCGGTTTGGTGCCACCTGTTGTGTACCACCGCAGGGCAGTCAGTCAAGAGTGGAAACTCCGACTGTGGTTGGAATTGAGCCTGAGCCTGGGATTTCTGGCAGCGTGGTTAACGTAGTGACATGGCTCGATTGCCCTGCCCGGATTACGTCTAAATCAAAGGGGACAATTTAGTCCGCAATAGCAAACTGCTACAGGAAGGAGGCTCAGGATCTCTGTTCAGGATAGTTCATTCTGCAAGGGCGTTTGCGAATTAGTTTCCCGGTCCCATTGTCAGACTTTCAGTGGCATCAAATCGGGTTAAGGGGAGGGTTAACTGCTTTCTATCTATTATCTTGCTTTACTTGAGAACCCATGAATTCGCAGCGAAAGCCGGATGTAACTAAGCTTGAGGCGGTTGTCAACCGACTTTCGGCGGTTATCTACGAGTATTGGGTCCGACCCGATGGACGAAGCGGTTTTTCGTATGTAAGTCCATATTGTCAGCAGTTGTTGGGAGTAAGTGTGGATGAGTTGCTTACCGAGGGATATGATTTCAGGCAATGGATTGCCGAAGAGGACAAGCAGTCCTTCGAGGATTCGTTGATGAGTGCCATCCGGGAGCGTCGGGAGTTTTCATGGCAAGGGCGCGTGATCAACCAGGGTCGGCAGATCTGGATTTCAGCGAGGTCAGTTCCGGAAGTGTTACAGGATGGCACAGTGGTATTCAGTGGCATTTTTCAGGATATCACCGGGCAGGTCACGCTTGAGCGCGAGCGATCTGAGATAGAATACAGGCTCATTTCACTTCTGGAGCGATTGCCGTTGATCGTTGCGATGCACCAGGACGGTCGCCTTGTGAGCGTCAATGCTTATGGTGCAAAGGTCATGGGTGTGCACGATCCTGGCACGCTGATCGGGAGCGATGTGTTATCGCTCATTCATCCTGGCGATCGGGAGCGGGTAGTTGAGAGAATGCAAAATGCCTTGCGAGGCGTTGCCGGAGAACCTGCGGAGATTCGATTCCTTACACCTGCGAACGAGGAGATTCTGGTTGAAACAATCACTTTTCCGATGTTGTTCAAGGGGCGCCCTGCGGTTCAGGTGGTGGCTCGTGACTTGCGTGAAGAAAAGGCAATGAGGGCGGAACACCGAAAAATTGAGACACTCTTTTTTGAGTTGTTCAGGCATTCGCCAATGCCTGTAGTTATGCTGGATGAGCAGGGAAATGTGGTGAGGGTCAATCAAGGGTTCGAAGTCACGTTTGGCTATGAAGAGAAAGAACTTCTCGGGAACAGCCTGAATCAGTTTATTGTCCCGCCGGAATTGGAATCGGAAGGGAATGATCTCAATAGTCTGATTTCAAGTTCAAATGTTGTTCGGATTGAGACTGTGCGTACAAGGAAGGATGGAACGCCGCTGGCAACGATCGTTTACGGGGTGCCTGTTCACATGGAAGACAAGACGATCGGAATCTTTGGTGTTTACGTGGACATTACTGAGCGGAAGCGGGTGGAGGAGGAATTGAAGGTCCGGAATGCTGAATTGGACAATTTTGTTTACAAGGTATCACACGACTTGCGTGCGCCGCTCTCTTCGATTCTGGGGCTTGTTCAGCTGGCCAACATGAAGGGTAACAATGATAATTTGCTGGACTACTTGCAGATCGTTGAGCGCAAGGTTACGGAGTTGGATCACTTCATCAGTGACGTGCTCAGTCATTCGAAGAACCTGAAGCAAGAGGTTTCTGTATCGGAAATTGACTTTCGACAAATGATTGATAGCTCATTTTCCAATCTAAGCTATCTGAAAGATGCCGATCATGTCGAGAAGAAGGTGAGTATAGAGGGCGTTGCATTCTATAGCGATCGGTGGCGTGTTGCTGAGATATTCAGGAATCTGATTTCAAATGCCATCAAGTACAGACGGCAGGACATTACCCACCCAGCGATATCCATACGCATTATTGTGGATGAGGATCGCGCGACTATTGTGTTCGCTGACAACGGGATTGGAATCAGTGAAGAGAACCTGGAAAAGGTATTCGATATGTTTTATCGGGCGAGCGAGAAGTCAGATGGTTCCGGTCTGGGTTTGTATATAGTTAAGAATGCAGTTGACAAACTTGGAGGAGACATTGATGTAACCAGTCGCCTGCATCAGGGAACAACATTTACCATTCATCTGCTTAATCAGCGACTGCGCTTTGCGCAACAACAATCATGAAAATTGTAGAGGTTCATAGTGCCGCCCAACGGAAGGAGTTCCTGTTATTTCCTGTCCGTCTTTACGAGCAAGATGTGCAGTGGATCAGGCCACTTGACAAGGATATTGAGGCTGTTTTTGATCCCGAAAGAAACCGCGCCTTCAGAAACGGCAAGTGCATACGGTGGTTGCTGCTTGATGAGAAGGGAACAACGATTGGCCGGGTTGCTGCATTTGTTGATCATAAGCACGCCAATAAAGGTAATGATCAGCCCACGGGTGGGATGGGATTCTATGAGTGTATAGATGATGAAAAAGCCGCATTCATGCTCTTCGATCAGTGTAAGCAATGGCTGCAGCAACAAGGGATGGAAGCGATGGATGGCCCTGTGAACTTCGGCAACCGTGACCGATGGTGGGGACTTCAGGTTGATGGGTTTGACCGTCAGCCTAATTATCTCTGCAATCACCACAAACGGTATTACCAAAGGCAATTTGAGGCATATGGATTTCAGGTGTATTTCTATCAGCTGACATTTGGAAGGCTGATTAAGCCGCCGTTGATAGGAAGGATTCAGGAGAAAGCGCGACTGGTAGAAGCTGATCCTGACTATCATTTTCTGTTTCTTCCACGATCACGCTGGAAGGAGTTACCTGAATTGATCCGTAGCATTTATAACAGGGCATGGGCCAATCGCGGGGAAATCCCGGAGTTGACATCAGTTCAGGCGGCTCATATGGTGAAGCAGATGAAGCCCATTATGGACGAGAAGTTGTTGTGGTTTGGATTTTATAAGAATGACCCTATCGCCTTCTTTTTATCCTTGCCAGAGGTGAATCAAATTTTCAAACATGTAAGGGGACGGATGGACTTGATCGGGAAACTAATATTCCTGTGGCATTCCTGGCGGAAGACCAATCGCAAAGCATTTGGTGTGCTTTTTGGGATCGTACCTGAGCACCAGGGCAAGGGCGTTGACGGAGGGATCATTGAGAATTTCAGAAAACTGGTTCAGGAGAATTATCTTCGGTACGAGGAGTACGAACTTAACTGGATAGGAGATTTCAATACAAAAATGATCCGCGTCTGCGAGCAAATCGATTCAAGCGTGGTGAAGAAGCACGCTACCTACCGGAAGCTATTCAATGAGCAGGCCATTTTCAGACGATATCCTATCAAATAACTGTCATGAAGGAAGAAGAGAGCAAGTCGAAATTCTTACTGAAGAATCTGATCCGGGGCCTTCTGTGGTTTGCCGTGATTATAACAGCCTATATTCTCGCTAGTGAAGACATCAAGGTTTATCAGCGGGAGATCAATCAATTGGGCGACCAACTGGCATTGCTGTTTGGAATCTTCACCATCTCGGAAATTGTATTTGGCATATTGCCGCCGGAGATTTTTATGTTGATTTGGCAATCCAAGGGCGTCCTATCAGAGTATATTCTTAATCTTACCATCCTCACCCTTATTTCCTACGGAGCCGGAATCATTGGGTACTACATTGGGAGCACGTTCACGAAAACGGGCTTCTACAAGAGAATTCACGAACGTTATCTCAAGCAGTATGACGCCAAACTCAAGAAATATGGGGGATATCTGGTGCTTGTAGGAGCTGTGACCCCCGTGCCTTTCTCAGCCACATGCATGCTGGCGGGCTCGGTACAACTACCATTCAGGAATTTTCTTCTGATCTGTATTTCGAGAATTGTGCGTTTTGCCTTTTACGGCAGTATGGTCTGGCTTTTTCCGCAGTGGTTCGCCCAGGCTTAGCTTTCAAAAAGACCGCCGAGAAGCGAACTGGCCTCCTTGCCAGTGTTCTTTCCATAGGGGGAAAGAGCCTGAACGAGTTTGCGGATGGGCATGGACTGAAGCCATACTTTGCCGCTACCGCGAAGGGTCGCAAGAAAAAGCCCCTCACCTCCAAATATCATTGATTTAAGACTTCCGCTAGACTCCACATCAAAATCGATATGAGATTCGAACGCTACCACACAGCCGGTATCTACGCGCAGTGTTTCGTTGTTGAGCGTTCGTTCGATGACAGTGCCACCGGCGTGAACGAAGGCCTTACCATCTCCTTGCAATTTTTGCAGGATGAAGCCCTCACCACCAACCAGCCCGGCGCCAATCTTCCGATTAAAGAATATTGACAACTTGGTGCCGTAGGCCGCGCAAAGAAATCCGTCTTTTTGGACAATTAACTCGCGGTTGCTGCTTTTTGCCAGGTCAATGGGGATGACTGTACCGGGATAAGGAGCCGAGAACCCCACCTTGGCTTTCCTGTTGCCCCTGTTGGTAAAGTGTGTCATGAAGAGTGATTCCCCGGTAAGCACGCGGCTACCGGCAGACAACAATTTATCGAAAAGGCCTTGTTGTGGGTTCGATCCGTCGCCCATCTTGGTTTCAAATACTATTCCATCTTCCATGAAAAGCATGGCGCCTGCTTCTGCGATAACGGTTTCAAGAGGGTCCAATTCGATCTCAACAATCTGGATACTTTCGCCTTTAATCTGATAATCTATTTCATGGGAATTCATAGTGGGGTGATTTGGTATACTTGCAACAGAGATGGCAATCTATTTTTCCTTCTTCTTGCGATTCTTTCACATTTCTTCATAGTCATCCCTTTCAGCCAGCTTTTTGTCATCGACATTCTTGTTGAGAAACTCATTGATCTTCTCAATGTCCATTGAACTCTGGATCTCGCCAAATTGATTGACTCTCATTTCAAACCCCTCGAGGTCCTTGTGAATTCTTGGTTTGCCACCTGTTTTTGCGCCGCTTGATCGTTTGGTCATATTTAACCGGGTAAAGGTGTTGACCTTATGCACGTACGAATGCGTTCGATTGTTTCATCCCGCCCGAGAATTTCCATGGATTTCATGAGATCAGGGCCGGAAGCCTGTCCGGTGACACTTACCCTCAATACCTGCAATACCTGCCCCGGCTTGACGCCAAGATTTGCTGCAGTTTGTTCGAATGTCGCCTTGATTGGTTCGGCAGTATAGGGATTGACGGAAGGCAGCGAATCTGCAAAGGCTGACAGGACAGCGACGGCGTCTTTATTCCATTTCTTGCTGAACACTTGTTGGTCGTATTCAAGAGGACGTTCAATGAAAAACCGGCCCAGTTTGAACAAGTCGGACGGAAAAGTGATCCTATCTCTGAGGACGTCGGAAATCTGCTGCGCAATTTCTTCTGAGACAATGGTGCCGGCATTTTTCAGATCTGCAAGCAACCAATGTGAAAGCTCTTGCGTGGATTTTGATCTCAGGTAGTGTTGGTTGAACCATTGTGCCTTATGGATGTCAAACCTTGTGCCGGCCTTGCCAATTCGTTCAATGGCGAAGGCTTTCACCAGTTCCTGCATGGAGAAGATCTCCTGTTCGGTGCCCGGATTCCAACCCAGAAACGCGAGAAAGTTGATCAGGGCTTCGGGCAGGTACCCGGCTTCGCGGTATCCGGTGGCCACTTCCCCTGTACGCGGGTCTTTCCAGTTCAGCGGAAAGATTGGGAAGCCCAGTTGGTCTGCGTCGCGTTTAGACAGTTTGCCATGGCCGTCCGGCTTCAGAAGAAGAGGGAGGTGAGCAAACCGGGGCATGGTTTCCGTCCAGCCAAATGCTTCATAGAGTAACACATGGATGGGGGCGGAGGGCAGCCATTCTTCGCCTCGAATGACATGACTGATTTGCATCAGGTGATCATCCACAACATTGGCAAGGTGGTAAGTGGGCATGCCGTCTGACTTCATCAGGACTTTGTCATCCACCTGGTTGGACGATACAACCACCTCGCCCCGGATGAGATCCTGCACGACCACTGATTTGTTTTCCGGCACCTTGAACCGGATCACGTAGGGCGTTCCAGAGGCAAGTCTGGACGCCACCTCTGCCGGTGGCAGAGTCAGTGAATTCACCATTTGGAGACGGGTACCGACTCCATACTGCTGATCATCGGCACCCGCTGCCTTTAGTCGTTGGCGCATGGCTTCCAGGTCGTCTTCAGAGTCGAAGGCATAGTAGGCATGTCCCTGGTTTATCAACTGTTGGGCATGCTCCTGATAGATGCTGCGTCTTTCTGACTGTCTGTACGGGCCAAAAGGTCCACCGGGCCCGACGCCCTCGTCGATCTGAATTCCCGCCCACTGCAAGGCTTCGGCTATGTAGGCCTCAGCCCCAGGCACAAACCGACCCTGGTCGGTATCTTCAATCCGGAGGATCATGGTACCGCCTGTTTGTCGGGCCAGGAGGTAGTTGTAAAGGGCAGTTCGTAAGCCGCCGATGTGCAGTGCGCCTGTAGGACTGGGGGCAAACCGGACTCTCGTTTTTTTCATGTGCAGTGGAATCGGATGCAAAGGTAACCGTTCGCGCTATTCGGACGGCAAACGATTGAGATGTTTGATGCCGATACATCATCGTTCAACGCATGCGGTTTCTTACATTTGCCATTCAATACGACGTGTCATGGCTGAAGAAAAGACAACCAACTTCCTTGAGGAAATTATCGAAGCAGACCTGAAGGCGGGCCGCCATCAGGAAATTGCCACTCGGTTCCCTCCTGAACCCAATGGCTATCTTCACATGGGCCATGCCAAAAGTATCTGCCTGAACTTCGGACTTGCTTTGAAGTATGGAGGAAAAACGAATCTGCGGTTTGATGACACGAATCCTGTAACCGAAGAGACTGAATATGTTGAAGCGATAAAGGCGGACATTCAATGGCTTGGTTTCTCCTGGGCGCAGGAGTTATATGCCTCAGACTATTTCGAACACTTGTATCAGTTTGCCGTCAAACTCATAAAAAAAAACCTGGCGTATGTAGACGACAGTTCGAGCGAAGAGATTGCGAAACAAAAAGGCACGCCCACGCAGGCCGGTGTGGAGAGCCCGTGCCGCAACCGGTCTGTTGAAGAAAACCTGAATTTGTTTTCTGACATGCGTGCCGGCAAGTTTCGTGACGGGGAGAAGGTACTGCGGGCGCGCATTGACATGGCGCACCCTAACATGCACATGCGTGATCCTATCCTTTACCGCATTAAGCATGCGCACCACCATCGCACGGGTGACACCTGGTGCATTTATCCCATGTATGACTTTGCTCACGGGCAAAGTGATTCGATTGAGAAAATAACGCACAGCATTTGTACACTGGAGTTCATTCCTCATCGCACGTTGTATGATTGGTTTATCGAGAAACTGGAAATCTATCCTTCGCACCAATACGAGTTTGCGAGGCTCAATCTGACATATACTGTCATGAGCAAGCGGAAGTTGCTTCAACTGGTCAACGAGAAGCATGTGAGTGGCTGGGATGATCCGCGCATGCCTACACTCAGTGGTGTGCGGAGAAGGGGATACACGCCAGAAAGTATCCGTGATTTTTGTGATCGTATTGGCATCGCCAAAAGAGAAAACCTTATTGATGTAGGACTGCTGGAGTTTTGTGTGCGGGAGCATTTGAACAAAATTGCCCAGCGTCGGATGGTGGTCTTTGATCCTCTGAAAGTGGTGATCACCAACTATCCTGAAGGAAAAACTGAATGGATGTCGAGTGAAAACAATCCGGAAGATGAACATGGCGGAACGCGGGAAATGCCTTTTGGCCGTGAGTTGTGGATTGAGCAGGAGGATTTCATGGAGCAGCCACCCAAGAAGTATTTTCGTCTGGCGCCCGGACAAATGGTTCGGTTGAAGAGCGCTTATATCATCCGGTGTGAAGAGGTGGTGAAGTCAGCGGATGGAAGAATCGAGGAACTG
Organism: Cyclobacteriaceae bacterium; assembly: GCA_019694905.1. Lineage (GTDB taxonomy): Bacteria > Bacteroidota > Bacteroidia > Cytophagales > Cyclobacteriaceae > ELB16-189. Next base: position 8,643 of record JAIBBB010000022.1, read on the forward strand.
CGATGCACCTATATTCCTGAAAGCAGAAGTGGCGCCGATACATCGGGGATTGCAGTCAAAGGCACCATTCATTGGGTGAGTGCCGCAGAAGCTCTACCGGTGGAAGTTCGACTCTATGACAGACTTTTCAAGGTCGAGAATCTGGGCGAGGCAGAAGGTGACTTCAAAGACTATCTCAACCCGGCGTCCCTTACAGTACTACCATTGGCCTGGGCGGAGCCATCATTGGGAAAGGCAAGTCCTGGTGAGCGCTACCAATTTCTCAGAAAGGGCTATTTCAGCCTGGATCCGGATTCCAAAGAAGGCAAATTGATATTCAACCGCACCGTCACCCTGCGTGACATGTGGGCAAAGGAAGCGCGCTGATCACCTCAGTGCAATGCAGGAGATTTCCACGTTGACGTCTTTCGGAAGACGGGCTACTTCAACGGTTTCCCTTGCGGGTGGTTGTGCGGAAAAATAGGATCCATACACTTCATTAACCCTGGGGAAGTGGTTCATGTCCTTCAGAAAGATGGTGCATTTGACCACTTTGTTGAAATCAGAACCTGCGGCAGCCAGTACGGCAGCGAGGTTCTTCATCACCTGGTGGGTTTCTGCTTCCACCGAACTCGTCACTATTGATCCTGTGGTCCTGTCGATAGCTACCTGGCCTGAAGCGAAAACAAGATTGCCAGCGGCGATTGCCTGGCTGTAGGGACCGATAGGTTCTGGGGCGTTAGCCGAATAGATTACTTCTTTCCCGGTAGTCATACATTACTTTTTCGAAATATCGCGAATAGTTAGGTATCCACTCATAGGATTTGTACGGAAGACTTGTTTCCGCTTTGACCTGTGCCTGGTTGCCTGAGATACCGGTACGTAGCAGCAATCCCTTCCTGGAGGGAAACAGTGGGGCGCCAGCCAATCAATTCTTCGGTTCTGCTAAAATCCGGTACTGCCAATTCTTCGGAGGTCACGGAGGGGCTGAACTCAATTCTCTGACCGGTGCGTGAGAGTGTCAGCACCAGGTGAGCAAGGTTGAGAATGGAGATTCTCTCCGGACTTCCGAGGTCAATAGCCTGTTGATGCGTGCTGTTTGCGAAACGAAAAACCCCTTCCGCTATATCCTGAATGTAACAGTAACTTCTATACTGCTCTCCTGTTCCAACGACTGTGAAGTGCTCATGCGAGAGCGCCTGCCTGAGCAATATCGTAAGTACATCCTGGACATTCATCGGCATTCGCGGTCCGTAAGGGTTGTACAGGCGCGCTATTCCTATGTTGGTGCCGTAGCGACTGTGCCATGACCGAAACAGTGACTCCTGGAAGCGTCTGGCTGCATCATATAATGCAGTTGGTCCGATGTGGTGATTATACTGTTGCCCCGGAAGGAGTGGAGCCAGGGGATCGGCCATCGCGTGGGCGGGTAAAGCCATTACGATCCGCGCTTTCTTTTCTGAGGCCAGTCGCAGCAACTGCGCTGTTGGGGAAGTCTCTTCACGCAAGGCAGCAGCGGGTGGGGTATTGCTTTTTAAGGGAGAACCGGGGAAGCCGCAGTGGACAATCTGGTCGATGGTTCCTGTATCGCCGGCCTTCAAGAGTTGTCCAAGTTGGACATGGCGGATATGAGGCAGGTCTGCCGGGACTTTCACTGCCTGATTGTGGGTGGAATGATAGCTCGCTGCAAGTACCTGGTACCCATTCTGGGCAAACCGGTCACAAAGATGGCTACCGACAAAACTATCGCTGCCGGCGATCAGAACACGTTTCATGAGTCAATAGATGGGTTGGGTTACCCCCAAAAAAAAGACCGGTGGCCCTCTTGCCGAAGGCCACCGTATCCAGAAACGCCTTGCTTACGAACCCCCTGTACGAAGCATGGACGTATATTCTCAGTATCCTTTTTCTTTTCCTTTAATTCAAAAGTAGGCTTCTGACGCCCTTGCCCCGGAGAAAATCGATGAATATGGCTGAAAGGGCGACAGAAGCGCCTCGTTGCCCGATCAAACCTGTTTATGCGTGTCGTACCGACTTATCCCACACGGCGCTTTGAGATCCACGGAGATATTTCCACAGGCCGGCATAGGCTGCGGCATTCATCATTACAAATTGAAAGGGGATACTGATCAGCCGGGGTACGCGCGATTGGTTGAGATAGAGGAGTCCCAATGAGGCCATTCCATAGAAGCCAAGCTGAGCCACAAAAAACAGGAGATAGAACATGCTGCCACCTTGTGCCAAGAGCGCTGTGAGCAAGAGAATAACGGGCAATGCAAAGGGTACAATAGCCCAGCGCAGCATGCGATGTGAAATGAACTGGAAAGCAACAACCGAGAATTTGACGGGGTTGAGCAGGAAAGCGAATCTCTGTATAGCCTGAAATCCACCTGCGCAGATTCGCACTTTGCGTTTCCATTCCTCCCGCATATTGGCAGAAGGAGCCTCAGAGGCAGTGGCATCGGGTTCGTAGACTACCCGATGGCCCTGGGTAGCGATTTCCATGGAAAGCACGAAGTCCTCAATGATGGTTCCCGCTTCAAGCGGTCTGAATAGAGAGCGCCTGAAACTGAACAGTTCTCCAGCAGCGCCAACCACAGAATACAGTTCGCTATCGAGTTTTTTGAGGAATGATTCGTATTTCCAATAGATACCTTCGCCCTGGCCGGCACTGTTGCCTGTAGCCAGCACACGTTTTTCACCAGCTACTGCGCCAACGGAGGGATCTTCATAGTGGCGGACAATATTCTGAAGCGCTTCCCGATTGAGCATGCAGTTGGCGTCGGTGAGCACCACAATTTCATTTTTTACTTTTTGCATGGCCCGGTTGACGGCCGCCAGTTTGCCGCCGCGCTGTGGATGGTGGAATACCCGAATCAGAGGCAGGTCCTGCAGCATTTCATTCGAGCCATCGGTTGATCCGTCAGTCACAAAGACGATGTCAAGTTGATCAGCAGGATAGTTGAGGGCATAGCAATTCCTGACCTTCTCCATGAGAATGTCGGCCTCGTTGTAGGCAGCGATGAGCAGGGTTACATTGGGTAACGATGTAGGTATCATTGTCTCATTAGTTTTTTGAACCATAGAATTGTCACCAATGCTATGCCATAGCCGACATAGGCATAGAACACAATGGCGGCTAACAGAACAAGTACAGTCGTCATATTTCAGGTATTTTGTAGATTCAGTTTGTTGTCTTGCGATTGCTGGGACAAACATACAAGTGCCCGAAGGGCCATTTGTTTCCTTTTCGATTAACTAATGGAATCTTTCGACTAAAGACTTTATCAAATACGACAATTGGAGGACATTTGTGCTCTGCAATTGTGATGTCCTTGCTATGGAGGAAAAGAGAAAGTTACTTGAGTTAAGCACACGTCTGGCAACCACGCTGAATGAAGAGGTCGTGACCCGGTTGCTGGCCGACGGCATTTCAACGTTGTTGCGTTACGACACAATGGCGATCTACGTGGCTGACCACCACGGCCGATACCTCACTCCAATCATTGTGAATGGAAATGACTGGGGAGATGCACAAGACCTTACCAGGTGGCGAATCCCATTTGGCCAGGGAATTCTGGGGGGTATCATTAACGCAGCCAGAGGAGAACTTGTAAAAGACGCTCATCTGGACCCGCGAAGTCATTACCCTGTCGGAGTTCCTATCAGGCACGAACAAATGATTGCCATTCCCCTGGGACTGGGTGAAAACTACTGGGGAGCGCTGGTGATCAACCGGATGTCAGATGATTACTTTACAGGGGAAGAATTTGAGACTGTTCAGTTTGTTGCATCGTATGCGTCATTGGCGCTGAACAACATCAAGCTTATCCGGGAGATTCGAGAAACCAATGAGCTTAAGCAGGTAGTATTTGACACCGTGTCGGATTCGGTAATCACTTTTGATGCACAAGGTCAGATCATATTCTGCAACGATGCCACAACGGAACTTTTCGGCTATTCCGCAGAAGAGTTGAAGGGACGAACCTTGCGAAGTCTGCTTCAGATTCAGCACGAGGATGGGCTTGCCATACTTTTGTCAGGGCTTAAATCAGCAGGTGCGCAACTTAGCAGAAGAGCACCGATTGAGCTTGAAGTTGTTCATAAGGATGGTCGTCATATTCCTGTAGAAGTGAGCCTTGGAGAAACTGTGACTACGGGTGTTCGGATTTTTACTGCGATTATCCGGGACATCAGTGCACGGGTTGCCAGTGAGTCGATGTTGAAGTCGGCCAACAAGCGATTGGAGAATCTGATCCAGACCCTGAAAGCCGGATTGCTGGTTGAAGATGAGACGCGACATATCATCCTGGCGAACCAGACGTTTTGCGAGATGTTTGGTATTCCGGCACAGCCGCATCAAATGGTCGGACTGGACTGCTCGAACTCGTCTGAAGAAAGCAAAGACCTGTTTGTAAACCCGGCTGAGTTTGTGTCCCGCATTGATGAGCTCTTGAAAAGAAGAGAAGTTGTATCTGCTGAGGAGCTCCACCTGAATGACGGCAGGACGTTTGCGCGTGACTACGTTCCGATTTTTGTGGACAATCAGTATCGCGGACACCTGTGGTTGTACCGTGACATTTCTGAGACAAAGAGGATTGAGCAGGACTTGATTCATGCCAAATTACTGGCTGAGGAGTCAATGAATGCAAAGCAGGACTTTTTGGCGAGGATGAGTCACGAACTGCGAACACCGATTCACGGGGTTCTGGGCCTGACCAATCTGATGGCGGCACAATCCCTTACTGATGACAGCAGAGAGTACCTGCGGGGCATCAAATCATCGGGGGAGCATCTTCTTGCCATTATCAATGACATTCTGGATTTGGCCAAGATAGAGGCTGGCAAACTTAAATTGCAACAGGTTGAATTCAGGCCAGCTGATATTTTCAGGTCATTGGTAAGCAATTTTGCTTCACTGGCGGAAGCAAAAGCAATCAGGCTTGAAATTTCCTACGATCCGGGCATACCGGAGGTGCTGGTGGGAGACCCTGTACGGCTCAACCAGGTGCTGATGAATATTGTATCGAATGCGATCAAGTTCACAGAGCGCGGATCGGTGGTTCTCAATGCTGCTCTTACAAGCAGGAACAACCATCGGGCCTACCTGAAGATAATTGTGAAGGACACCGGCGTAGGCATTCCACCCGCAAATCTCGAGGCCATTTTCGAGAGCTTCAATCAGGGTGATCGACACACGGCTGTGAAGTTTGGGGGTACGGGACTCGGACTGAGTATTGTGAAGCAGCTGCTCGAGCTCTTTGGCGGTCACGTCACAGTGACGAGCGAGGTCGGCAAAGGCTCGACCTTTACTGTGGAACTGGACTTCGGCATCGGCACCACAGCCCCGCAGCAGTCATCGGCAGTCTGGGATCACCACCTGAATTTCCCTGGCAAGAAGGTGCTGTTGGTGGAGGACAATATGATCAATCAGATTGTTGCCCGAAAGACATTGGAGAAATGGCTGATTCAGGTAGATGTAGCGGGCAATGGCCGGGAAGCGCTGGAGAGACTGAGGGCTCAACAGGACTATGATTTGATTATCATGGACGTCCAGATGCCGGAAATGGACGGATTTGAAACGACGCGGGCTATCCGCTCGGACTTTAAGGAGCCAGTTCGGTCGCTGCCCATTATGGCGATGACGGCTTCTGTCCTCTACGATCCTATGGAGCGGTCAAAAGAGGCTGGCATGAATGACTATATCTCCAAGCCATTTAATGTGGATGAGCTCAACAACAAGCTTGCGGAACTTTTTAAAGTTTCACGGCCTGCTCCCGGTCAGGAAGATGCAGTGGCTGGTCTGGTGAACTTTGACTATCTCGACTCCATATCCGATAACAAGGAGTTCCGGGATCAGATGGTGGAATTGTTCGATACACAGAGCATGAAATACCTGACGAGCATCAAGCAGCAATTTGTGGAGGGCAACTTCGAGTCGATGAAGTCGACCGTACACGCTTTCAAGCCACTCGGATCTTATCTGGGCGTATCTTCACTTACGCAATTGCTCGCCAAACTCGAAAGCGACCTGGAAGGAGCTGTGGAAGAAAGAGAAGTGGCGCGCCAGATTGCGAATGTCGAATTGAAGGTGGACCTCGTCAAAAAGGAACTGGAATCTATAAAACAATAAGACTATGAGCACTACTCCAGAAATTCTAGTAGTTGATGATGAACCGGCGCTGCGCCTCCTTTTGCAGGAGTTTTTCAAGAGGGATTTTCGCGTGGTACCATTGAAGGATGGCACAGAGACACTGCAGTGGCTGATCAAGAATGAACTCCCCACACTGGCAATCATTGACCTCATGATGCCCGGCCTGTCGGGCCTGGAACTTATCAAGACCATCAGGGCCAAGCGGGAGTGGGACGAGCTTTCGATCGTCGTTTTGTCGGCCAAGGAAAGCAGTATTGATCGGGTGAACGCGCTCAACGCCGGAGCGGATGACTTTGTAGTGAAACCCTTCAATCCGGAAGAACTCAGGGCCAGGATCAATTCTGTGTTGCGTCGCGCACGCCACTAAATTATCAGCACTGGGCTTACAGGAAAGGGCGATTCTGGCCTAAAATGGAGGTTTTTCTGCTGCTTATTGCGGTTTCTAAGCTTTTCCCTGATTTTTTGTAATCCGTTCGCATCTGATTCACCGGAGACTATAAGGGGGCACTTTTGCTTCATCAAACGAAGCAAATATGAACCCCATCACCATCAACGAAGGTCTCAAATTGGGAAATTTGAGGATTTCAAGGAATGAACGGACTGAAGTCGCTCGGCTGAATGATGCGCAAAATGAGCAGTTGGCCGAGGTGCTCTCAGAATCTCTTCAGATCAAGGAGGAGATTTCTTCCTTGAGGAAGCAGCTGGCTAATCTGATGACCCATCGAACCCACTTTTTTGTGAGGGCCAACAATCAAGTGCTTAAACTGGCCTTTGCGGATATCCAGTGGATTGAAGCCCTTGGCGACTATGTGAATTTCTTTACCGAGAAGGGTCGGTATGTGGTGCATTCTACCATGAAGGCTTTGGAGGATAAATTGCCCAGTGACCAGTTTGCCCGGGCTCATAGGTCCTACATTGTACGATTGGATAAGATTGATGCGATCGATGATACGTTGCTTCAGTTGGGTAAGAAGTTGATTCCGATGGGTGAGGCTTATGCTGGTAACATCATGAGCAAGTTAAATTTCCTGTAGGCACAAAATCCAAAGTCATGAAAACCACAAGAAGGATACCCCTGCAACGGGCACAGAAATCAGCCACCAGGTCCGGCCAGCATGCACCTTTGATTGACAGGGGCTATCTGGATGAGATCTCAGGAGGTTCGGGGTCATTTTGCAATGCCATGTTGCATAACTTTGAGTCCAGAGGTTATCGGTTCCTGAACAAGGCAGGTCAGATGCTCATGCGCGAGCAGACGGCCGAAGCCGCGAAACTCGCGGACCAGATGAAACCCACTGCCGCCTTCATCGGAGTGAGGCAATATGAGGAGGCCCTTGCAAATTTCTCGACCGCGCTTTCAAGTGGTCAGGTGGAATTGGCGGGTAAAGTGATCCGCAGACTGACCCGAATGACCCGCCAGATTGAAACCGAACTCACAGAATACGTACAGGATAATCTTCAGTCCATGGGCTGGGCCTGAGCCTGTCCAGACGTCCTATTTTCTGCTATCTTGCAATGATCCAGGTATCATAAGAAGCGGAAACCCATGAATATTAGCTGCGTAATCGTAGACGATGATGAGATGTCGAGGGCCATGTTGACGCAGTTGATCGGCAAGGCTGAAGGCTGGTCGTGTGCAGCCGTCTGTTCCAGCGCGATTGAGGCCAGAGATTTCCTTCAGCGAAACAAAGTTGATGTCCTTTTCCTGGATATTGAAATGCCTGAATTGGGCGGGCTGGATCTCCTTCGGATTTTGAAAGAGAAGCCGGAAGTAGTGATAGTCTCTGCGAAAGAAAAATACGCGCTGGACGCCTTTGATTATGAAGTTGCTGATTTCCTGCTCAAGCCTGTCAGCCTCGATCGCTTTCTGAAGTGCGTCAGCAGAATCGAATCCAGGATTCACTCAGACGAAGATGCCGTAGAGGAGGGTGATGATTCGGTTTTTGTGAAGGCCAACAACCAGATTTTGAGAGTTAAACTATCCGATATCCAGTGGATAGAAGCATTCGGAGACTACGTCAACATTTACACCCTGTCTGACCGACTCGTCATTCACGGTACAATGAAAGGGATTGAAGCAAAATTGCCAGCACAGCAATTTCTCAGGGTTCATCGTTCCTACATTGTAAGACTTGACAAGATTACGGGCATGGAGGATACACTCGTTCTGATTGGCAAGAAGCTGATCCCGGTAGGCGACTCCTATCGCTCTGATTTGATGTCGCGTTTGAAGTTCCTCTAGAATCTAATCCGGAAAGTCAGACTGTTTGTCGGAACAGTTCAGGGCGATTATCGAAAATATCCCTGAACAGCGAAGCGCTGCAATAGGTTTGTGCTATCAATTAAAATAGCAAACCTTAAATGAAAGGAGCATCGTTACTTTGGCTGCTCGCAATGGCAGCCATGCTTGGGGGTTGTATGAAAGAATGGTCAGATAACCCGACTACCAAAAATTCACTGGAGACCATTGCGATTCCTCCAGGCTTCAATTACAGCACTACCCGTGAATTTAGCCTGGCACTAAGTGCACAGGATAACCATGGTGTTGGATTGAAGGGGATACCATTTTCCTTCAGTTATAGGGCTGGCTCTGACACCATCTTCCTGGGTTCCATGCTGACAGCTGTGGATGGTACGATAGTGTTCCGCAATGTACTGCCTGACTACATCGATACCCTTCAGGTCACTACTGAATACCCTGGCATTCCCAACTTTACGAAGATCAGGATTGAGAAGGGAATGAATACCTTGGCGTTGGGAGGCTATACAAAACCCAACCCGGCCAATGTAGGCGGAAGGAGTGTTTTCGGCGGTCGTGTGGAAGGCTCTTACAATTTCCTTAGCTCATACGACGCGAGTGGTGTTCCGAATAATCTGGAGCCTGTGAATGATTACATCCCGCAAGACCTGCTGGATCTGATCAACAACTCTTTGCCTGAGAAGCGTCCAGTACCCCAGTATAACCCTGAGTATCTTGGTGACAATGTGGTGACGAATATCCAACTGAAGGACTCGGCTGAAGTATGGGTAACTTTTGTGACTGAGGGAGCCGGTTACATGAATACACTTGGATATTACACCTATTCTCTGGAAGCGCCACCGAAGCAGGTGAGTGACATCAAGCAATTCACGGTGGTTTTCCCGAACGTTTCACTGCCTGGAAGTGGTGGTAACCTGCAATCCGGCAGCAAGGTGAAACTGGGTGTATTTTCTCCAAATACCGGCATAGGCTGGTTCCTGATACCGAACGGGTGGAACGGAAAAACAGTTGCACAGCAGCCTGACATCAAGTATTCAGACAAGGTGCTCAACACATTTACTTCCGCGCAGTATCAGCAGCAGGTGATTATTTTGAAAGATGCAACCCGCCAGCTTTTGCTCCTGAGTTTTGAAGATCTTTCGAGGCCAGGTGGCGACAATGATTTTAACGACGCTGTGTTCTTTGTAACGGCCAATCCTTTTACCTCTGTGATCAGCGACAACATCAGCAATGCAAAACCTGCACAAGGTTCGGACAAAGATGGCGATGGTGTGCTTGACAAAAATGATGCGTACCCCAATGATCCGGAACGTGCATTTGATGTGTACACACCCGGCAAAGGTGTATTCGGAAGTCTGGCCTTTGAGGACAACTGGCCTTCCAAAGGAGATTACGATATGAATGACCTGGTAATTGACTACAGTTATCATTTGGTTACCAATGCTTCTAATGCAGTTGTTGATTGTGACGGCACGTTCCAGGTTCGTGCCATGGGTGCTGCATATAAAAACGGCTTCGGTGTTCAGTGGCCGGTGCCCAGCAGCAATGTATTGAAAGCAACCTCCAGTTCGGGCAGGTCTTCTGGCAATGACGGTAATGGTTTGGAATTGAATCAGTCCAATGCAGTTCTGATCCTGTTCGACAACGCTCAGGACCTGTTCGGCACAAGTGCATTTGTTAATACAGTTCAGGGAAATTCATTTGTCAAGCCGGTAACGATCACATCCAACCTGACTTTTGTTAAGCCGGTACCCATGGCTGATATAGGCTATGTACCATTCAATCCTTTCATTTTTGTGAATGGAGACAGGACGGCAGAGGTTCACCTTCCTGACATGCTACCAACCGATGCTGCCAACCTGAAACTTTTGGGAACACAAGCGGATAGCAGCGTGCCAGATCAGGGCCGGTACTACAAATCAGGCAATAACCTTCCATGGGCCATCAATATTGCACAGAGCTTTGATTACCCTCTTGAGAACCGTGTAGTGTCAGATGCATTTGTCAACTTCGCAACATGGGCCAAGTCTGCTGGTATACAGAACAAGGACTGGTATACCACCAAATCAGGAAACCGGGACGATACCAAGATTTACAAGCATCCCTGATCGGGATTAGGTTACAGGTGAAAGAGGGCGCGCAAGCGCCCTTTTTTTGTCCCTTATTTCTTAGGGTCTACCGAACAATCGGGACTGGTCGGCTAAAAGTCCCCTGGCAGGGCCGATTCCGGGGTAATTTTGAGCATTCAAACTACTATGAAATCCATGCGCCTGGCCCTGATGGCCGCTTTTGCATTAATACTTCGAACCGGCTTATCACAGGATATTTCGGTAACAGAAGAGCGAAATGCCATTGAGATTCTATTGGCGAACGAAGTTGCGTTGGATTCTATTGTGGAGCAGGCGCTCCTGAACTCTTACAGTCTTCACGGATACCGAGCTGAGTTGTTGCAACAGCACGAGAATGTTCGCCAGGAGAAGAACCGCTGGCTTTCAACATTTCGTGTAGGCGTCAATTTCTTTTCATTGTCTAACACCGCCAATGCACAGGATCAGACGATCACCCGGGTGGGTGTTTTGCCAGCCATGGGATTTTCGCTTGCGTTGGACCCTGAGAAGTTTGTCAATCGTGGCAGTTACATACGAGAAGCACGGGAAAATGTGGTTCGTGCGGAGGGCGTACTGAATCAGCAGCGAAAGATGCTGCGAATTGAAATCGTTTCTCTTTACTATCAGTACCTGGAAAACCTGGGCATTGTGGAATTACGACAACTGTCTGTAGAAAATCAGCAGGAGATGGTTCATTTTATGGAGGCCAAGTTCAAGTCCGGCGAAGGCCGGCTGGAGGACCTTCTGAACGGTCAAACCTCGCTGGGCCAGGCAAAGGAATCATTGCTTCGTGCTGAGCTGGCCGTCCGGAAGACCAAAGAAGAAATCAAACTGCTTACTTCAGACTCTGAGCGCTATTTCGCTGCGCATGAAAAGTAATTGAGATGGGCCAACTGATTGTCATATTGCGAGCGCTGAACCGCCGGAAGTGGATGCTGATAGCGGTACCCATCCTTTCGATGTGTGCCATCTACTGGTTCACCAGGCATGAAGTCAGGCGTTACAGGACAGAAGCCCGTCTCTTCCTGAATCTTCAGGAAAGCAAGGGCATGAGCCTGTCGGACGAAGACCTGAAGCAATATCAGGTACATTCCTATTTTCAGAATACCATCGAATTGCTCAAGTCCAAGCGCGTCATTGAGCGGGTGAGGGTGAAGGCCGTAGAAGCAGGGTTGAAAGGCGAGTCTATTTTCAAAAATGGCAACGAGAATCTTGTCAGGAATCAGGCTGTGGTAGAGGCACGAATCGCAGAGATTCTTGCAGAGCGCGGTTATCTGGACGAGCCCAATTTTCCGGATAGCATCATGATTGATTTTCTGAATTATCATCAGCTCTCAGCCAGCTCCCTGAAGGAATCGGTAACTGCCTACAGGATACTCGACTCTAACTTTATGCGCTTTGAGTTGACCAGCGATGGCGCCGTCAAGGTGCATGCTTTGGCACACCTCTTCATTGAAGCACTTGCAGAGGAGAACAAGCAGCTTTCCAAGAGCAAGATCAAAGGCCACAAGGATATCATCGAAGCCCTTGTTAAGCAAGCCAAGAATGATCTGGACGAAAAGATTCATAAACTGGAGCAGTATAAAGTGGGGAACCACATCATCAACCTTGGTGAGCACACCAAAGCAATTGTGGTTTATCTGGTGCAACTGGAAGGACAAAGGGCCAATCTGCTCAGTAAGATTGCTGCAGGTCAGAAGGGCAAGACGGAAGTACTGGATGCGGTCCGGAATGGGAATGAGGTTACCCTTGATCTCGCCTCCCATCAGGAAATTGTCAGCCTCAAGGAGAAGCTGGTCGCGATGAATCGACAGTTGCTTGCTCAGTCGCTGGAAGCCGAGAGCAACCGCAATTTCAGGACCGTTCAGCAGAATATTGATCATGTCAAAGCCGAGATCAACGTGAAACTCAGTGAGCTGGCAAGAAAGACTCCCTATGATCCCAGTCGCTTGCAGACAGACCTTGCTGCCAAGTATGTTGCGTATGACCTGGACGCGGAAACGGCATCTCACATGGTGCCTGTGATCAATGCAGAAATTGACAGAGTAACGACCTATGCCAGGCGATTTGCTCCATTTGAATCTACTATCGGGGCGTATGAACAGGACATCAGTACGGCCCAGAATGTCTATCTGACTTTGTTGAACAAGCTCAGCCTTACGGAATCCCTGGAGTTCGGTTCAGGTGAAAATGTTGTAGATGTGATTGATGAGCCTGCATTGCCCAGGGGTCCGGAGCCGTCGAAGAGATTGTTGCTGATTGCAGCAGGTGGGTTTTCGGTCTTCGTGCTGATGGCAGGATTTATCATTGTGGGGCTGCTCATCGATTCTTCTATCAAGACTGTTGAAGATTTTGAACGGTATTCGAATTTGAAAGTGACGGCGGCCCTGCCGGGTTTGGGAACTTATCTTGACAGTGATCCTGTAGCCCGGGATGCCATGCATCTCGTGTTCCGGCAACAGTTGATTCAGTTGGTTTCGTCGATACATGCCACCAGAGAAGAGACACCCGTTCTGTTGGTTGGTTCGGCCACTGCCGGTGAGGGGAAGCACTACCTATCTGAGAAGCTATTAGAGTATCTGACGGCAGCAAATAAGCGGGTGGCTGTGATTGATGCAGACTGGATGTCTGTAGACTCGAGCATGAAGGGAGCGATTTCTTTTGCATCGCTGATCAGAGAGAAGGGCTTGTTGGGAGCTGAACCGGAAATCAGGGCGAGAATTGCTGAATTAACAGATAAGCATGATCTGATATTGGTAGTAGCCGCACCCCTCAGTTTAAGTGGAGAAATCAGCGTATGGACTGGCATTTGCACACACGCCATGTTGGTATTTGCAGCAGGTCGTGTGATGACCCGCAGTGATCTGCGTATTGCGGAGCAGATACAAGCCGCGCCAATTCGATTTATTGGAACAATTCTGAACCGCGTGCAGGTGGATGGATTTGAAGACTACCTCGGCCAGATACCCAAACAGCGGAGCGGCATCCGGGTCTGGATCAAAAAATTACTTACGCATAGTTTAAAGCATCATGGATAACATCATTCTCGTTGTGCTGACAATTTTCGGAACATACTTTCTGTTCTACAGTTTGTATTGGCTCGTGCTGGTACTCACTTCCCTGGTTCCGTTCAGGCCTCGGAGAGCAGTGACTGCGGAGGTTCCCGAGATGCTGTTGGTTTTGCCCGCATACAAACCTGGCGAAGTTTTCTTCAAGGTCCTGGATTCGGTATCCAGGGCAGTCGCAGGCAAGCGCATCAAGGTACTGGTGCTGCTTCAGGAACCTGATGATGACAGATTTGCCAGCAGGGCCACTGCACTGGGCTTCGAGGTACGAAACAGGAAGTTTTCTCATATTCCTGGTAATTCCTATCAACATGCACTCCGTTACATTGCCAGTGTTATTCGCAGGGGCATTCGTGCAGGCATGTGGAACCCTGAGTTTGTCATGCTGGTGGACAAAGACAACCTTATCAACAAAGAGTATTTTGACGTAATACCATCGAATTTCTATGAGCAGTATGACGTGATCCAGGGTCAGCGGAAATCGCTTTCTTCTGAGAGTGGGATTGCTTTCTTTGACCACATCTCAGAAACGCTTAACGATGCCATGTTCAGGTCAGGAAAGATGCCCATTGGGGGTGCAGTCGAAATCAGTGGCAGCGGTATGCTCATAGAAACAGCGTTGTTTGTGCAAATGATCAAAAAGCTGGATCCGAATGCGCCTGGATTCGACAAGAACCTGATGTCACTGATGCTTGCCAATCCGAGAGACATCCGGACTGTCTTCTGGCCAGCCAGCTTTCTGGAGGAGGAGAAGACTGCCGACCTGGCGGTTCATGGTCAGCAGCGTATCAGGTGGTTTGGTGAGCAATACTACAATGCCATCCATCAGGCGTGGCCGCTGCTCAAAGCATTTGTTCGCTATCGCCGTTGGGCGGCCTTCGACTATATTATTACACTATGGCGACCTCCGCGTTCCATTCAACTCTTGATTGCGCCAGTCATGGCGATTCTCGAGTGGGTGTTCTACTTGCTTTCGGGCACTTGGTTCGCCGGGTTCCCGGTCTTTACAGTTTCCTTTGGTGCACTTTGTCTCGCTGTATTCATCTTCTTGTCAGGCACAGGTCAACTGAGGGAAGCTTTGCGATTTGCTTTGCTGATCCCCAGACTTGTGTGGGTGAACTTCTCCAGTGCGCGAAGGAGCCTGCAAAAGAAGAACCTGGGCAAATTCATACACACCGAGCATCGTATCTGATGGTATGAGCAGCATGCAGGTACCCATAGTGACGAGACTGGTTCGGTTCTTTCAAGGTGAGCGGACGGTTCCTTCGTGGATACCGTGGGTAAGTTGGGTGTTGATCGCATTGCTTATTGCAAGGTTGGTTTCTCAGGCAGGACTGATTTTGCCGGTTGCTGTAGTTGCACTGGTCGTGGCGGTCCCGGTGGTGACCACTATTCTCTGGATTCCTGAAGTAGGTCTCTATCTGGTCTTGCTGCTTGCATTTTTTATCTCAGTGCCCAACCGCCTACTGGAGGGAGTTCCCATGGGAATTTCACTGGATGTGCTGATTGTGGGTACTATGCTGGGCATCTTGTATCGCAGTGCCTGGCACCGAAAGTGGACAGCATTCTATACGCCGTTGACGCTGGCAATTGTATTATGGGCCGGAATGAATGTGCTTGAGTTCGCCAACCCTTCGGCCGCCTCACGCGCCGCCTGGTTCTATGTGATCCGGCCGGCAGTTGAGTACATGATGATGTTTTTTGTAGCCTACATCGCACTTGATACACCAGCCAAATTGTTTCGTTTCATTTTTGCTCTGCTTGGATTGAGTGTGTTTTCGGCGTTATGGGGGATCAAGCAGGCAACTTCAGGATATTTTGACTGGGAGTTCAACTATGTATTTAGTCATGATCTGGTGCACCTGGTTTTCAACTATGGACGATGGCGCGCTATTGGCAGCATTGGTTCGCCATCACAGTTTGGCATTATCATGGCATTTATCTCCATGTTTTCAATTGCCCTGTGGACGGCCATGAGAGGCTTCTGGACCAAGTTGTTCCTGGCGGCATCTGCAGTTTTAACTTTGCTCGCAATGGTTTATTCTGGAACGAGAACCGCCTATATCGTTGTGCCGATTTTCTATTTCGTATGGGTCGTTCTCTCGAGGGATGTGAAACTTTACTACTCTGTGATCTTTGCTG
>JAIBBB010000199.1 GCA_019694905.1 Cyclobacteriaceae bacterium
TAGTCCCACACTCCGGTAAGGCGAGTTGCTGCCTGCACCTTCCGTGAGACTGGCAAACTGACCAGACGTGTCTACCACCCTGTTTCTGATGAAAAAGTCAGTCGATGCGCCCGCATTGATCTGCACTGCAAAGTTCCGCAAGGGAAACAGATACCCGGCCTGAACCGGCAGGGTCACATATTCCAGTGAGCTGCTGGCAAGGTATGGAGTTGTTATCGACAGTGACTTGTCCGACATCTGTGCGAGGTAGCTCACAGACAGCGCAGTCGGTTGTGTACCCGTTAGAACGAGATTAGATGCGTAGCCTGCCTGCTGGTACAAATAGCCGACTCCCCCCATCAACACCCAGTGGTACGAAACCCGTCTGCCGGCTGCCATCGAAAAAGACCATGCATAGCCCGTGCCCGACGTGGGTACATAGCCGTTGCTCATTCCAGCAGGACTGCCCGTGTAGTTGCCTGATTTAATTACGTCAGCTACGGTAGCCATGGAAGAAGCGGAAGCAGTGCCCTGCGTGTTAAAGGCGCCACCGCCCATGTTTACCCCGGCCCACAATCGCTCGTCATATCTGGGTTGACGCCACTTGCGAAGGACTTCCGGATCGGGCACCGGAAGACCAGCTGTGCGCATGGAGCCCTGGACAGCCAGGCTCACATCCGGGAGTCCGAGGGCCACCAACGGGCCCATGGCTACCTGATGGTCAATCAGACCGACACCAGATTGAGAGCGATCAACTGGGTAAACAAGCGGCTCCGGATACAAGGGGTCGACAACTGCGTGGGAGGCCTGTTGCGGTAGCTTTGTGGAGAGTTTGAATCCCTGTGTGCCATCATTGTGCTTGTTGGCAACAACGCCATCGGTGACCATGGATGACTGGTCTTGTGCAGTGTAAGAGGGAGCAGGTTTTGGAGAAGATGCAGCGAGTTGATTTTGATCGTTCTGAGACAAGTAAACGAGTGTGCCGCCAGCGATGGCAAACAGCAGCAGGGAGGCTGCAAGAGACCAGCGATACCACGACAGTTTGCTGTGCATGGTTGCATTCTCGGCCTGCACCAGGCGGTACTCAATAGAGGACCACACGCCCTCACCGGGCTCAGCCTCGGCAGGCGTCATGGCCTCCTTCCAGGCCGAATCAAATTTGTCTTTCTCCAAGTCTTTCATACGTGGTGGTTTCCTTTGCCAGTCGTTCCATCAGGAGCTTTCTGGCCCTGTTATACTGTGACTTGCTGGTGCCCACACTGACACCCAGCATCTCAGAAATTTCATTGTGACTGTATCCTTCTATCGCGAAGAGGTTGAAGATGATTCTGCAACCATCCGGAAGCGATTGAATGATCTTCAGCAGTTCATTGTAGTGAAAGCCAGACAGTGAAACAGACTCCTCTTCCCCAATCACGACATCCTGAACATCCACCACCGGCATGAGGTACATCTTCCGTCGCTGCTTGTTAAGGGCGGCGTTGATCATGATCCTGGTGATCCATGTTTCGAGCCTGGATTTGAACTGAAACTGCTTGAGATTATTAAAAACAGACATAAACCCCTCCATCACAATATCTTCTGCCTCCGCAGAGGTGCTGGCATAACGAAGGCTAATGGCCATCATTTTACGGCAAAAACGGTCATAAAGCTGCTTTTGAGCAGCCCTTTCACCCGAAAGGCAGTGCCTGACCAGTTCCTCGTCGCTAAGCATCTGTAACTTCATCCTTTAGACCCTTCCAGGCTTTCTTTGGTTGGAATGGGTCGGATCGATTTTGACACTATTTTTGATAGATATCCCTAAAGTTAACCAAGGATTCATGAAGAAGGCCGTGATATTGTCCCCGCTGTTGATCTGTCTCGTGTGGCCAACCCTGGCCCAGCTGGTCTATGAGGACAGAACGTACGAAGAGACCATACGGACAGTTCAGTTTTATGCAGCAGCCAATGCACAGGATACCTCCTTCCCACCTGTCATCAGGCCTGGTGAGACGAACCTTGTTATTGAATTTGATGATCTGCAACCCGATCGACAGAACTACTATGTGAAGGTGCTTCCTTGTACCTGGGACTGGCAGGAAGGGATGCTGAAGGACCTTGACTTCATGTCGGAATACAACGAGTTCAACATCACAGACTATGCGTTCTCGTCCAATACCCTCATTCCCTATGTGCACTACCGCTATCAGGTGCCACCACCTATGATTGCGGGGAATTATCTGCTGATCGTCTACCGGGATGGAGACCGATCCAACCTGATCCTTTCCCGCCGCTTCATGGTGTATAACCAGATGGTCAATCTGGTCTCCGACCCGGTGGCAGGAACGGCCACGCTTCGGAAAACACGTCAGCCATTGCAATTTGACATCAGCTACAACGGCATTGAGGTCTTCAACCCGCTCGAGTACTTTCACATCACAATTCGTCAGAATCAGCGGTGGAACAATATCCGGGAAGGTGTGAGTCCATCGTTTCTCCGCGATGACCAATCCATCATAGAATTCCGGGCACCTGATCCGGACGCACACTTTGCTGGAGGAAACGAATTTCGGTTTGTTGATTTCAGGTCACTCAATTATCCCGGGATGAATGTGGACCGGCTCGACCGATCAACCAAGCCGCCGCAGCTCTACGTAGCCTATGACAAACCAAGGACTGACGAGGCTTACGCTCAATACAATGACATGAATGGAGGCTTCGTGATTGCGAACAGAGATTACGCAGAGCCCCGCATTACCGGTCAATACGTCAACGTCACATTTACACTCAGGCCCACGCAATCCCTTGGTAAGGTCTATGTGGTGGGGGCATTCAATCACTGGCAGATTTCACCGGAAAGTCAAATGAAGCCGCAACCAGACGGCAGTCTTACAATGACCACGTTGCTCAAGCAGGGATTCTATAACTACCAATATGTGACGGCAGGCGCAAACACACCTGACTGGTCCGTTGAAGGGAGTCATTTCGAAACTGAAAACGTCTACGAAGTGATGGTCTACCTGAAAAGCCTGCAACCCAATACAGATCTGCTCGTCGGCTATTTTGTGCTGCCTGTAAACCGACGCTAGGCGTAAGTTGCCTCCAGGTCAGACTGAGTGCGGATCGAGTCCTGGTTGGCGAGGTCCAGCATTCCAAATCCCTTGTGTGAGAAATAGCCCAGGCCATTCTCGTAGAGATATTGTTGCACTGGCTGGGGGGCAAACAGTGTGAAGGGGAACGTATAGCCCCTTACTTCGTATCTGACATCAAGGTCGAACAAGGGATAAATGCGGGCAAACTTCTTGTGTGCATCCTGAATTCGCTGAAGATACTCGCGGTCTGGCAAAACCTGGAACTTGTAAAACGACGCCAATTCGTCAGGACTGAATCGGCCTGAAGCTTCCATTCGCTGCAAAGTGGCCTCGTACAGGAGGTCAGAAAACTCATCTGTTTCCGGATTAATGAATCGCTTTGACTTTTCGTCATTGAAGGTGACCTGGAGCGGAACAATGGGAGATATACAAAGAAACTTGACTGCATCGCCGATGGCGACAGGTTCTTCTTTTTCACAAGACTCCGGAACCAGTTGCAACGCGCCAATGATTATCTCCTTCTGCTCAAAAAGTACCTTTAGAAAATAGTCCAGGAAGGACTGGTTGGAGGTTGAGAACACCAGCGTCACTCGCGAGGAGTAAAAATGGAGACCCTTCCGGCTGATCTTGGTCTGGCCCTTGAGTCCAGAAAAATTGTACTCTGTCAATGCAGCAAATTCGCGGTTGCCGCCCGTCAGTAAAAGTCCCTTGATCGTTTGCGCAAGGAGAAACTGATGGTGGAACGGAACAAAGGCTCCTCTGTTTTTTAGCCCAAAGACTATTCTGATTCTCAAGATTCCCGCAGTTAGGGGTAAAAAATAAGCTGCTACAAATTCCGAAAAAAGCGGCGCAAAATCACTCGCCCTCGAATAGCTAAGGTACTAAAAATCAGATGACTCCACCGCTTCAGCGCAAAAAAAGTTTAAGTGAATGTGCGGACGTGGAACGGCTTGTATTGCGCAGCTATAAATTATTGATTTTCAATAATTTATACGTTGAATCGGAAATGCATGATATCGCCATCCTCGACCACGTATTCCTTACCCTCAACCGCCAGCCGGCCTGCCTCACGGCAGCCTGCCTCTGATTTATACTTTTGATAGTCAGCGAGTTTGATTACTTCGGCACGAATGAATCCCTTCTCGAAGTCCGAGTGTATGACCCCCGCAGCCTGGGGTGCCTTCCAGCCCTTGTGAATCGTCCAGGCTCTGACTTCCTTTTCACCGGCAGTGAAGTAGGTAATCAGGTTAAGCAGTGCATAGCCGGCCTGAATCAGTCGCGCAAGACCCGACTCTTCCAGCTGGTATTCTTCGAGGAAGAGCTTCTTTTCTTCTTTGTCGGTAATTTCAGCAATCTGCGCCTCAAGGGCCGCACAGATGACAATCATGCTGGCGCCTTCCTTCGACACTGCATCCCGCAGCGCTTTCACATGATTATTGTCGGCGTGGAGGTGTTTTTCATCCACGTTGGCCACATACATCATGGGCTTCATGGTGAGGAGCCCGAGGTCGGCGATGACAGCCTGATCTTCAACCGGGATATCCAGGCTGCGTGCGTTGCGCCCGGTTTCCAGACAAGATTTATATGCCTTCAGTACTTCCAGTTCCGCCTTCACCTTGGGGTCACCGGATTTCGCTGCTTTCTCGATCCGCACCATCTTCTTTTCTACAGACTCGAGATCCTTCAGTTGCAATTCCATCTCAATTACCTCCTTGTCTGAAACCGGATTGACGGGACCTGCGGACCGTACGATGTTAATGTCGTCAAAGCATCGAACGACGTGCACGATTGCATCTACCTCACGGATGTGGGATAGGAACGCATTGCCTCTTCCCTCCTTTTGGCTGGCGCCCTTTACCAACCCGGCGATGTCCACGAACTCCACTGTGGCGGGCAATATCCGCTGCGGATGAACCAACTCGGCCAGGACATCCAGTCTTGGATCGGGCACATCGATAATGCCAATATTCGGGTCAATGGTTGCAAACTCATAGTTAGCAGCCACATTTTGAATGTTGGTGAGTGCGGAGAACAACGTTGACTTCCCCACATTGGGAAGACCTACAATACCACAGCGAAGGCCCATATCTTGGAAATAAGGCGCAAATATACTGGATTGGCTCGTGCGGCATATAAAAAAAGACGGCCAGCAAGGCTGGCCGTTGTAATCTGGAATGCTCTATCAGGTTAGTCCCATTTGAGTTCCGAATCAGAACCCTGGGTGCGAACCTCCATACCCTCATCCTCTGTACGATGATGTTCGAACTGGCTGAAATCGACGCCAGGCATCAACTCATTCTTGACATGGCTAAGTGTATTGTTGAGTGCTTCGAGAAACTTATGGAAATCTTCCTTGTAGAGAAAGATCTTGTGCTTTTCGTAGGTGAACCCTTCATCATCCTTGTTGAATCGCTTCTTGCTCTCGGTAATTGTGATGTAGAAATCATTGGAGCGGGTAGATTTCACATCGAAGAAGTAGGTTCTTTTGCCGGCCTTTACTTTCTCGGAGAAAATCTCCTCCCGCCCGTTGGACTTGTTGTCTTCCACAGCTTGGCTATTTAGGTTAGGTTAGGTGCCCGTAAGCACACAAAAATTAATATTTTATCAATTTATTCCAAATTAGGCTTTGGCCTTTTGGTGAAAATACCAGTTTATTTGCCCTGAGTCGCGAAAATTCAAAAGCAAGTTTGGTCGAGGTCAGCCATGAATACACAACTGCTGGATGAGATCCGAAGGCAAGGGAGCCTCGAGCTGATCGCCCGTCAACTGGTAGAGGGGTTCATCACAGGCCTCCACAAAAGCCCGTACCACGGGTTCTCTGTGGAGTTTGCGGAGCATAGGCTGTACAATGAAGGGCAGAGCACACGGCATATTGATTGGAAAATCTACGCCCGGACGGACCGGCTTTTCACCAAGCAATACGAAGAAGAAACCAACCTCCGCTGCCTGCTGGCCATCGATTGTTCGTCGTCCATGTTCTATCCCGCGCCACAACATGACAAGTTGAAGTTCAGTCTCTATTGTGGTTCTGCATTGGCATATCTGCTCCATAAGCAGAGGGATGCAGTCGGGCTTTGCCTTTATTCAGACAAGATCGATGAATGGACAGCCATTCGGTCAACCCGTTCCCATCTGGACAAGATATTTGGTTCCCTGCAGCGACTTCAGGATCAGGGCGTGCAGGGACAAAAAAGAACAGATATTGCCAAAGTACTTCATGAGGTTGCTGAAAAGATTCACAAGCGATCGCTGGTGGTTATTTTCAGTGACATGTTTGAACAGACTGACCAGGCAGATCAGTTATTCAAGGCACTACAGCATCTGAAGCATAATCGGCACGAGGTGATCCTCTTTCATGTCACAGACCATCAGACTGAACTGGACCTTGACCTGCAAAACAGGCCCTACGAATTTGTAGATCTGGAGGACGGCAGCAGGGTCAGGCTGAACCCGTCAGAAATCCGGAATTCTTACCAACAACAGTTATTGTCGTTTCACAATTACCTGAAGCTTCGCTGCGGACAAATCAAAGTTGACTTCATCTCGGTTGATGCACAAACGGACTACTTCGAAGTCTTACAGGCTTATTTGATCAAGCGAACAAAGATGCACTAGCTTTGAAGCTGTTCGTTATGGAGCCAGGCTTTCTTGGCCTGTAATTCTTCTTTGGTTTCCACCATGTCAGGATCCGGAACGCAACAATCAACCGGGCAAACTGCTGCACACTGGGGCTCTTCATGAAAGCCTGTGCATTCTGTGCACTTGCCGGAAACGATGAAGTAAAATTCAGGAGAAACGGGCGGCTGTGACGCTTTGGCATCCACCTGAGAACCATCTTCCAGTTCGACATGGGTCAGGGCTGTTCCTCCCGCCCATGTCCACTCCCTTCCACCTTCATAGATCGCCGTATTAGGG
Source organism: Cyclobacteriaceae bacterium (assembly GCA_019694905.1). Classification (GTDB taxonomy): domain Bacteria; phylum Bacteroidota; class Bacteroidia; order Cytophagales; family Cyclobacteriaceae; genus ELB16-189. The sequence continues at coordinate 6,966 of JAIBBB010000199.1, forward strand.
CATTCAGGCTCGCAGGCACCACAATTAATACACTCTTCGGTTATCTTGATAGCCATGGACAGCTAGATTCTAAACGTTAATTTTGGTCGCAAAAATACACCCTGCACTTGCTTTACGCAAATAACACGGACAGGGTGTATAAAGTTTGATGAAACGCGCTGAAATCATATCGACTCTGGCAGAGCTTGGCGGCTGGCTCAGAAATCTGACGGCCGTTGAACTCGACACTATCTGCCAATGTGCTGCCGCGGAAAACGGCTGGTTCACACCTGACAATGTCAAATTCGCCCTTGACGGTATCAGTCAATGGCTTACCCAGGAGAAGCTGGTTGCCTGGGCCGATCGCTACCCCTGGTCGCACACTCCCCAATCAGTGGGTGTGGCTATGGCTGGAAATATACCACTGGTCGGTTTTCATGATCTGCTGTGCATTCTCTGCGCCGGCCATCAGGCCGTTGTGAAGCCCAGTTCACAGGACTCCTTCCTCGTCAGGCACCTGATAGATCGGCTTATTCAAATCCGCCCCGAAATTCAGAACCGAATACAATTGGCAGAGAATCTGAAGCGTGTGGATGCAGTTATTGCCACCGGAAGCGACAATACGGCCAGAACGTTCGAGTACTACTTCAGGAATG
>JAIBBB010000200.1 GCA_019694905.1 Cyclobacteriaceae bacterium
CAGAACCAAACCACCTGCGCCTTCACCGAGCACGAAACCATCACGGTCTTTGTCATAGGGACGTGAGGCGGTTTCGGGAGAGTCATTGCGTTCGGAGAGCGCCTTGAGCGCATTGAACCCACCTACACCGGCTTCACACACGGCAGCTTCAGAGCCTCCGGAAATGATGATATCAGCCTTCCCCAGACGGAGATAAGTGAATGCATCATAAATGGAATTGGTAGAAGAAGCACACGCCGATACAGTGGCGTAGTTGGGGCCGCGGAAGCCGTACTTGATGGAAATGTGACCTGCGCTGAGGTCTGGGATCATCTTGGGAATGAAGAAGGGGTTAAAGCGAGGTGTACCATCGCCTTTGGCGTAGTACTTCACTTCCTCCTGAAATGTCAGCAACCCGCCGATGCCGGAGCCCCAGATTACACCCACGCGATCGTGGTTGATTTTCTCCAGATCAATGCCCGAATCTTTGATGGCTTCATCAGCAACCACTACGGCATACTGAGTGAAAGGATCCATCTTGCGGGCCTCTTTACGGTCAATGAAATTTTCTGCATCGAAACCTTTCAGTTCGCATGCGAAGCGGGTCTTGAATTTGGATGCATCAAAACGCGTAATAGGTGCGGCGCCGCTTTTTCCTGCTGCCAAACCCTCCCAGTACGCTGGAAGGGTATTGCCAATAGGAGTCAGGGCACCAACACCGGTGATTACTACGCGCTTGAATTTCATATGATAAAGAAGGGCCGGAGGCGACTCTTATTTCTTGACGTTTTCCTCCAGGTAAGAAATCGCCTGGCCGACAGTTGCGATGTTTTCGGCCTGATCATCCGGGATGGAAATGTTGAATTCCTTCTCAAACTCCATGATCAGTTCTACGGTGTCAAGCGAATCAGCACCCAAGTCGTTGGTGAAGCTTGCCTCAGGGGTTACCTCAGATTCCTCAACGCCGAGTTTGTCAATGATGATCTGCTTTACTTTTTGTGCGATTTCAGACATGTTTTTTCGATTTAGGTTCTTAAAAATCCCTGCAAAGAAAGAGATTTAGAGCAATATTGTCAAACTTTTTTGATATTGGTCATCTCCCACGGAAAGCCCTGAAACACGCCAAAAATGAAGAAATCAAGGCTGAAAATCGACTATGATTACGATTTTCAGCTAATTGGCATTGCCACCACACTGAAAGGCTATCGACTCGCCTGGGAACTCAACAACCGATTGCAGTTGCATTTGGTGCGCCAGCCCGATCTGAATGTTCACAACAAGGGCGAGCACCCGGCACAATACCAGTATTATCTGCAGGAGACTGCCATCGGACACTATCGACTGTTCAGAAACAAGCCGGAAGAAAATGACGCCGCCAAATGGGCTCTGGTGCAGGAGCATACACATTTTGACTTTATTCTGATGATCGAAATGGATGCCGAAGATGTCGGAAAGCAAGTGCTGGAACAGCTCAAAAATATTCCTTCCATAGAATTGGCCGCTTTTATACCTTTGTCGTCCTTAAAATCGAAAGACGATTTTATTTTTTAGCCATTTCTCAGCAACAACATTCTGAATGGAACGCGCCTCATACAACAAGACCAAGATCGTAGCTACCGTAGGACCTGCATCAAACAACAAGGAAACGCTTCGTGCACTGATGCTGGAAGGAGTTGATGTTTTTCGATTGAATTTTTCTCATGGCTCGCATGAAGATCACCTGAAGGTGGTCAAGCTGGTTCGCGAACTCAACAAGGAGCTGGAAACCAATGTGGCGTTGCTTCAGGATTTGCAAGGTCCCAAAATCCGGGTCAATGAAGTACAGGATGGTACCATCCTCACACCTAGTGAAGACCTCGTCATCACAACCCGTCAGGTTGTCGGCAACAAGGATCTGGTCAGCACTTCCTACGAGAATTTGCCCAATGATGTCAAGCCGGGTGACATGATCCTGGTGGACGATGGAAAGATTGAATTGAAAGTGAAAGAGAAGCGTGGAATCGAAGTGGTCACCACGGTGGTGTATGGCGGTCTCTTGAAGTCAAGAAAGGGCATCAATCTCCCTTATACCAAGGTGACTGCTCCCTCGCTGACTGACAAAGACCTGAATGACCTGCACTTTGGTATCAAGAACGAGGTGGATTGGATTGCGCTGTCTTTCGTCCGCAATGTGAAGGACATAGAAATTCTGAGAGGCATCATCAATGAACACAAATCGCATGCGAAAATCGTGGCGAAAATTGAAAAGCCGGAAGCCCTCGAGAACATCGATCAGATTGTTGCAGCGACGGATGCCGTGATGGTTGCCCGTGGTGACCTCGGCGTAGAAATCTGGCTGGAGGAAGTGCCCATGGTGCAGAAGATGCTTGTGGAGAAATGCAATAAACTGGCGAAGCCGGTGATTGTAGCCACACAGATGATGGAGAGCATGATCGAAAACCCCCGGCCGACGCGCGCAGAAACCAATGATGTGGCCAATGCAGTCATGGACGGCGCCGATGCACTCATGCTTTCTGCAGAGACCGCGGCCGGGAAATATCCGATCGAAGTGATCAAGAGCATGGTTCGCACCATTGGATCGGTAGAGAAGCAGGCAAACATCTACTACCGTTTCCGCGATGTGGATCCCCATTCGCCGATCTTCGTGCACGACAGCCTCATCAGCGCTGCCTGCAAACTTGCAAAAGAAGTCAACGCCAAGGCCATCGTAGGAATGACGCAGTCAGGCTACACAGCCTTCAAGTCTTCCTCTCATCGTCCCAATACCAACATCTTCGTATTCACTTCCAACAAGGCTATTCTCGATACGCTCAGCCTGGTATGGGCCACAAGGGCCTACTTCTACGACAAAAATGAGAGCACTGATCAGACCATCGCTGATGTCGAAGAAGTGCTGAAGCGGGACGGGCATCTGAAGTCTGGTGATGTTTTCATCTTCCTGGCAAGCATGCCTATCCATGCCCGTAACCGTACGAATATGCTGAAGGTGAATGTGGTCCGGTAGGACACCATTCATCCTGCGTTTTCGACAATTCAGTAACGAAAAATAGATGGGACGGGTATCCCGCCTCATCTTTGTATCATCATGATTCAGCCTACGGTTGCCAGACCCAGCTTGCGCAATTTCTGTATCGAGAACTACAAGACGATACTGGGCATGGTGGTGGCGGGCTTTTTTACCGTCTTCCTTTTCGACGAACCCGACTCTCTTGGGACCTACAGGTTTTATATGGAATGGGCACTCTCTGTTGTGCTGTGGATCACACTGTGGGTGGGGAATTCCTTCTCCAGCGGGCTACTTTCGTCCTACATCTCCTGGATCAAATACCCGGTCAGGCGACTGCTGATCGGGATAGGAGTCATGCTGGTCTACTCCATCGCCGACATCCTGCTCGTGCGATGGCTTTTTGGTCTCATGCTGAGACCGGGTTATGAGTGGAACCTTTTGCCGATGCTGGCTTCCTCTCTGATCATCACGGTGGTGGTTTCCATGTTCATGCACGGTCTGGAGTTTTTCCGCAGTTGGCAGTCGGCGGCACTCAGCGCTGAAAAGGCAAAACAGGAGAGCATTCGGGCACAGTATGACAGCCTTCGCAGTCAGGTCAATCCCCATTTTCTTTTCAACAGCCTGAATGCACTGACCAACCTGGTCTATGAAGACCAGGATCGCGCCGCAAAATTTATCAAGCAGTTGTCCGAAGTCTATCGGTACGTGCTCGACACACAACCACGCGAAGTGGTCTCCCTGCAGGAAGAACTGGCTTTCCTGAAGTCGTATCTTTTTCTTCAGCAGATTCGCTTTGGTGACAAACTGCAGGTGTCAGTTGAACTCGATCACGTGCAGTCCGATGTGGCACCCCTGGTTCTGCAAATTCTGGTGGAGAACGCCATCAAGCACAACACGATATCGACAGCCTATCCACTTCACATCCGGCTGGGTGTGGAGGATGGCTATCTCGTTGTGAGCAACAACAGGCAACAACGCCAGGTCTTGCCGGGTGATTCAACGGGCCTTGGACTGGCCAACATTATCCGGCGATATGAGTTCATTTCCTCTCGACCCGTGGTAGTGGAACAAAGTGAGCAGCAGTTCACCGTGCGTATTCCGGTCATTCAACCCCATACGCCATGAAGCATGTGGTGATTGTGGAAGACGAACCGCAGGCGGCACAAAGACTGGAAAAGCTATTGCTGGCCGCCAGGCCGGGTGTGTTGGTCGACGCGCGCCTGGAGTCGGTGGAGCAGGGGGTTGAATACTTCAGGTCGGCTCGTAAGCCGGATCTTATTTTCATGGACATCCAGTTGGCTGATGGCCTGAGTTTCGAGATCTTCAGTCAGGTAGAGATCACCTCTCCGGTCATATTCACCACTGCCTTTAATGAGTACGCGCTACGCGCTTTTAAGGTCAACAGCATTGACTATTTGTTGAAGCCGCTGGACCCGGAAGAATTGGAGCGTGCCTTGCGAAAGTATGAAGCACTGACAGGCACGGTGAATTCTACTGATCAAATGATGGCCAGCATCCGTCAGGCGATGGAACAAATGACCCGGCGCTACAAGGAACGATTTGTGGTGAAAGTTGGGGAACACCTGCGCACCGTAGAGGTACAGGAGATCCTCTATTTCGTAAGCCTGGAGAAGACAACTTTTGCCGTTACGGCGGATGGCCGCCGCCACATCCTCGACAGCACGCTGGATCAGTTGGAAGAGATGCTGTCTCCTGAGCATTTCTTTCGGATCAGCCGCAAGTACATTGTCTCTATGGCATCGATTACCGACATGGTTTCTTATGTCAACAGCAGGCTCAAACTGGTGTTGCGCCATTCGGATGATGATGACGTCGTGGTCGCCCGCGAGCGGGTCCAGGATTTCCGCAACTGGCTGGATCGCTAAAAAAAAGCCTGCTCACTGAGCAGGCTCTGAGGCAAAACGTGGATTTCAACTTTCCACTCGCTCGATGATCTTTCCGGTCTTCTTGTTCTTAAGGATCACCTTCTTGGCACCATAGTGGGTCACTTCCTCTTTCACCAGGTAGTGATCATTGTCGTAGCTCTGGAGGTGGCTGTCTTTGCTCACGCCCACACGTCCGCGCCAGATGTCGAGCTTCACAGGTTCCCATTGTTTGGTTTTGGCAGACTTGTAAGCAGCATCCAGTACAGAGTTGACAACGTAGCCGTCGTAGAAAGTCTCCCGGGGCGACTTGCCTATTTCCAGTGAGCGGAACATATCCATGAACATGTGGTTGTAGCCGAGTTCATTCAGTTCATCACCCACAGGGAACAACCAGCCTGAGTTGCTTTCAGCCTTTTCTGCAACATAGTCTGCTCCTTTACCAGAAGTAAACATCTCAAATCCGGTCCTGAGAAAACTGTTCACCCAGATGGTGCCTTCTGTTCCCATCACTTCATCACGGAGGTCGAGGCCACCGCGGAAGGTCCAGCTCACTTCAAACTGTGCGATGGAGCCGTTTTCGTATTTGACCAGGCCAATGGCGTGGTCTTCGGCATCAATGGGTTTCACCTGTGTGTCGGCCCAGCACATCACTTCGATCGGCTTGATGTCCTTGCCGATGTAGCTTCGTGTAATCTCCACGCAGTGGCAACCCAGGTCGAGGATACATCCGCCACCTGCCTGCTCGATATCCCAGAACCAGTCGCTGTGAGGACCTGGATGTGTTTCACGGGACTTGGCCCAGAGGATGCGTCCGAGGGAACCCCCTTTTACGCTTTCAAAAGCCTTGATGAATTTGGGTGTGTAGACGAGGTCCTCGAGGTAGCCATTGAATATCCCGGCCTTTTCCACTGCCTCGAGCATCCGCTTTGCTTCTTCGGCATTGCGGCCCAGGGGTTTGGTGGTGATCACAGCCTTCTTGTGTTTGCAACAAAGCAGGACAGCCTGTTCGTGGAGATTGTTGGGGAGCGAAATGCAAACGACAGTAACTTCCTTGCGGCTGATGGCCTCCTCCATGTTGGTAGTCCAGTGCGGCACCTGATAGTCGGCGGCGAATTTTTTGGCGCTTTCCTCGCGGCGTGAATAGATGCTGACGATTTTGTCCTTGCTGCGGTAACCTTGCAGCGAATCAGCATAGAAGCGTCCGATAAAACCGGAGCCCAGCATGGCAATATGTTGCATATGGCAGAGTGTTTAGTTGTACCGTAAGTTAAGGCAAGAACGCGAAAAAGTGAACAGATGCATGGCCAATGTGGCGAACGGTATCAGTTGAACTGGTTCATCGTCCGTTCGATGCCTTGTGTGCAGAAAGAAACCACTGCCTCAATGGAACGGTCCATCAATGCGGGCAGTGCTGTGAACTCTTCCTGTGAAAACCTTGACAGTACATAGTCAACCTGCTGGCCGCGCGCGTATTGGTTGCCAATGCCAAACCGGAGTCTGGGGTACTCCTGGGTTTGTAAAGTGGACTCGATGTTGCCCAGGCCATTGTGTCCGGCGGAACTGCCTTTGGGTTTGAGACGGATGGTTCCGAAGGGGAGGGCCAGTTCGTCCACCAGCACGAGGAGGTTTTCGCGGGGTACCTTCAGCTCCTGCAGCCAGTAGGCGATCGCCTTGCCGCTGAGGTTCATGTACGTATTGGGCTTGATGAGATGCAACTGCCGCCCTTTGACTTTCCAGGTGGCGGTATCAGCCAGGCGCGAGGTGGTGAATTGAATTTTCTCGCGGTCGGCCAGCCGGTCCAGTATGAGGAATCCGATGTTGTGTCGGGTGAGTTCATATTCAGGACCGATGTTGCCCAGTCCGGCGATGAGGTACTTCATGGCACAAAATAAAACTTCCCGGAAGGTATTGCCTCCCGGGAAGTGAAATTTAGTTGCCTGAAGTTGTGCTTACTTCTTGCCGGCGTCCTTCTTGGGAGCCTCGGCGGCCTTCTTGGCGTCAGCACCTGCGGCCGGCGCAGCAGCGGCACCTTCAGCAGGGGCGGCAGCAGCAGTTTCAGTTTTGGCAGCAGCTTCTTCAGCAGCAAGTTTGGCAGCGCGGGGAATCTCGACCACAGCGATAGAGGCTTGCTTGGGGTCGAGGAACACGAGGTCACCGAGTTTCATGTCGCCAACTTTGGCGGCCTTGTGGAAATCCAGCGTTGAGCAGTCTACATCAATGTGGTCAGGCATATCCTTGGGGAAGCCTGAAACCTTAAGTGTAGCGCGCTTGCGGACCAGCGTACCACCTTTGGCCACACCGGGTGCCTGGCCTACCAGACGTACCGGGATGCTCATCTTGATGCGGCGGTCTTCGCTGATGCGGAGGAAGTCTGCGTGCAGAATGATTTCACTGACAGGGTGGAATTGAACCTCCTGCAGAATCGCCTGGCACTCATCACCTTCAATGTTAAGGTGTACAAAGTGAGCTTCGTTGGTATAGACGAGATCATTGAACAGCGACATGGGAGCGTAGAAATGTACCTGGTTGTCACCTCCGTACAATACGCAGGGGACACTACCTTCCTCCCGGATACGCTGTGCATCCGTCTTGCCGAGATTTGCTCTTCGATACCCTATAATCTCAACAGTTTTCATGATTAATAATTGGTTAGTTTATAAAGAAAAATTGATTACAGCTTAATGAACAACGAGCTGATCGACTCGT
>JAIBBB010000201.1 GCA_019694905.1 Cyclobacteriaceae bacterium
CCAGCTTTCTTTTCGTCTTGCTTGGCATCCTTTGGTTCTTTAGCCCCATAAAGAAATTTGATGGGCAGATTTTCCTGTTATACCTGATGTCTTATGCGGCAGGTCGTTCCGTACTTGAGATATTTCGCGGCGATGAGGAACGTGGGCTGCTGCTGAATGGTCTCCTTTCACATTCCCAGGTTATCGGCGCAGTGGTTGTCCTCTCGGCTGCATTACTGTATCGAAAGTGGCAGCGAAGTGAACCAAACTAACAAAATTGACATTGTGTAACGCATGGAACAGCCCATCATAAACCGCGTGGCGAACAGTACCCTGGTCACCCTGGATCTGGAAGAAATGCGCCCAGACGGGCCGCGCATCTTCTTTGACCTGGGGCCGCTGTTGTATGAGGGCCTGGTCCTTAAGGAAAAAGAATTCAGGGCGTACGTGCAGGCTCACGACTGGTCTCAGTACACCCACTGCCATGTTGCCATAGACTGCACTGCTGATGCGATTGTGCCAACATGGGCCTTTATGCTCGTCAGCATGTCCCTGCAGCCCTACGCCAAAACCATTGTGAATGGAGATCTTAAAAAGCTTGAAGAGTGGCTGTACGGGCAAGTTTTGGCGCGGACCGATTGGGGAATCTATACGGGTGCCCGAGTAGTAGTGAAAGGTTGTAGCAAAGTGGAAGTTCCGCTCTCTGCGTATGTGGAGGTCTCGCACCGCTTGCGCGCAGTTGCTGCCAGCATAATGTATGGGGAACCTTGTAGCACGGTGCCCCTGTTCAAGCGCCCTAAGTCCGACGCTGGCAAGGCATAATTTATCTTTACTGCATTGGCTGAAAGTAGAACAATATCGATCGGGGAGTTTTTCAATATCCGCAATCAACTCCCGGTAGTGGATGTGCGGGCAGAATCAGAATATGCCCAGGGGCATATTCCCGGGGCACGCAACATCCCTTTGCTGAATGACGCAGAACGCAAGGAGGTTGGCACCCTCTACAAGCAAAAAGGACAGGCAGAAGCCATCCGGGCAGGGTTCCGACTGGTGGGTCCGCGACTGCTCGACATGGTCGATCTGGGAAAGGCAGCTGCACTTCACAATGAATTGGTGGTTCACTGCTGGCGGGGCGGAATGCGCTCAGCAAATTTCTCTCAATTTGTCGGAATGGCCGGAGTCAATACCTGGGTTCTCCAGGGTGGATACAAGGCCTACCGTCAGGAGGCTGTTACACTCTATGGCCGCCCACTGCCCATCCGACTCATCGGAGGTCAAACCGGTACAGGCAAAAGCGAAGTGCTCAGGGCCCTTCAGGCCCAGGGTGAGCAAATCCTCGATCTCGAGATGCTCGCCAGTCACAAAGGCTCAACGTTTGGCGGACTGACACTGCCTCCACAACCAACCAATGAGAGCTTTCAGAATCTTTTGTTTGAAGAGTTGCGAAAACTCGATCCTGCCAGAACCGTATGGGTGGAAGACGAGTCTATGTCCATCGGCCATGTATTTATCCCCGAGCAATTTTTCAGGCAAATGAGCTTGAGCCCGATCATTGAACTCAAACTTGACAGGGCAGAGCGAATCAGGCGATTGGTAAATGAGTATGGCGTGTCTGACCCGGCTGCCTTTGTCAAAGCAATGGAAAAGATCGTCAAGAGACTCGGCGGTCAGAATTTCAACGCCGCCATGGATCACGTGCTGGCCGGAAACTGGCCTGCTGCCATTGACATTCTCCTGCACTACTATGACAAAGCCTACCAAATGAGTTTTGTGAGACATCAAAACTTCAAATTGGGGGAAGTTGAGTGGACGGGCCAGGATGCTCACCAGGCAGCACAACATCTCATTGAACTGGCGGGGCATTGATGCTCAATTCAGAAATCCGGTTCCCAAATCAGGACAGATCAAATAACACAAAAGGGCTTTTTAACGCCACTTTCAGGTATTATTGGCGTGGCACAGCGTTCGCATAAGAGGTCCGAAACAACCTGATGCGTCCATGAGAATACTCCTGCTGGTCATCTTCCTGCTCACCCGTTCAGTCGCCCAGGCGCTGCCAACAGATCCTTCGGCGGTTTCTGTGACCACTCAAGGAAAGAACCTCTTCATTCTCAAGGCTCCTCGCAAGTTCATCGGTGCCACAGTGGAAATCCGGTACTTCAATGGAGAGATAGTCAACAGAGAAAAGTTGATGCACAGGCGCATCATCATTGACTTTGCCGACGTGAAGACAGGCGCCTACGTCATTCGCATCGACAATGGCAAAGAGTCAGAAGAATTTCAGTTTATCAGAAAATAGTACCACGTCTGTGGCTTTAGTTGGATAGAGGGTGCAGACTTCGGTTTGCATCCTCTTTACCATTATTAGACACCCTGCCGGGGCTGACGAGAGAAAACTATTGAGGGCGAGCCACTTCACGTATTGAAATGAAGAGGAGTCCTGCATAAGTCACCAACCCGTTGATCAGGAGAATTTCCAAACCAATCTGGTACCCGTCCAATAACAGCGGTGCGGCATAGCTGATTCCGTAGGAAATGGCCGGCGACACAATGCAAATCAGTGGCACCCAGCGATCACGCACTTGCCGTCTTGTGAAGATTCCAAATGAGAAAAGGCCCAGCAGGGGGCCGCACGTATAGCCAGCAACATTCAAAACAGCATCAATGAGGGACCGTTGGTTGATTTCACGAAACACAACAATGATCAGCAGGAAAAGCAGTGAGAATCCCACATGCGTCCAGTTTTTTTGTTTCACTTTCACTGCCTCTTGCTTGTCGCGAAAGTTCAGGAAGTCGATACAAAAAGAGGTGGTCAGCGCCGCGAGTGCTGAGTCAGCGCTGGCATAAGACGAGGCTATTATTCCCAGCAAAAAGAAGATCCCTGCTACCAGACCAAACTCGTTCTGCGCCATCATCGGAAACAATTCATCACCCGGGCCCGTCACAGGAATCTGCCGGATCTCGCAATAGAGGTACAGCAACGCGCCCAATGTGACAAACAGCAGGTTCACTACAAACAGGATGATGCTGAACCAGAACATGTTCTTTTGTGCATCACCGAGACTTCGGCAGGTTAGATTCTTTTGCATCATATCCTGGTCGAGACCCGTCATCGCCACAGTGATGAACAATCCGCCAATAAATTGTTTAGGAAAATACAACGTGCTGTTCACATCCTCCCAGTAAAACCACCTTGAATAACGGCTTTGTGCAATGAGGTCAATCGTTGATGAAAAAGAAAGCCCCAGGCGAGAAGCAATGATATACACACAGATCACAACAGCCGAAACCAGAAACGTGGTCTGAAAAGTGTCAGTCCAGACAATTGTTTTGATACCACCTCGATAGGTATAGATCCAGATCAACACGATGGTCACAGCCACAGTCACAATAAATGGCACATGCCAGGCATCGAAAAGAAACAGTTGGAGCACTGCGGCTGCTAGGTAAAGCCTGAGCGAAGAACCAAGCGTGCGGGACAATAGAAAGAATGCCGCCCCGGTTTTGTATGAAAAGCGACCAAACCGCTGCTCCAGGTAGGTGTAAATGGAGATCACATTCAGCCGGTAGTACAAGGGCAGCAGGAGGAAAATGATGATCCAGTAGCCCGCCATATAACCCATCACCACCTGCATATAGCCGTAGCCAATTTTGGTGACATTTCCGGGCACCGAAACAAACGTCACACCGGAAAGACTGGCGCCGATCATTCCGTAGGCCACCAGATACCAGGGGGATTGGCGGTTGGCGGTAAAGAAGGTATCTGAACTTGCTCCACGTGAAGTGAAGTAGGAGATGAGAATCAGCACCGAGAAGTAGACTGCAATGATGCTGACAACGAGTACAGGAGTCATGAGCGGCAAACTTGGTAATTTTTTTTACTTTTGAAAGACTTTTGGCTGTTATGAACACCTCTACCAAAGAGCTCGAATCTGTTGATGTGCTTGAGGCGATTGAAGACATCACGCTTCAGGACCTTGTTGTGTTCAATGATGATATCAATACGTTCGAACACGTGATCAACACCCTCATCCGTGTGTGCCGCCACACCACAGAGCAGGCGGAACAATGTACATGGATTATTCACTATAAGGGTAAATGTGCGGTGAAGAAAGGTTCCTTTGAGGAACTCAATCCGATGAAAGAAGCCATCTGTGAGGTCGGCATTGACGCCCGCATTGTCTGAGCCCCTGCCCCCGTGGAATATCCCTCCAAACTGATTGAGGATGCCGTCACTGAGGTGGCCAAACTACCTGGTATCGGCAAGAAGACGGCCCTGCGGCTGGTACTTCATCTCGTGAAAGAACACGAGGGAAGAACGCTCGCTTTGACAGAGTCATTGTCAAGGATGAGACAGGGAATTCGGTTTTGCAAGGTGTGCCACAACATTGCCGACAATGACACCTGCATGATATGCACCAGCCATCGGCGCGACAAGTCGCTGATATGTGTGGTGGAAGAAAGCCGCGACGTAATGGCCATCGAAAATACAGGCCAGTACAACGGAGTGTACCATGTATTGGGCGGTGTAATATCTCCCATCCATGGCATTGGACCCGGTGACCTACAAATTGAATCCTTGCTGTCAAGGGTTTCGATGCAGGGCACTGAAGCTCGGGAACTCATACTGGCCTTAAGCCCCACGATGGAAGGCGATACCACTGCCTTCTACCTGAACAAGAAACTCTCCGGTCTGCCACTCAAGATTACCTCGATTGCCAGAGGCATTCCCGTAGGTGGCGATCTTGAATTCGCGGACGAAATCACTCTGGGACGAAGCATTGCCGGAAGAACACTGTTCCATTAGGGGACCGGCACCGGTCAACCGGCCTTCACTCACTGCACTTTTTTATTCGCGCTTTCTTGATAATTCTCTTTCTTTGCTGCGCAAAAAGTACTGTTACGCATGAGCCATCTGTCCAAACGAATCGAATCTATTGAGGAATCTGCCACCCTGGCCATGGCCGCCAAAGCCCGTGAGTTCAAGAGTCGCGGCATTGACGTGATTGGCCTCAGCCTTGGTGAACCGGACTTCAAGACACCCAAGCATATCTGCGACGCAGCCAAAGCGGCCATCGACGATCAAAAGTACTTTTCGTACCCACCGGTGGCAGGCTATCAGGATTTGCGCGAGGCCATCGCAACAAAATACCAGAAAGAGAACAATGTGCCGTACAAAGCCGAACACATCGTGGTCTCCAACGGCGCCAAACAGTCCATCGCCAACGTGATGTTTGCCCTCCTCAATCCTGGTGACGAAGTAATTGTGTTTTCCCCCTACTGGGTTAGCTACGATGCACTCGTCAGACTTACCGAGGCCACGCCTGTATTCGTTCACGGCGGAATAGAAAACGATTTTAAGGTCACCGCCGCACAGGTTGAGAAGGCCATCACCCCCAGCACTCGCGCGATCATCTTTTCCTCGCCTTGCAACCCCACGGGATCAGTGTTTACACGGCAGGAGCTTGAGTCAATCGCTGCAGTGGTGCTGAAGCATCCCCATTTGCTGGTGATTGCAGACGAAATCTATGAACACATCAATTTTACCGGCGAACGCGTCAGTCTCGCGTCCTTGCCGGATATGTTCGACCGCACCATCACTGTCAACGGTTTCGCGAAAGGCTATGCCATGACCGGTTGGAGAGTTGGCTACATCGCCGCCCCCAAATGGATAGCAGACGCAGCCAACAAAATGCAGGGTCAACTTACCTCCGCGAACTGTTCCATCGCACAGCGTGCAGCACTTGCCGCAATCACGGGAGATATCGCTCCCACCATGAAAATGGTTGACGAGTATCACAGTCGCCGTGAAATTGTGTTCAATCTTCTGAAAGAAATCCCGGGCATCAAGGCTAACTACCCCCAGGGTGCATTTTACTTCTTCCCTGATGTCAGCCATTATTTTGGCAAATCCGATGGCAAAAAGGTTATCCACAGTGCGGATGATCTCTGCCTATGGTTGCTTGAAAACGCACATGTTTCACTCGTTCCCGGTGGGGCTTTCGGGGATGCCAACTGCGTCCGTCTATCGTATGCAGCTTCTGAAAAGGATCTTCGTGAGGCACTCAGAAGAATAAAGGAATCTCTTGCAAAACTGAGCTAGACCGATGAGTCCCACAGAGAAAATCTTCGGTGCCTTTGCCCGGATCCGGGTGCTGGTAATCGGTGATGTCATGCTGGACTCCTATATCTGGGGTAGCGTGGACCGCATTTCTCCAGAAGCGCCTGTGCCTGTTATTAACGTGCAAAAGCGAGATCACCGGCTCGGCGGTGCTGCGAATGTGGCGCTCAACCTCAAATCACTGGGGGCACAGGTAACCCTGATTGCGCTTGCGGGAAAGGATACCCATGGTGAACTACTGGCTGGCAGAATGAAGGAGGCCGGATTGCACACTGAAGGACTCGTGTTCTCTGCTGACAGGCCCACCACCGTGAAAACCCGCATCATCGCCAGCCATCAGCATGTGGTCAGGGTTGACGACGAACTGGATCACCCGGCTACAGCTCAAGAATCCGACTCATTGCAAAAGCTTGTAGAGAAATTCATCGCCAATTGTGATGTCGTTGTGTTTGAGGACTATGACAAAGGAACCATCACACCGGCACTCATACAATCGACTGTTGATGCCGCGCGCAGGAAAGGTATCCCCACTGTGGTGGATCCGAAGCGGAGAAATTTCATGGCTTACAAGCATGTTTCTCTGTTCAAACCCAATCTCAAAGAACTCAGAGAAGGCCTCAAAACAGATGTCGACGGAGGCAACAAACAACAGGTAGAAACAGCGGTAGAGAGATTGCGAAAAGAGCTCCAGGCAGAACGGGTCATGGTAACACTATCTGAGCACGGTGTATTCATTGCTTCCTCAACTGACAAAACCAGTCTGCCGGCCCATGTAAGGGAAATTGCAGATGTCTCAGGTGCCGGAGATACAGTAGTGAGTGTGGCCGCGCTGGCACTGGCAGCGGGACTTACGGATCGGTCAGTGGCCGCGCTCTCCAACCTGGCAGGCGGTCTCGTCTGTCAACATGTAGGTGTGGTGCCGATTGACCTCACAGAACTTCGACGCGAGGCTGCACTGCTCAGCCCTCTGGACTGATTGAAGTTCAGTTGTCTTCAAACTGCCTTTCCAGAGGCAGCTCCCTTTCCAGGTCCCTGATTATCTTTTGATCGACAGGGCTTTCTTTGATCACATTGTACAGCGCCCAGAATTCCCTGTTATATCCAGCATGCTGGTACTGCAGTCCGTACGCTTTCATTTTACCGGAAATACTCACCCGTTCTTCGGGCTCCGGTATGATCTCATTGATGAGCAGTTGCTGATCCAGGGTGGTTTCGAATCGTGTTGAACCGTCATTAGGATTGTACCAGTTGATGGCTGAATGGAGTGTCATGTAATTCAAATAGAGCTTGCCTTTGAAAGGCCGGAAGTCAATGACTTTGTGAAGGCTGATAAAGCGACTGTCCAGTCCCTTCTTCCTCCCTAGCGGCTGTTCACCATGATGTTCGTACTAAACTCTAATGATGCCGTAGTTTGATTCTGCGACATACACTTT
>JAIBBB010000202.1 GCA_019694905.1 Cyclobacteriaceae bacterium
CCAGTTTCTTGTTTTCTTCGCTCAACTTCTGGACCAGCTCCTGAAGCTCATTTTTTTGCTGCACAATTTGTTCCAGCATGGACTTGTCTTGCCAGTCCAGCTGTTGCTTGCCCTTCAACCTCTGCGTCATTTCCTGAATGGACTCACGCAGTGATTGAGCCTTCTGAACGCCACGATCAATATCACGAGTCTCGCTTGTTTCGCCCTCTCTAACTTTGTCGTACAACTCCTCGCGCCCTGGCAGGGTAAGTGTGAATAAACTTGATCTGGCGGCCTTTGAACCATTCACCTGATCGTTATCCCAGACTTCAACAAAATACCGGAGTTCATCACCTGCCCCCAACTGAAGAGAGTCAATCGGCAAACGATAAAAGAAATTCTGAGTGATGGAGGTCGTTTGCATGGGGATATGCTTTTCAACTAAAGGCTGCTGCTTGCCGGCCTTGACGATCTGATAACCGAGGAGCAGCTTGCTGAAGCCATAGTCATCCCGGATTAACCCTGAAACAAACAGCTGGCTTAGCTGAACCGAGTCAAGGTATGGGGTCGCGACAATTTCAGGATAGTGATCCTTTATTACTTCCACTTGATAAACTATGGGTTCCCGATTGCGAATACTGTCATGTTGAAGTATGATCTGATATTGCTGGGGGTCCCTGAAGGTGTTGGTCGCTTCAAATAGCTGATTACCAAACTCTTGGAGTGGAATTTGTTGTTGACCGATTTTCAGCAAGCCAGTTTTTGTGTGCTGTGTGCCAATGCGCCAGTGAACGACGGTGCCTTCCGGAACGCTGAGATTCCCCTGGTTGGTGAGTTCTTCCCGTTTTCGGTTGGTATAGCGAGGAAAACTGAGATCCATCCGAAGCGAAGTCATCTCTGGTCTCATCAGCATGCCTATTCTGGATGGCTCAGAATAGAACCCGGCGGCCTTGAGTTGAAATGCGATTTCCTGCTGGAGCTTTTCAAAGGTATAAGTGAATCTGCCATCAGGCAGACGGATCATTTTCAATTCACGGCCATCAGACACGATATAAACCGCTTCCGGCAGGGCCTCGCCCTCAAGTCTTACGCCAAGTTCGAAGTCCTCGTTGTAATAAGCCGCAAGCTCATCATTGAGAATCTTGAATTGAAATGGTGCCTGAGGTGAATAATGCTGGCTAAAGTGAACAATTCGATCAGTGCTACCTGTCAGAATCTTTTGGTTGAAAATCAAAATCAACAGAATCACCAGCAGAAGCGGCCATAGGTACTTCAGGTACTTTTTGTTCTCGTCAAGGCGGATAGTTTCCTCGAACGCAACCGTCCGGAACTCCTCAGAGCGGGTTAGAACGCTTGCTTTTGCCAGAGGAGATGGATCTTTAGATAATTGCAGTGCATTGAGAAGGCGGTCTGCGATTGAAGGAAACCGGGTTCCAATCAGCCGAGCAACCGTTTCGTCTTCGAGCCCGGCACCGGATATCCACCAGCGAAGGGGCTTCCCCAAGAATATCCATAGGCAATATGCAACCAGACAGACAAAGGCAACCAGAATGCCAAAGCGCATCCAGGAATTGAACCACAAAGCATGTTCGGCAAGCGCAGCGATAAGAAAATAGGATATCAGCGCGATCCCGGTAAAGATCACACCCCTTATGGCGAGATCCAGATAGTACCGTCTCCTGTATCGGCCAATCTTTTGTTGAAGTTCTTCCAGGCCCTCTCCCATTCTCCTATGAAAACGTTACAAGTTCCGATCAAGTTTAAAGTACCAAGATAACTTTTTATTTAACCCCGTGGGGCCCACCCTCGTCAAGGGGTACGTAGGTCCATCCGAGCTCTTTTTCAAAATACTCTATGGCGTATATCTTCAGCAATCTTTCCTGCTCCAACAAGTCAAAACCGGGCAATTTTTTCACAGCTGACCAATGCGGCCAACCATCCTGGTCCAATCCGTCCAGCCGATAATAGCCTCCATAGCTGAGAAGCTTGCAAATAGCAATATGCATGAGGTCCTGCTTTTCTTCTTTGGTCAGACGGACAGGACCCTTGCCGAGTTCTTGTATACCAATCAAAAAGAGGAGACTGTTCAGATCTTTTGGACGTTTGCCGACAAGTCGCCCAAGATCTCCCATGAGCTTGCTCCACTTTCTCTCTTGCTCAAGATCCCTTGCGTACATTTTCTATCCTTGATGAAGCGCGTCCCAGTACTCATAAGCACGACGCAGATGTGGAATGACAATGGTGCCACCAACCAGTGTCGCTACACCCATTGCTTCGTAAACCTCCGCAGCCGACAATCCGGCTTCCTTACATTTTCCAAGGTGATACTTTACACAGTCATCGCACCTCAAAACCAAAGAACAGGTCAGTCCAATGAGTTCCTTGGTTCGAACATCAAGGTTCCCGGCGGCGTATGCGTTTGTATCCAGGTTGTACATTCTCTTGATGATAAGATTGTCGGAAGCCAGAATCTTGTCATTCATCTTGCTTCTGTATTCGTTGAACTGTTGGACAGGATCCATGCAGGTGTTATATTTTGTTGCAAAGATGGTAATCTTACGATAATAGCGTGATGTCCGGCTTCACAGAAGTGGTGAGAGATTTTGCTGGTCTTTTCTTCCCGAGATTTTGCCTTGGCTGCTATGGACCCCTGGTATCGGGCGAGGATGTACTGTGTACCCATTGTTTGTTGGATCTTCCAAGAACCAGCGACCTGCGGCATCATCAAAACGGTGTTTGGTTGAGATTCGTGGGAAGGATTCCAGTTGAGCGGGCTGCAGCATTCCTGAAATTCCAGAAAAGGGGAATAGTTCAACACCTCATGCACGAAATGAAATACAATCATCATCCGGAAGTGGGGTTCCGATTAGGCAAAGCATTTGGTCGTGAGATGGAACTGGCCGGGATGAATCAGTTTGATTTGATTATTCCGGTCCCCCTTCATCCAGGGCGAGAACGCCAGCGAGGCTTCAATCAGAGTGTAATGATAGCAAGGGGAATAGGTGAAGTAATAGGCAAGCCGGTGGAAGAGCACATCAGTGTGCGAAGCAAGCGGACCGCTACACAAACCACCAAAACCAGAATGAAAAGATGGGAGAATGTGCGGACTGTTTTTGCTGTCCTTACCCCTGAGCGCCTCAAGGGCAAGTCCGTACTCCTCGTAGATGATGTCATTACAACCGGGGCCACATTGGAAGCTTGCGCAGGTCACTTGCTGGAGGCTGGTTGTTCCAGTCTGTCCATAGCCTGTCTGGCAGAGGCGCGTTAGTTGAGACATTTGTTTTACTAACTTGCGTGTTATGAGTCGATATCTTGTTGTCTTTCTTACTTGGGCAACGCTGGTGGCCCACGGTCAAACTCCGGATGCGCAATTGGAAGCAGCACGCAAGAAGGTGCTGGCCGGCGAATTTGCGGTGGCTAAGACGGAGCTTTCGAAGATCATTGAAGCCAACCCGAGAAACAAGACGGCCTATAATCTGAGAGGCAAGGCCAGATTTGGACTGCAGGATATTTATGGGGCGATTGCTGACTATACTTTTGCCCTTGATCTGGATTCTACATTTGCAGAAGCGCTTAATAACAGGGGTCAGGCCAAGACCGCCCTTGAGGACGATGATGGTGCAATCCTTGATCTGGACAAAGCCATTCGGTACAGCCCGAGATATGCAGAAGCGTTTACCAACAGGGGTTTTGCCAGGTACAACATCGATGATTTGCAGGGTGCATATTTTGATTTTTCGAAGGCATTGGAACTCGGACCAGCCGACGCGGACAAGTATTTCAACCGGGGCGTGATCAGAGCCGAGTTGGGAGAATTTGTGGGCGCAATCGACGATTACAATAAGGCAATTGAGCTGGACAAAACAGATGCAAGCCTGTATAACTACCGCGGTGTAGCGTACTACAATACAGGCAATTGGGCGCTCGCTATCTCTGATTATGATCAGGCAATAAAACTGGATCCCGGGGATGCTTTGAAATTTGAAAACAGGGCATTGTGTAAAAGCGCGAATGAGGATTTGAAGGGTGCGCTTGAAGACTACAACAAGGCAATTGAACTGAACAACGAGGATCCCGAAATATTCAACCTGCGGGGTGTGGTAAAAAATGCGCTTCAGGATTACACAGGGGCAATTGCCGATTATTCAAAAGCGATTGAACTGGACAACAGCAATCCTACATACTACGACAACCGTGCACAGAGCAAAACTGATAAGGATGATCTGGCCGGAGCAGTCGAGGATTACAATGCCTCAATCGAACTTTATCCTGGAGATCCGGAATCCTATCTGCAGAGGGCGCTTGTAAAGCTGAAAATGAACAACAACTATGATGGATGCCTCGACCTCAAGCGCGCGGACGAACTGGGCTCCCCAGACGCTAAAGCAGCTATCAAGAAGAATTGCAAGTGAAGCAAATTGCCATAGTGTTGAATGGTGTATCCAGACGGAAGCGACACTTTTATCATTCCATTCTGCCAGCGCTTCAACAAGAAGGACGCGGGATTGAAGTACACGAAACGCAACACGCAGGTCACGCCACTCAATTGGCGGAAATACTGACTGACAATGGCGCCGAGGTCATTCTGGCCGCAGGAGGTGATGGAACCTTGAACCAGGTATTGAATGGTGTAATGATGGCCAAAGGGCCCAAGCCTATCCTGGGGATCATCCCACTTGGCACGGGTAATGATTTTGCCAGACTGTTCGGGATCAAGGCGGAAGCAAATCTCCTCAAACAGCTAATCTCTGCTGAGCCAAGGCTCATCGATATAGGTAGAATATCTTGTCAAAAAGAAGGCATTGTGGTCACGCACTATTTCTTAAATGTGTGCAGTCTCGGGATGGGCCCCAGAGTTGTGCAACTTCTGAAGTCAAGCAAGCGATCGCTGGGGCCTGCCATGACCTATTTCAAGGCGATCCTGCGCGCATTCTTCACACACACACCGGAGCCCATGGAATTGAAGTCATCTGAATTTGAATGGTCCGGCAGAATCAGGGCGTGCTGTTTTGCCAATGGAACTTCGTTTGGCAATGGCTTGTACATCGCGCCGGCCGCAAGACCAGATGATGGTCTATTTTCGTTGTTTATCGCAGGGGAAGTTTCACTCCTGGAATTTCTCAGATTTCAGGCGCAACTCAAAAGGGGAAACACCATATACCACGATCGAGTACACTATGAGACCGGGGTGAGGTTTGAGGTCCGGTCTCCCAAACCCATGTGGATCGAGGCAGAAGGTGAACTTGCTGGAACGCTACCGGCAACTATTGAACTTGACAAAGAAAGGATTCTTTTTCTGGGAGGGGCTTATGAAAGATAAGGTTGTCATAATAACGGGGGGTTCTTCCGGCATAGGAAAAGCGCTCGCAAGGGAGTTCGGCCGAAATGGATCACGGATAATGATCACCGGGAGAAACAAAGAAGATTTGGACAAAACCGTCGAAGAGCTCCATTCAGAAGGAATTGAAATCATTGGACATGTAGCCGACGTAAGTAAACCAGCGGACAATGATCTGATGGCAGAGCATTGTATATCTGCCTTTGGTCGGATTGACATACTGATTAACAATGCCGGGATATCCATGCGCGCGCTATTTCATGAAGTAGACCTGGATGTGGTGAGACGGGTGATGGACATCAATTTTTGGGGAGTGCTTCATGCCACGCGCAGTTGCCTCCCTGAAATCACAAAACAAAAAGGCTCAATCGTAGGAATCTCTTCCATTGCGGGCTACAGAGGATTGCCAGGCCGGACCGGTTACTCAGCTTCCAAATTCGCCCTCAATGGATTCCTGGAAGTGCTGAGAACGGAGATGCTGTACACCGGCGTTCATGTGCTAACGGCCTGCCCGGGTTTTACGGCTTCCAACATAAGGAAAAGGTCACTCACAAGAGACGGTACTGCGCAAGGAGAATCGCCCCGGGATGAATCGGCCATGATGACAGCAGAGGAATGCGCCAGACATATCTATAGAGCCACCGTTCGCCGGAAGTCAATACTGATTCTGACCGCACAAGGAAAGTTCACAGTGTGGCTCAACCGAATCTGGCCGGGGTTAGCGGACAAGTTGGTATTCAAAGTAATGGCCAAGGAGCAACAGCCTCCTGTTCGATGATCAAGTCTTGTTCAGAAAGACGACCTTCTGGTTATCAGCCTTGTTGACATTCCGGAAAAATTCAGTGTATTCCGGATAGGACTCGGGGGCAAATACGCCGCCAGTCATTTTGAAACGACGGATATACACCAGCTTTCCTTGCTCTATTTTGTAGGAAGCCTCATACTCCCCAAATCGTGAAGTATAGTGCACAGGCTCAGGTACAAATTCTGGGTATAGATTATCCAGGAAACTGTATCGGATGGTATCGACATCAACAAAGGGAAATTTGTTGACAATTTCCGTCCGGCGCTTGTCCACCTTGTCGGGTATATACGACGAGCGATTCATAAGATTCGCTACCAGAAACATGCGCTTTCCGCTGAGTGAGGCATACTTTTTCAATCTTATGACTTGAGAAACCACAGCCTTGGGAATCCTTCCTTTGAAATCCTTCATTTCAAAGGATACCAGATCGAATGAAGGAATTTCAGTAGACTCCGTTAACCACTTCTTCTGATTTTCAGCAGATTCGTTCAGTTTGAAGGAAAGACCATCATTTTCGTACTGAAGTCCTCTGTATTGGGTGGTTGCTTTTGCCATACCATCACCGGAACTTTCAATGGTTGCTTCCACGGTACGCGTTTGGAGATTCTGTTCCATGGAATAACGGGGCGTACTCACCAGCTTGCCCCCATTGCCTGCTATCAGGAGAGACTTCCTATCGCCGGTGAATCGACCGGCATAGCCATAAGGATTGGTCTGACTGGTGCACTCCAGCCAGATGGTGTCCGGCCCATTGGGAACGGCAGCCACCACGTGATTAAAGTAGTCTCCGGGAAAGTCAGCGTTCATATTGGGATCAGGGCCACCCCAGATCAGGGCGTAGTGGGCAGGAATTCCGACGGCACCGAGGAGTGCAATACAGTAGTTGGAAAGGGCCTTGCAATCGCCATAGCCAACTTCATCCACAGTTGATGCTGGAAATGGTTGAAGGCCCCCGATGCCCAACTGTATCCCGACGTATCGAGTCTTTGATTGCATGTATTCATACACAACCTTCACCTTCTCTTCATTGGTCTTAAGTCCAGCCACGAGGCCTTTCACTTTCTGAATAGTCGCATCAGGCAGAGTTTGTCGGCCCACCAACAATTGGGCCAGCCAGGCTGCATAGTCAGACCAGGTGTCCATTCTTCCGGTGTAGCCCCCGTAAGAGATGGTAGTTGGAAAGAGTTGAATATTGGGAATGTTCTGATACTTGCCAGGACCAATGCGTTCGAACTTTTCAGGTTTAATGTTCGTGAAGCTCCATCGCAAATTCACCCGGCCATCTGCCAGCTTGCTTACAGTTGGTTCATCAACCTTGTAAGTGCGGTATCTGGGTTTCAATTCTAAGGGATAACTCAAAGAGAAGGAACTTTGTAGAATGGATACTTCGTCGTATTCATAG
>JAIBBB010000023.1 GCA_019694905.1 Cyclobacteriaceae bacterium
TGGGATGGCATCGATGTCCTCCCTCCTGACATTGAATACTACGCCTGTGCCTGAAAACGAAAACAAGGGCTTGAGCACGTAATTCTCAAGATCTTCTGGCCATTCGTTGTATGAAGACAGCAGTTTGCAGGGAGGCACGAATGAATTGTGAAGGTGAGGCATCAGGTATTTGCTGATTCCAAAGAACCAGTTAGGGTGGCCAGCCCATTCCACGTCGAGTTCTTCAGTCCATGAAAATGGAAGGGACAGATCATTTCTGCGGGCCAGTTCATCCACTATGACTCTGTTGAAGATGCGCCGGATGGGTGTAAGAATTCCCTGGCGCCGGTAGAACAAGTGTCTCTCTTTCTTGACCACATCCCCAATGTGAACAGGCGTTACACCGGTGAGATGTTGTGTAACAATGAAATCAATGGCAGTATTCTGCTTGTATGGATCGATCTCCAGTAATACGACTTCCTGCGGGTCATGTCCACCAAGCAGTGTCTTTCGGAGAAGGTCAACATATTCGCTGTCAGTGAGGTTGACATGATTGTGAAACCCACTGGGTATGTGAAAGTGATCACGGTATTTGGAAGCGAGTAAATGTTGCCAGCCATACAATGACGGGAACCCCTGGAGTTCGATCAAACGGGGTTCGAGCGAACCCTCACGCGTTTTGGTGATGGCAAAGTCCAGAGCGAGAAAGAGGGTGTGTGGTGATTGACGCGGCATATCCCAATCCGCCGGAATAGCTTGCCGGCTAAAGGAAAAAAAATCC
The DNA here is from genome assembly GCA_019694905.1 of Cyclobacteriaceae bacterium. Taxonomy (GTDB): domain Bacteria; phylum Bacteroidota; class Bacteroidia; order Cytophagales; family Cyclobacteriaceae; genus ELB16-189. The sequence continues at coordinate 761 of JAIBBB010000023.1, forward strand.
GGCCTGGCGATAAAATCGATTACTTCTTCACCGGCCTGAAACAGTTTGTTGCGAACTACGGTGTCAACAAAGACTGGTGTCTCGGCAATTCTGAACGGCACGGTGTAACCAAACGACTGATGGATATCCTCCAGAAATTCTTCGTAGCGGCTGGAAGAGAACGCTTCGTTAAACTGATCTCTGAGGATGTGTATCATAAGATGTCGCGTTTGTGCGTGAGGCATGGTTGAGAAATGCGGGCAGGATGGTTTGATAGGTCTTTCTGATTTTCTCAGGGTCATTCAAGTGTTGGAGCATTTGTTCATATTTATGCAAGCCATAGCGCTTGACTACGGCTTCGCGCTTGTCGTCGCGAATCAGGTAACGGTGCATCCCCTCCGGATCTGCCTCTGGGTGAAATTGCATGCCAATGAAACTGCGATCGAACCGGATTGCCATCACAGCCCGGGGCAATGCGATGTGTGGCCGTTCCTTTTCAAGGCAAAGAATGTGACCGCCCCTTTTGGCTATCAGCTGAGTGCTTGGGTCAGTTACCTGAAAGTCCCTCGAGTCCACTGCATAGAAGGGCTCGTCCAGTGAGCGAAAAAGCAAATCCCGCTTCCCTTCGGTGGTGAGATGAACGGGCATGACGCCAAAGGCTGTACTTTTTCTCTTGCTCACCTTTGCGTATCCGAACTGTCTGCAATACAACTGGAATGAGTGGCAAATCAGCAGCACGGATTTTTGCTGCGGGTGCGTATCGTTGTGCCGATGGATTTCATCCATCATCCGGAAATACTTTGTTTCCCATTCACTTCCTTCTGAAGTGAGGGGACTACCGGGTCCGCCTGATGAAATGAAGGCATCGAAAGAAAGATCAGCCATTTCCAGTTTGCTCCGCACGTCGAATACTTCGAAGGTGACCTTTTGCAAAGAGCATTCAGCGAATGAACTCACGAGCTGGCAGATGCATCGCATGCCTTCGTTGGGTTCGCCCTCGTAAAGATCGAGGATGGCGATTCGAAAGTTATCCATGGCAAGACTAGCCTTGCGTCCAAGCAGCGCGATCGCTGGCGGGGAATTTCCAGGGGGCGAAATTGGTCTCAATATTCTGGAACATCATGTTCCAGGCCGCTGGTGATCCGGATTCTTCCATGGCCACATACCGACGCAATTCGATAATTACATCAAGCGGATTGATGAGTACCGGACACGCTTCCACGCAAGCATTGCAACTCGTACAAGCATTGATTTCCTCGCGTGTGATGTAGTCATTCAACAGTGACTTTCCGTCGTCAAGCCCGGGTTTGCCGGCCGCCAGCTGTGAACCTACATCTTCCATGCGATCACGCACGTCCATCATAATCTTGCGCGGCGACAGTTTCTTGCCTGTTTGATTGGCAGGGCACTCACTTGTGCAGCGTCCGCACTCTGTGCAGGAATAGGCCGAAAGCAAAACGTGCCTGCTGAGATCGTTGATATCCTTGGCTCCAAAACGCCCGGCCTCACCTGGGGGGACATCACTGTCAGGCGGAAGGCCCAGCATTGATTTCACCTCTCTTGTGACAACCGGCATGTTCGTTAATTGACCGACTGGTGCGGTTCTGGCAAAGTAGGTATTGGGGAATGCCAGAAAGATGTGTAGATGTTTGGAGTAGGTGACGTACACGGCAAAGGCGAGAATGCCGATGATATGAAACCACCAGCAGGCACGCTCAACAAACACGAGGAAGGAAGTGGAGAAGCCCTTATAAAATGGAATTAACAGACCACTGAAAAACAGGGACCCTGTAGGTGTATAGTGACTGTTGCGGGATTGAAGAATCTGGTCGGCGGCATTCATTTTTAGAATGGCCAGCATTAAAACTATTTCAGTCAGAAGTATGATGTTGGCATCGAGCCGGGGCCACTTCGTCAGCTCAGGGGATTGAAAGCGGGGCAACCTGACTACATTTCTACGGATCAGAAACACGACACAAGCAGTGAGCACACCCACTGCAAGGAGCTCGAAGAAGTTCATAAGCACAGGGTACAGGGCTCCAAGGTATGGGGCAAATAGCCGGTGCGTCCCCAGCAGGCCATCGAGCACAAATTCCAGTACTTCGAGATTTATTATGAGAAAGCCGGCATAGATAATAAAGTGCAAGACCGCCGGGATGGGTCGCTTGAACATCTTGCTCTGGCCAAAAGCAACCAGCAGAACATTGCGCCATCGCTGTGGTGATGGCTGCAGCGCCTGGGCTTTGCCGATTCTGATGTTGCTGCTGATCTGCATGACCCGCTTTCTGATGAGATAGACAGCGATGCCCAGTACTGCGACAAACAGGATTCGTTCAATCATAGGGGTCGTGATCAGGTTGCTTTACAGCCTAAAATTAATGGATGAGGTTTGCACCAATGTCAATTTTATATACTTTTGTGCCCCCGCAATCTGCGGTCGTTCTGATTTCTTCGGTGACGTAGCTCAGTTGGTAGAGCAAAGGACTGAAAATCCTTGTGTCGGGGGTTCAATTCCCTCCGTCACCACTTCAAAAGGCTCCCCTCGGGGAGCTTTCTTTTTATCTGATCTTTCCAGTTCCCTTCACCCAGCGGTTCATTTTTACGGTGACCTTTGCGCTCACGTAACCGAGACCAATGGCGAAAGGATAATCACCAGCCCAATGCACACCATTATTGATCATGGCCAGTCCACACAAGCCCATGATTCCATACCCTACTGGTCGGATCCACCGTTTTTCCGGGTAGTTATCAGCGAAGACTGTCACGGCGGCCATCATTGTTCCCATGTGTCCTGAGGGGAAGGCATCGTGCGCCGAGACCTTTTTTGCATAGGCCGACCAGCTGCCGAAGGGTCGCCAGATACCGCCATCGGCGGTTGAGGATTCGGGGCTTTCACGGCCGCTCAGGCGCTTGAGCAGTTGGGTTGTAATGCCCATCATGAGCATGGCCTGCACGGCCTGGCTGGCTGTTGAGGTTGCCCGCAGGTCATGTTTTGCAAGGCCATAGGTGAGCAGTCCGGCGCTGATCAACAGTGGAGGCAGACCCTCACCCAGTTGATAAATGCCTGTGTTCAGGTTTTGAGGGATCTGATAGATATCCAGTTTCTTGCCCCCGGCATGAACATACAAGGCATCTTTGTAAACCTCGGTTCGGTCAAGACCTATGTCGGAGCAGAGGCTTCGTACCTGGTTGGTGATATTCTGATCCTGCCAGATCAGGATGGCAGAGGATGCAACAATGGCTCCCCATGCGGGCAGACTTTTCCTGGAGAAGCTCTCTTTGGCGGCGTCCCGGAAGGTGGCTGGAATCCGGGTGATGAAGTGGTACCCTTTGACAGGCGCATAGACCAGACCCTGAGAGCCCACCAAATACACCTGTGCAGTTTTTTCTTTTCCGTTGACAATTATGGTAGAATCGTATCGCTGCCCCATCAGGGGTTTTGCCGCACAGATCATCCCACAGACAAGCACCAACCAACAGACTGAAATTCTCATGCGCATTCTTTGAGCGACAAATATACTTTTGTTCACCGAACCTTCTTGTCTCTGGTCCGTTCTCTGGTAGCCGACTCGGAAAATCGCCGTACTTTGCGGTCCGTTAATATGCGTTACTTCTTTGAAGTCAGGTACCATGGAGCACCCTTTCACGGCTGGCAAAGCCAGCAGAACGCACTGGGTGTTCAGGAGGTCCTGGAACAGGCATTGAGTAAACTCCTCCGGGAGGATGTTCGCATAGTGGGGAGCGGGCGGACCGACACGGGAGTGCATTGTTCTCAACAGTTCTTTCACGCAGACCTCCAAAACGCGGTTGACACAGAGGATCTGATTCACAAACTCAATTCATTCCTAAGCAAGGACATAGCCATCCGGTCTATTCAAGCCGTGCGACCTGAGTCCAACGCTCGGTTCGATGCCATTGAACGGGAATATGAATACCTGATCACGCGCCGGAAGGATCCCCTAAAAACCGGACTGGCCTACTACTACTTTCGCCCGCTCGATGTCAGTCTGATGAATGAAGCCGCCGGCCTGCTGGTCGGAAAACACGATTTCCAGTCATTCAGCAAAGTCAAAACTGATGTCCAGCATTTCTTATGCGAGATATATCGTGCCGAATGGAATCAAAAGGGCGACTTGCTGGTTTTTCACATTGCAGCCAATCGATTCCTGCGAGGAATGGTAAGAGCCATTGTAGGTACTTTAATAGACGTGGGAGCCGGAAAGACAAGCCTGGCGGAATGGAAGAAGATCATTCAGGGAAGGGACCGCAGAAGGGCAGGGATGAACGCTCCCGCAGAGGGTTTGTATCTGGTACGTGTGAAGTATCCTGCGGGTGTATTTTTGAAAAAGGGACAACATGGATAAGGAAAAGATCAACAGCGGGAATATTCTGGACTGGAAGGTGCTCAGACGCATCTTCACGTTTGTTCGGCCCTACCGGGGACGGTTTTACCTGATAATCGTTCTCACGCTCCTCATTGGCGTCATGTCTGCTGTTCGCCCTGCCTTGATCCGCTACACATTGGACAATGACGTAGCAGCGGGAGATTACAAGGGCATGGTTGCCATGCTTGGCCTGGTGCTTGGCCTGATTACTCTTCAGGCGATAGGAGAATACGTGCACACCTATTTGTCAGGCAGAATCGGGCAGTACGTAATCCATGACATGCGAATGAAGTTGTACGAGTTCATTCTGCATTTGCAGTTGAAGTTCTTTGACAAGACGCCAATCGGGAGGCTTGTGACCAGGATGATTTCGGACGTGGAAACACTGGCAGATGTTTTCAGCGAGGGCCTCGCTGCGCTGGCCGCGGACCTATTGCAAATTATTTTCATTCTGGGCTTCATGTTCTATCTGGATTGGCGACTCTCGCTGATCAGCCTGTCGACTATTCCGTTCATGTTGCTGGCTACCTACATCTTCAAGGAAAAAATCAAAGTGGCTTTCAATGATGTGCGCAACGCAGTTGCCAACCTCAATACTTTCGTTCAGGAGCACATCACGGGAATGAACATTGTACAGATTTTTGGCAGCGAGCAGCGGGAATTCGAGAAATTCAAGGTGATCAACAAGGAACACCGTGATGCCAACCTGCGCTCGGTCTTGTACTACTCAATCTATTTCCCGGTGGCAGAGATCATTTCCGCCGCAGGAATTGGGCTGCTCATCTGGTACGGTGCACGTGCCGTTCTCAATGCAGAAGTAACTGGAATCACGGTGGGCACACTTACGGCGTTTATCATGTACATCTATATGTTCTTCCGGCCTATAAGAATGATTGCTGACCGGTACAATACATTGCAGATGGGTATCGTCAGTTCTTCACGGATCATGAACCTTCTGGATGAAAAGCAATACCTGATGCAGGATGGTACACATTCACCGGTGCACATTCAGGGCAATGTCGAGTTTGACCAGGTGTCATTCGCCTACGCGGATGAAAACTACGTTTTGAAAGATATCCGGCTTTCAGTTCAATCAGGCCAGACTGTGGCGCTTGTTGGGGCTACTGGCGCCGGAAAGTCGTCTGTTATTAATCTTCTGAGTCGGTTCTACGACATTCAGCACGGGGTAATCAGGTTGGACGGCATTGACATTCGCGAATACGACCTCCGCACTTTGAGGCGTAACATTGGTGTGGTGCTGCAGGATGTATTTCTTTTTTCGGACACGATTCGAAACAACATCACGCTCAACAATCCTGAAGTAACCGATGAGATGATCTGGCACGCCGCTGAACTGGTTGGGGCGAGAAGCTTTATTGAACGCCTTCCAGGAGACCTTGACTACAATGTGATGGAACGCGGCTCCACGCTTTCGGTTGGACAAAGGCAATTGCTTTCTTTTATTAGAGCCATGGTGTACGATCCGCGTATCCTGGTATTGGATGAAGCGACCTCCTCTGTTGACACTGAAACAGAAGAAATGATTCAGCTGGCCATTGGAAAGATGATGGCAAACCGGACCTCCATCGTGATTGCCCATCGGTTGTCCACCATTCAGAAAGCAGACCGTATTATTGTGCTTGACAAGGGTGAGATCAAGGAGACGGGGCGGCACGATGAATTGCTTGAGCGCAATGGCTGGTATGCGCAGTTGCACCGGATGCAATACCGGGAAGCGGTCTGAGAACCGCCATTCTTTAGCTATTTTTGCCGCTTCGTTCAAATGAAGTTCACGCTGCAGACTATCGATAAAGGGAGCAAGGCCCGGGCGGGTATCTTGTCGACCGACCACGGAGACATTCTGACGCCCATCTTCATGCCAGTTGGCACAGCAGGCTCTGTCAAAGCGGTTCATCAGAGAGAACTCAAGGATGACATAGGTGCCCAGATTATCCTTGGGAACACCTACCATCTTTATTTGAGACCTGGCACCGACCTGCTGCAAAAGGCAGGTGGCCTTCACCAATTCAATGGATGGTCCGGACCCATTCTCACTGACAGCGGAGGGTACCAGGTCTACTCACTGTCGGAAAACCGGAAAATCCAGGAAGAAGGCGTGACATTCAAGTCGCACATCGATGGATCAAAGCACGTATTTACGCCTGAAAATGTGATGGATATTCAACGGAAAATCGGGGCGGACATCATCATGGCGCTGGATGAGTGCACTCCCTATCCGTGTGACTACGCATACGCAAAGAAGTCGCTCGGTATTACCCACCGTTGGCTCGACAGATGTGTTGATCGTGTGCGGTCAACCGCGCCCCTCTATGGCTACGGGCAGTCATTGTTTCCGATTGTTCAGGGAAGTGTATATGCTGACCTCAGGAAGCAATCAGCGGAGTTTGTGAGCGCCCTGGAGCTGGATGGCAATGCCATCGGGGGACTCTCGGTTGGCGAACCCCATGAAGAGATGTACGCGATGACTGACGTGGTGTGCGGAATCCTGCCAGCTTCCAAACCCAGGTATCTGATGGGGGTTGGCACGCCCGAAAACATACTGGAGTGCATAGCATTGGGAGTAGACATGTTCGACTGCGTGATGCCGACGCGAAATGCGCGGAATGGAATGTTGTTCACCAGTGAAGGCATCATTAACATCCGCAACGAAAAGTGGAAGGAGGATCTTTCGCCCATCGATCCCACCATGGGTACCTACGCTAGTACCTTCTATTCGAGAGCCTACTTGCGACACCTGATTATCAACAAGGAGATTTTAGGCGCGCAAATTGCTTCTATACACAATCTTACCTTCTACCTTTGGCTGGTCAGGCAGGCCCGAGAACAAATCCAGGCTGGCACGTTCACGCCATGGAAAAAGGCGATGGTAGAAAAGGTATCACGTCGTTTGTGACATGAAGATTCTCGACCGATATATTATCCGTAAAGTCCTCTCCACATTCTTCTTTGTGGTTTTGATCATCGTGGCGATTGTGGTCGTGATTGACATCACGGAGAAGATGGACAAGTTTGCCAGAAACCACCTGGATTTTCTCACTGTATTGGGTTATTACAGGGATTTCATTCCCTGGATCGCAGGACTCATCACGCCTATTACGGTCTTCATTGCGACGGTGTTTGTTACATCCCGCCTGGCGGCCCATACGGAAATCATTGCCATACTGAGTGGGGGCACCAGTTTTAGAAGGTTGTTATTCCCCTACTTTCTGAGTTCTCTGGTCATTGCCATTATCAGTTTTCTCCTCAATGGATGGGTGATACCCAACTCCAACCGATCCCGCCTGGAATTTGAGCTCCGCTATTTTGAGAATAAGATATACTTCGAGAAGCGCAATGTGCACATGCAGATCGAACCGAATGTGTATTTTTTCATTCAGAACTATAACAATCAATCCAATACAGGTTATTCCTTTACGTTGGAGCGATTTCAGGATAACAGACTGACAGAAAAACTGGAGGCAGATCAGATTGTCTGGGATACAACCAAAGCAAAATGGACGCTGAGGAGGTGGAAGCATCGCATGATGGATGACATCTTTCTTGCCAATCGCGATCTGGCAAATCAAATCGTACAGACTGGCGAAAGCAAAGACACCACGTTGGCAATTACACCGGCCGATTTTGAGAGCGACGCACGCCAATATGACGGATTAACGATTCCCGAGCTCAGATCACATATTGCCAAGATGAGATTCAGAGGATCGGCGGGGGTAGAGGCCTATGAGTTTGAAAAGTACTTTCGTTTTTCGCAGCCCTTCACCACGTTCATTCTGGTTTTTATGGGCGTTATCGTTTCTTCCCGAAAAAGTCGCGGCGGAACGGGATTTCAGATTGCTCTTGGCTTCTTGCTGTCGTTCGCGTTCATCATCGTGTTCATGATGTCACGGTCCTTTGCCGAGACGGGATCCATGACGCCATTTCTTGCTGCATGGATCACCAACATTATTTTCGCTGTGATCTCGCTAGGTATGTATAAATACGTGCCCAGATAGCATGCCCACGACAGGCGATTATCTGAAACTTCATTTTATTGTGCTGCTGTGGGGATTCACTGCGATTCTGGGGAAGCTCGTCGAAATACCCGCCGTTGAGATGGTTTTCTATCGTACTATTCTGGCCGCGGCCGGCATGGGATTCTGGATGTGGATAAGGAAGATACCCTTCCATGTGGAGCGGCGATATTTTCTGATCGTCTTCTTTACTGGTTTCATTGTGTCAGCGCACTGGCTGACGTTTTTTATCTCAGGGAGAATTGCAAATGCATCGGTTAGTCTGGTTGGATTTGCCACCGGATCGCTGTGGACCGCGCTGGTCGACCCTTTGGTCAAACGCAAGCCCATCCGGTTTCTAGAAATTGGTTTGGGATTGTTTGTTCTTGCCGGTTTATATGTGATCACGGCAGCTGATTTTGATTTCCCTTTTGGCCTGTTCCTCGGAATCATGTCGGGCCTGACATTGGCCTTATTCTCCGTCATCAACTCCACAGTCATCGGGCATGTAAATCCGGCAGCCATTACTTTCTACGAAATGGCAGGCGCGAGCGTGGCCACTTTCTTGTTTTTTCCTGTCTATACCACGTATATTGCGCCGGACCACCAATTGCATCTCAATGCTTCCTGGACCGACTTCCTGTACATCGCTGCCCTGGCATGGGCATGCTCTGTCTATGCCTATCTGGCTGCGCTCCAGTTGATGCGCAAACTCTCGGTGTTCATGATTGCGCTGGCACTGAACCTGGAACCTGTGTATGGCATTGCCATGGCCGTCCTGATCTTTGGTCAGTCGGAAGCCATGAATGGCCGCTTCTATCTGGGAGCATTGGTCATACTGCTTGCGGTGATCTCATATCCAGTTTTGAGGAAGAGATGGAGTCTGGCCTGAGGGCCTTTCGCATAACTCCTCTTGGCATCAGACGATTCCAGGAGTTATCTTTCATCATAATCCACCATCCCATGCGTGTTGTTATTGCTACCCTCCTATTCGTGTGTACTATTCTGGTTGCTTTCAGTCAGCGACCATTGCTGGACGGAATCAAAAGTTATCCCTTCCCTGCGGACCTTACTTCCTGTGCTCAGGGAGCCAAGGTGGCCTGGACCTTCAATGAACAAGGTCGTCGCAATGTGTATGTGGCTGAAGGCCCGGACTTCAAACCCCGTAAACTCACGGCCTTTGACGATGATGAGGGTCAGGAGATCACCAGCCTGTCGATCTCAAACAATGGTGAATGGGTAGTCTTTGTTCGGGGAGGGGACCACGGTTCCAATTGGGATGACGGTTTACCGGTCAACCCGGCGGCATCACCCACGCCATTTAAAGTGAGCGTCATGAGCGTGCCCTTCGGCGGTGGAAAGACCAGCAAACTTTCAGAAGGTGATGAGCCTGTTGTTTCTCCGGACGGTAAACGCGTGGCCTTCGTCAAAGGTGGCCAGGTGTGGTCAGTGCCGACAGACGGATCGAGCGAGTCAAAGCCCTTGTTTACAAGCAGGGGCAATATGGGAGATCTCCAATGGTCACCGGATGGGTCCAGCCTGGCCTTTGTCAGCGCGCGGGGGGATCATTCCTTCATTGGGATATACACGAACGAGCAAGCTGCGATACGATGGGTATCGCCTTCTTTTCACTTCGATGTATCTCCCCGTTGGTCGCCGGATGGGAGGTCATTGGCATTTGTGCGCCAGGACGGCAATGGTGGAGGTGTTGATTCAGTTCTCGCACGGCGCCATACACACTGGTCGATCAGGAGTGCAGACGCTGCGAGTGGCAAATCAGTCGAATTGTGGAGTGCACCCAGAACGCTTCGTGGGTCTGTACCAACTACCCATGGCGGTTACAACCTGCATTGGGCGGCCCGCAACAGGATCGTATTCTTGTCCTATCAGGACGGCTGGCCGCATCTTTATTCGATCCCGGCTCAGGGAGGTGAAGCCTTGCTTCTTACACCAGGCAATTTCATGGCAGAACATATCACGCTCAGCCCCGACAAGCAATTCCTGGTATTTGCTGCCAACACCGGCAAAGACGCACTTGACATCGACCGCCGCCATGTGGTGAGTGTGTCAGTTGACAAAGCGAACCCGGCGGTGCTCACACCGGGCACTGGTCTGGAGTGGTTTCCTGTTGTCACTGGTGATGGTCAATTTGTGTTTTGTGTCAGCGCCACACCGCAGCGCTGTCCTTTGCCGGCGGTGGTTCAATTGAAGGACCTCTCAGTCCGGATACTTGCAAAGGAAATGGTGCCTGCCACTTTTCCGGAATCCCGGCTGGTAGTACCCAGGCAGGTTACTTTCAAATCATCAGATGGGTTGACCATTCACGGTCAGTTGTTTGAGCCCACCGGGGCCAATGGCAAACGACCTGCAATCGTGTACATCCACGGCGGACCGCCGCGTCAAATGCTATTGGGCTGGCACTATTCTGACTACTATTCAAATGCCTATGCTACCAATCAATATTTGGCAAGCCAGGGATTTGTAGTGCTCTCTGTGAACTATCGCCTGGGTATTGGTTATGGTTTTGATTTTCACCGACCGACACATGCAGGAGCCGCTGGCGCCTCAGAGTATCTTGACATCAAAGCGGCAGGAGAATGGCTGGCCGCACAAACTTCGGTGGATGCTTCAAAGATAGGTGTGTATGGCGGGTCGTACGGTGGCTATCTGACTGCCATGGCTTTGGCAAAGGACTCCAAACTTTTCGCTGCCGGAGTGGACGTGCACGGTGTGCATGACTTTACGGTGGACCGCACGCGTTCTGTATTGTTGCCGGACCGCTTTGAACGGGCTCCTGACGCAGAACTTGCAGCGCGTACGGCCTGGCAGTCGTCACCGGTGGCCTGGTTGTCCGGATGGACTTCCCCTGCGTTAATGATTCATGCAGACGATGACAGAAATGTGCGATTCAACCAAAGTACAGACCTCGTCCAACGTCTGTGGAAAAAGGGGGTAGCCATTGAAACACTTGTCATAGTGGACGACACCCATCATTGGATGATGCACCGGAATGCACTGACTTTGGATCAGGCAATAGCCGACTACTTCAGTCGGGTATTGATGGGGAAATAGTGGGCAATGTGCACTGCCAAATCAGGGCGCCATCAAATGACAGTGGTGACTTGGCAGGGGCTTCGAAGATTCCAAACAAAGTGGAACCTGAGCCGCTCATGGCAGCATAAATGGCACCGGCCTGGTACAGTTTCTCTTTGATGGCTGCCAATTCCGGATGCTGACGAAAGACGCTAATCTCAAAATCGTTGCGGAGGTCTTTTGACCATTGTGTAATCGGCATTGAAAGGGCCTCTGCAACAGCAGGTCCCTGCTGGGATGGTTTCACATATTGGTAAGCCTCCTTAGTGGAAACATGTACAGGTGGTTTTACCAGTACCAGGTACATGCCAGCAAGAGAAAGTGAGATGGGGGTCAGGATGTCCCCCTTGCCGGTTCCCATCATGGGAGCATTTTGCAGGAAAAACGCACAATCGCTTCCCAGCTGGCGCGCGCACTCAAGTAGCAGTGAAGAAGGTACATTGAGAGCGAACTGCTCTTTCAGTGCGCGAAGCACGAAAGCTGCATCAGCGGATCCCCCACCCAGGCCAGCGCCCATCGGGATGATCTTATGCAGGTGTATAGAGGCCGGAGGAATGGGAACGTACTGAGCAAGTAACTGATATGCACGCATGCAAAGGTTGGTGGAGGGGGCTCCGTCTATAGGGATACCAGTCGTGTGGAAAGAGGTTACTTCAGCGGGTGTGATTTCCAGTATGTCAGTCCAGGGAACGGGATAAAAGCAGGTCTCCAGGTTGTGAAATCCGTCGGAACGTTTTTCAATAACCCGAAGACCCAGATTGATCTTGCAATGCGGAAAGGCGATCATCGCCTGCAGTGCCTATTTGGAGAGCCTTGCGACGAGTTCTTCCGTGATACCACTGCTGGAAAAACCGCCGTCATGCATCAGATTTTGCATAGTGACCATCCGGCTGAAGTCAGAAAACATCAGAGTGATATAGTTGGCACAGTCTTCAGCTGTTGCATTGCCCAGCGGGGACATCATGTTGGCGTAATCGTAAAATACATCGAAGCCAGTAATACCGGCGCCCGCCGTAGTTTTGGTAGGTGACTGTGAGATGGTATTCACGCGCACCTTTTTGAGTTTGGCGAATCGGTATCCATAACTGCGTGCGATGGACTCCAGGACAGCCTTGGCCTGTGCCATGTCAGAATAGTCGGGGTAGGTACGCTGAGCGGCGATGTAAGACAAAGCAAGTATGGATCCCCACTCGTTCATGGCATCCGTCTTTTCTGCGGTCTGAAGAACCTTGTGGAAAGACAGGCCAGAGATGTCCAGCGTTTTCAGGAACCATTCGTAGTTGAGGTCACCATACGGCCGGTCTTTTCTTACGTTCGGGCTCATTCCAATGGAATGGAGAACGAAATCGATCTTGCCTCCCAATACTTCGAGGGACCTCGTAAAGAGTTGGGTAAGGTCCTGCTCAGAAGTTGCATCAGCAGGGATTACTTCTGCATTGCACTCCTTTGCCAGCTCGTTGATCTTGCCCATTCGCATGGCGATGGGGGCATTGGTGAGTGTAAAGCTGCCACCCTCCTCTTTCACACGGAGAGCGGTCTTCCAGGCAATTGAATTCTCATCCAGGGCTCCGAAGATGATTCCGCGCTTGCCCTTCAGTAAGTTGTATCCCATATTGGCGTTCTTTGGTTGAAGGTGCAAATTTATTGATTCCGGGCAATGATCATCCAAATATTTGGCGGATGGGCTCATGCCGAAGTTTCGAAAATTTTCATACCTTTCTTTAGATTCAGCATTAAATAAGACTATGGAACAGACCAAAGAATTCTACCAGGCATGGGATCATTTTATGTTGTATGCCAGCATGGCCAGTGTGGCTGTCGCAGTCGGCATTCTTCTTTACCATGAGATGAAGATTGCACAAATCAAAGAATACAAGGATCGTTATGACTATGTGAACCTTCATGAGGTTCGGTTTTTCTGGTACGCTGTAGTGGCGATGCTGATTGCCGGAATGTTCTATGGCAATACCGTGCTGAGCCATAAAATTGAAGAGTCCAAAACCTCATGGTTTTACGTCCGCATCTTCATTACAGTGTGTATGGCCATCATTGGCTATGTAATCTTTAGCAACCTTGTGAAAATCTACTACCCCAGAGTGTTAGAGCGCCGACTGAACAAACTGCGCAACAAGCCCAGGATTTCTCCTGAGGGCAATGTGATGAGGAAACTGGATGAATCGGAGGAGAACCATCACCTTGACGCAGGTCAGATGGCCGAAGAGGATGTTCACTCAGTTGACTATGATGTGTGGCTTGATGACAAGACAGGGTATAAGAAAATTGAAAAATACTACGCTTATCAGCACGCTGAAGAGTGTGCAGAGTGCGGGTACTATACAATGAAAATCGAGCGGGAAGAAATCGAACGGGCACCCACTCAAACGGAAGAAGGTTTGCTGCTTAAGCACTTCCACTGCAGCTATTGCAAACACCGCGAGCAACGAGAAGAAGTTATCGCCAAACTTGCTGATAACGTAGCCTGACCTGCCATCGCAGTTCAGGTTAGACCAAGCACGGACCATGAGCCGTCAATCCCCTATTGGCATTTTTGACAGCGGCATTGGAGGCCTGACGGTTGCCCATGCAATCAAGCAGGCCTTGCCTCAGGAAAGTCTGGTCTATTTTGGAGACACGGCACACCTGCCGTACGGCGATAAATCTGAAGCGGCGATACAAGCCTATTCGGTTCGCATTGCCAATGTACTGATTGAGCGAGGTTGCAAAGTAATTGTAATCGCATGCAATTCTGCAAGCTCGGCGGCCTATGAGCTACTGAAGGAATATGTTCGGCACCAGGCCCATGTAATTGATGTCATTGATCCAATGGTGCGGCATGTCTCAAGCCAATTCGGGGGGCGAAAGGTTGGTCTTATCGGCACCAAACGAACCATTCAATCCGGAATCTACACAGCCAAAATGGAACGAGCAGATCCCTCCATTCAACTTCTTCCACTGGCGACTCCTTTGCTTGTGCCCATGATCGAAGAGGGATACTTCAACAATCAAATCAGCCACGACGTCATTAGTCAATATCTTGGTGATCCTTTGTTTGGGGCTATCGACGCCTTGATTCTCGGTTGCACACACTATCCCCTGATCCGGGATGAGATCAATGAGTTTTTCAGGGGACGGGTTCAGATACTTGACTCTACTGCAGTGGTAGCTGCTACACTGAAGACCTATCTGGAGTCCGCGCAGTTGCTGTCGGACGCCATGCCAACCTATGAATTTCTGGTATCGGACTATACTGAGTCTTTCGAAGCGTCGACGCGGGTGTTCTTTCATGAACCTGCCCGGCTCCAGCGCTACCCCCTTTGGTAGGTAAGTCATGTAGGTTTTTTGGCTTTTTTGCATTTTTAGTTGCTGAATTTTGCCTGATCTTAGCCTTCCGTTTTCTCTTGAGATGAGTTCGTTGCTGTTTATGCTCCCCTTTCTGGTGTGTTACACGATCATGGCCGTGTATGCGGAGCGTAAACTTTCGGCTTTTATGCAGGATCGATTGGGCCCCATGGAAGTTGGCCCCTATGGGCTTTTGCAAACCATTGCGGATTTACTCAAACTGCTCCAAAAGGAACAGATTGAAAATGAAGGCGTCCTGAAATGGATGTTTCGGCTGGCCCCGATTCTCATTTTTGTGGCAGTTTTTACCGGATTTGCAGCCATTCCACTTTCACCTGAATGGCCGGGCGCAGGCTTTTCCTCGGCCTTGCTTTTCGTGATCGCGATCGTATCTCTTGACGTCATCGGTATTCTTGTCGCGGGTTGGGCTTCGGGGAATAAGTATGCCTCTTTGGGTTCTCTCAGAGCAGCCGTTCAGTTGATCTCATATGAAATTCCGGTCGGACTGTGTCTTGGAACGGTTGTCCTGTACACGGGTACACTTGACCTGCAGCAAATTTCATGGTTGCAAAGTGCAGGCAATGAACATATGGTTCCACTTGCTGGTGTTCGCGCGTGGGACGTGGGCGCCATTGGAGGATTTCTGACCTGGAACATTTTTCAAATGCCCATTCTGCTTCCCGTATGGGGTGTCTTTTTTATCGCCACACTGGCAGAGAGCAACCGCGCACCCTTTGATTTGCCTGAAGGCGAATCTGAGCTCGTGGCGGGTTTCCAGACTGAGTACAGTGGCTTTCGGTGGGCAATCATTATGCTTGCCGAATATGCCATGATGCTCCTGGCTGCCTTCCTGAGTGCAGTTTTGTTTTTTGGCAGTTGGAATTCACCTATTCCTAACATTGGTTCATGGACATTCGCCGACTGGACAACAGGTCCCATTTGGGGAATTTTCTGGCTTACAGGCAAGGCCCTGCTGCTGGTAGGAGTCCAAATCTGGATCCGTTGGACTTTTCCGAGAGTCAGGATCGATCAGTTGATTAACTTGAACTGGAAATACCTGATACCCGCCAGCATGATCTTGTTCTTGCTTGCAGGCTTTTGGAAAATGCTCTTGATCTTGCCATGAAATCTATCATTCGTTTTTTTCTGCTGATCTTATTGTCAGGAATTTCTCTGACAGGTAATGCGCAACCCGGGTTAGAGGAGCTGAAGCAACGGCTCATCGATGCGCCCAACGACTCTATCCGAATCCGGACTCTGGTGGAGTTGTCACAGGCAAGCGACTATCTTGATCATGCGATGGCGCAACAGTACATTCAAGATGCCATCAGTCTCGCTGAATCGCATAACTGGGCATGGGCCAAAGGCATCGCGTATTACCAGCGTGGCACGCTAGAGACAGTTGAGGGCGATCATTCTTCCGCGCTAAAGTATGATAACCAGGCACTCTCCCTTTTTGCCAGCATTCACGACAGTGTTAACTACAACAGACTCCTGAATGGCGTGGGTAACGACTACCGCGACCTTGATGAATTTGACGATGCATACTTCTACTTTACCCAGAGCTATGAACAGGCGAAGAGAAGGAACGACTCACTGCTCATGGCCATTTCCCTTCACAACATCGGCACTATTTTCACTGAACTCAAGCAATACGAAATAGCCATCGGCCATTTTGATGTAGCCCAGCGGATCAGTACAGCAATTGGAGATGCAGACATGGAGCCTTATACGCTCAACGAAAAGGGGGCATTGAACAGCAAGCGGGGTGATTTGGTGTCTGCTGAGAAGCTTCTGCTTTCGGGCCTTCAGAAGGCCCGCATGCGAAAGATCCTGGTGCTGATACCAATCATTCAGTCGCGGGTCGCCAAGGTTTACCTTCAGAAGGGAGACTATGCCCGGTCTGTCGCCTACTATGACTCTGTCATTGCAGGCAGCCAGCAGTTGAACAACCTCTATATGATTGCCGAATGCAAACTTGGCAAGGGGATGGTGATGGCTAAACTGGGCAAGTACCCGGAGGCCCAGCAGTTTTTTGATGAAAGCCTTGAGGCGGCTCTGCGACTCGATGCCCGCAATCTGGAGTTGACCTGCTATAGTGAAATGTCCGCGCTTTACGAAAAGCGCGGTGATTTCAAACACGCCATCGAATACATCAAGATGCACGACGCCCTTCGCGACAGTGTATTCAGCGAGTCCATGATTGAGAAACTGTTTCAATCACAACTTCGATTTGAAACACAAGCGAGGGATACTGAAATCGCAGCACTCAGTGCGCAGAGAATTGCTCAGGAGGGGGCGATCCGGAGAACAGAGTTTGTAAGAAACATCCTGGTTGTAGTGGTTGCACTCACGGCTATACTCCTGTTCACGATTTATAGAAGCGGTCAGCGTAGGATCAAAATCAACAAACTGCTGCTCGAGCATCAGGAAGAGATCAAACGGCGAACGATTGAACTTGAAGAGTTGAACAAAGTGAAAGACAAGTTCTTTTCAATTATCTCCCACGATTTGCGTTCGCCCATGAATGCCCTTTCTGCCGTGCTTGATCTCATGGACAAGAATGGTATTCAGCCAGATGAGTTCGCCAGGCTCACCCGTGAATTAAGGGCACAATTCAACAACACCAGGGCGCTGATTAACAATCTGCTGGATTGGGCGCTCATGCAAATGGACAAACTGAGTTTTCTGCCTGAGCGAATTGAATTGTCCCGGGTGGTGGATGAGAACCTTCGTATGATCCAAACGGTTCATGTCAAGGAAATTCAGATGGTAAACCGCGTTGGTGATCGCGTCATGGCCCTTGCGGATCATAATATGATCAATCTTGTGTTGAGAAATCTCATTATGAATGCCATCAAGTTTACTGACCAGGGGGGGACGATTGCGATTGAGTCTTTTCAAAATGAAGAGATGGTGACCGTTGCCATCTCAGACAATGGCGTGGGAATCGATCCGGACGTTCAACGTATTCTCTTTGATAAGACCGCCGGCTATAGTTCAAGAGGTACCGCAAATGAAAAGGGCACTGGGCTTGGATTAATTCTCTGTAAAGAGTTTGTAGAGCGAAATGGTGGAAAAATCTGGTTCGAGAGCGTGCCCGGAAAGGGAACAACATTCTATTTTACCCTTCCCAGGGCCTGACCGATTCCGTTCATGAGAATCGATATTATTACCTGCTTGCCGCGACTCCTGGAAAGCCCGTTTGCGGATTCTATTCTTCGGCGAGCGATCGACAGAAAGCTTGTAGAAGTTCAGGTTCACGACCTGCGCCAATATGCCTCCGGACCTCATCGCGCGACAGACGATTATGCCTACGGAGGAGGAGCCGGAATGGTCATGCTGATTGAGCCTATCGACAAGTGCCTTTCCCTGCTTCGTTCTGAGCGGACATACGACGAAGTGATATACATGAGTCCTGATGGCGACCTGTTTAACCAGTCACTTGCCAATGAACTCAGCCTCAAAGGAAACCTCATCCTTTTATGCGGGCACTACAAGGGAGTTGATGAGCGTGTCAGGGAACATCTTGTTACAAGAGAAATAAGTGTCGGTGACTATGTTCTTTCAGGCGGTGAACTGGCTGCAGCGGTTGTTGCCGATGCCGTCATCCGACTGTTGCCGGGTGTACTTTCGGATGAGACATCCGCTCTGACGGATTCCTTTCAGGATGGCCTGGTTGCGCCGCCCGTATACACAAGACCAGCGGTGTACAAAGGCTGGAGCGTTCCTGATGTACTGCTTTCCGGCCATGCAGCTCGTATTGAATCGTGGCGACATGATATGTCGGTACAGAGAACGCGTCAGCGCAGACCTGGTTTACTGTCAGATCATGACGGCGCACCGAAATCCTGAAAGGGTTTCCATTCTTTGCTGTTGTGCCTGAGCAGTGTGAGGTGTGTAGCGACAAATTCACTTTCGAAAGTGCGTTGACCAAAATCTGCCCAGAGCAGATTGAACTCGCTTTTGTTCAGGTCCCTGAAGGCAATGGTCACATGGGGGTGGAAGGGTTGATCTTTGTAATGAGCGTTAAGCAGGCCCAGCGAGGTCCGGCAAAACCGTGTAAACAAACGATGTGTTTCAATTAGTTCTTTACTTTCTTCCACCTGAATAAAGACAACCCTGGGAGGGAAGCAACCAAAGCCACGTAACCCAATTCTGATGGGTGCGGTCATCTTCCAGGAGCGCAGCGTGTTGGTCAGATGACTAACGCGATCGGCGCGCCAATGAAAGGGCATATGAAATGTGATGTGAGACGGAGATCGCAGGGCAGCGCGAGTTCCGGTCAAATCCTGGCAATCTCTTTTGAGTTGCTGAATCTGCTCCTGAATCGGCTCGGGGACAACAATGGCTGCAAAGAATTTCTCCGGTGTACTGGAGCTCGCTTCTGTCACTGATTAAACTCTTTGAGTTTGCGGCGGTACAATGTGCTGTTCTCCGGATCCACCTCAAGCAGGCGCTTGTAGGAATCGACTAATGTGCTATCCGCGCCAATGCTGTTGAGAAATGACTGGCGGGCATCGTTGCGATTACCCTCTGCAAGGTAAATCTCTCCGTTCATCCATAGACACCACGCTGTCTGATTTCCCATGGAGACTGCCTCGTCAAGGTAGTAGCGGGCGCTGTCCAACTGTCGTAATTGAAAATGATTTGCTCCAAGCATCATCATGACATCCGGATCATTGCTATTCAAGGCCTTGCAGCGACGAACGAGTTGCAAGGAAGTGCGAAAGTCCTCCTTGGCATAGGCTATCAAACTTTTGCCATACAACGCACTAGGATGGTCCGGCCATTTCGCGAGAGCCTTGCTGTAATAGTAACTCGCTGAATCGTAAGAACCCTGGTTATAGTATGCATTACCGTTGTTTACCCAGTCGTTTACCTCCGGATCAAGTGAGGATTGCACTTCCTCCACCACTTCCTCAGCGCGATCGTCCGATGAGTTGATCGCAACGACCACGGCTGCAATGATCCCTAGTGCCATCAGTACGAACACGATTGGCACAATCACCCGGATCTTGTTCAGTGCATTGTTGCCTGGAGGGGTCGGGTTGTTCGCCTGATATGGCGCACCAGGGTCAGTGGGTCTGGATTGAAAAATGGACACACCACTTGCCCGGTAGCTGAGGAAGAAGAAATAGACGGAGAGTCCGAGTCCGGACCAAACGACAAAACTCCCGAGGGCAGAGAACAATGCCATCAAAAGGAGGGTGACAATGCCACCAATCAGGTACCGGTTCGTGTTGCGTTCTGTTTCGTCGGACATAGGCTAAAAGGGACGGTTCAGGACAAACTCCTGCTGAACAAGGCGCTCCCGGGGCGCCAATTCCCTCAGCCGGAGTTTTTCCGGAAGTTCGTCCGGATTGCCCGGATATCCAACAGCAATCAATGCACCAAGATCATAATCATCCGGAATATTGAGATTGTGCCGCATGCGCTCGGTCGAGTAACCAGCCATCTGTCGTACCTGCAGACCCAGTTCAACGGCTTGCAAAGAAAGGAATGAATTGGCAGCGCCCAGATCGTAGTGGGCATATTCATTCGGCACGCCATAGCGCGTGAATGTCTTTCTGGTCATGCTCATGATTAGCAAGGGAGCATTTTTGGCCCAGATCTGATTGCTCTCGTTGATCGATTGAAATATCAGCTCCCACAAAGGCTGATCGCGTGTTGCGTAGATGTATTTCCACGGCTGTTCGTTGTTGCTGCTCGGTGTCCAGCGGACGGCTTCAAAAAGTGATTTTATCTTTTCAGCTTCTACCGGAGTTGTTTGTATGGCTCGTGGACTTTTGCGGTTGCGGATCAGGTCTGCGACGGGATGTTCAGGCTGTGCGGTCTTTTCCATAAAATGAATCGGCTTTACTTGCGACTAACAAAACTGAACAACAACCCGAAGTGCTCCAGAGTTCTGGTTGCGGTGATATTTTGGGTTCAGATGACCTTGGCCGACCATCGCCCGGAGCGGAAGTAACCAAATGAGAGCACAAAGATCACAAACCAGTAAACCAATTCGCTGGCCCAACCCCAGGTGATGGACCAGTTGAGCCACTCCAGAACCACGTACACGTAGATTGAATACACTACGATTGTGATGAATTCAATCGTCAGATTGACCAGGGTGTTGCCGGTTCCTGTTACCGCATTCAACCAAACAGTTGCAAAGGAACCGAGTACAATGGCTGCGGCAATTACCCTCACGACGGGCACTCCCTCGGCCACAAACTCCGGCCCCTGCCCAAAGAACTCCAGAATGACCTCAGGGAAGAGATTGAGCAGAATAAAGGTGAAGGAGGATATGAGGAGACTGACGCGAACGATCCGGCGAATGAGCGGGAGGACTTCGTCGATCCTGCCTTGCCCGATCACATTGCTTACCATCGTGTTGGAGGTACTTGCAAAGGCCCAGGAAAAAATGCCCAGCAAACCGAAGACGTTGCGCATCGTATTGGAGATGGCCAGGGCCCTTTCACCGTGATGTTCGATCAGAATATAGAAGTATTCCCAACTGATCATGCTGATAGCATACTGCAGAATGAGCGGAGAAGACTGGACGAGAATGAGTTTTACCATGCCGGTATCGGGCTGGATTTGGTCAAACAGTGAAAAGCGCTTATGAATGCCTTTCCAGTGAATTACTACCCAGATCACTGCCAGACCACAGGCTTCTGCTGCGATGGATGCATAGGCAGCACCATTAAACCCGAGTTGTGGCAGGCCGAAGTGCCCATAGATAAGTCCGTAATCCAGGAAGACGTTGACCAGCGCTTCAGCAAGTGTTCCCCATACCAGAAACTTGGTTTGGTTGGTGCCCACCAGCAGGGCATTGCGCATGACATACAAATAAAGAAATGGCAGTCCCCAAATTCGGATATAGAGGAAATGAATGGCCTGATCGGCTATTGCCTGCTCATGAAGAGAAGCCCGGAGGATGATGGGTGCGAGAAGATAGGTGAGGAGGATGCCTAGTAGTGAGATGCCCAGTGCAATCCAGACACCGTGATAGAACAGGCGGCCAATTTCATGCGGTTGATTCTGTCCGGCTCTGCGCGCGATAAGTGCCTGCAGACCGTTGTTCAGTCCATTGCCGATGACGGCAAAAACAAGGTAGTACACTCCGGTGATACCTGCCACAGCCAATTCCTTTTGGCCGAGGCCGCTCAGAAAAATGTTGTTGGTAACGAAGTTGATTTGCGGAACCAGAATCGCGAGTGCGATAGGCATTGCCATGCCCAGTATCTGGCGATAGCCCGTTTGTAATTGCAGTGATTGATGAGGCGCTTGTTCCATGGAATCGGCGGGCAAAAATATCAATAAACTGTCACCGAAACCCAAAACAAAAAAAGGCTGCCTGGTGAGGCAGCCTTTTTGCGGGAATACTGGTAGATCAGCGAATGCCCGGCAAGTTGAGTGGTTTCACTTGCTCCAACCCAAATGAGGGTGCCTTTCGCTCGACAGGATATACTTCGTCGAGGGTGTTTCCGTCATACAACCGGCCATTCTTCATGACATGTGTAACGGTATTGCTGTTTCGGATATTCTCAAGAGGGTTCTTGTCGAGAATGACAAGATCTGCCAGTTTACCCGGTTCAATGCTGCCGAGGTCACCGTCAAGGCCTAATGCACGTGCACCGAGAATGGTTGCCACTTTCAGTGCGTTGTGGGCAGTCATTCCACCGCTGGCAATGCTCCACAACTCCCAATGATAGCCAAGGCCCTGCAGTTGTCCGTGAGAGCCAACGCCGGCTTGTCCACCCGCTGTCACGAGGTCATTCACAAACCTTGCATGGTCAGGGAAAACATGTTCTTCGTACATGAACCATCCTGGTCTTCTCCTCGATTTTTGATCCAGCTCCGACTTAGCGGTGAAGTGGTTTAGTTTGGGATCGCTATTGACTTTCTCTGTGGCGTAATAATAGTTTTCAGCCCATGGGCCACCGTAGGCAACCAGAAGCGTAGGGGTATAGGTCATACCGGTGCCGACGATGGCAGTCTTCACGTCTTTGTAGAGTGGATAAATAGGCAGGGAGTGTTCATGACCAGGGTAACCATCAATAAGATTGGTGAGATTCAATTTGAAGTCCAAACCACCTTCAGTGGTTGGCATCAGCTGTTGCTCACGTGCTGCCTGAATGACCCACTGGCGATGCTGGCGGTTGCCCGTCAGATACATCTTAATTGTTTTTGTGTGGAAGTACTCCGAATACTGCTTGAGGATGTCTCTGGTTTGTTCGAGATCCTTCAGGTTATAAGCCCAATAGCCCACACCGGGACCGGTGGAGTAGATGCGCGGACCGATTATCTGACCGGTTTCTACCATGTCACCATACGTGAGGACGTCTGTCGAGGAGGTTTGCGGGTCGCGCGTGGTGGTTACACCGTAGGCGAGGTTGGCCGCGTACAACCAAACCTGATTTTTGTGAACACCCCAGGCGGGCCACATGTGAGCGTGCGTATCTACAAAACCAGGGACGATGGTCTTGCCGGTAAGGTCGATCTTTTTTACATCCGCACCCACTGCAAAGGAACCTGCAGCGCCCACC
>JAIBBB010000203.1 GCA_019694905.1 Cyclobacteriaceae bacterium
TTCTACATGCTTAGTTGACTTTGGTTGTCGGGTCGGGTAAGGCAGGCAACAGCCTAATCCCTTCCTTAGTTGCTGTTATCTCGACGACCTTGCGCAACACAAGGCAGCCCAGTTCATTCTGTCGACACCGCTGATCCAGCTCCCGAAGAACGGAGGCGCTGAGCGATGATGGCCTCCGCGGATCTTATCCGCGGATAAGCTAACCTAACATTCCGTCAGATTAAGCAGCCATGGCGTAGTTATTCTCGCCACGTAAATTGCAGGACTATCTTTCAGAGCTCTCATCCCATGAGCTCGCATGCTGGCTTACGTCCTCACACATCCTGTCAATACCGGACGACCCCAGTGTTCAGGTTTCATTGAACGTTTCCTGCACTGCAAAGTTACGGCTTTTTCAGTTGTTGTCCGACTGCTCATGGGGACGGGCCGGGTACAGGGTATGCTTCCATAATTCAATTTGTTGCTTTCGCTCGGCGAGTTCTGCGGCCGTGGGTTTGTAGCTGATCCAGCCTTGAAGGTCAGGCTGCCCGGCATCGACCCAGGCGGTGTACCAAAAGCAACCGGTCATGTAAACGCTTGCCCGCATGCGCCGCTCCACCATGTTATTCAAAAGCTCATGGTATTGGCGCGCATAGCCGGCTCCGACCACCTTGACCACCTGACGTCCACGGCCCTCAAAGGAATAAGGTCGGCCATCTATTCCTGACAATTGGCGTTCCAATTGCAATACAGAGTCCACTGCGGCTGAACTCGCAGCAACAATCAGCCACGCCGTTTCACGTACATCATCAAGATAGCGCGCCCTCCCTGTCATAAACTGGTAGCGGTCGCTGAATAATTCAGGCAACCTGGATTCCCAGAGTGCGTGAATACCTTGCTGTCCCGTCAATTGCCCGTCATAATTGCGCGTGGTATGCAGGGGCACATGCGCATCGGCCACGTAGTGTCCCAGGTCGGCGGATAGTCTGAGTACCGCGGCCGGGTCATTTTTCAGGAATGCATCTTTCAGCTGGAGGTACACATGATAGAGATGCCAGGGCACAATGCCATGTCGCTGAAGACTGTCAGCGCCGTATTGACTCACGGCGTCCTGCCAGCGATGGGGAAGCCGGCTGATGGCACTGTCGCCCCAGGCGTCGAGGTCGATGTAGTGTCGCGCAGCCTCTTCTGCCACCGCATAACGGCGGCGGTCAGGGTTCACCGCTGCATCACGCAGGTTGCGCTGATTCTTTTTGTAGAAACCCAACATGGCAGGGGGCAGTGTGTACACAGCCAGTTCATTGATCTTGCGGTGTCCATAGAATCCCCAGCTACTGCACAGGCAGACTACCAACAACAGCGCGGCTGACCGCCGGACATTCATGCAGGTTTATTTTTCTGCTGATTGAGCTTGCGTTGATAAGAGACGTCCTTCTGCATGACGTCGATGACGAAGCGCTTGCGAAGGATCTTGCGGCCCAGCAGGACTGGAAACTTGAGGTTGCCCCTGTCGCTCAATGAAAACTCCGCACGGATGAGCCGGCCCATGATGCGGATGCGTGTCTTGATGACGTACCGCAACTCGGCTTCGCCAAAGGAGTTCTTTACCTCGCGGCGATCAAATTTTTTGACAATGAAACGCATTCCGGTAAATTCCGGATGCTCTTCATCCAGCAGAACAAACTCGAGCCGGCCATCCACTACCTCTGCGCGGGAGCAATGCAGGCTGCTGGTATACGCACCGGTATCTATCTTGGCATGAATGTCTATCAGACCCAGGCTGGGCAAATCCACCCTGTCCGAACGGCCAATGATGTCCATGGGTTTCACACGAGTAAGCTATGTCAATTCCGTTCAAAAGGCAATGGGTAGATATGCTGAATCCAAACCAAGACAGTCGTGATGCCAGCATCTCCTTGCGGCACGACTGTGCAAGGTGCCGCCCTGCCTTCGCCACTGGACGTCAGGCCCATAAACAAACAGTGGCCCTTTCGGACCACTGTTGAATACCTGCGTCGGGCGGGCCCGACAAATGTCGTTGTTACTGAAGCTTGAAAGCCACACGGGTGTTCTCCCACTGCAGCACGACTTCTTTTCCGACAATACTGATTTCGAAGGTCTCCACAAATTTGTCGGTCTTGCCGGCAGGAACCGTCACACGCAGTACATCGCCTTTCTCGTTGTAAGAATACGCTCCCCACGCAATTTCCTTGTTGATGATGATGACCCACTCTTTTTCACCGGGAATGGTGAACAGGCCGTATTTCCCTTTTGCGAGCGCTTTGCCTTCCACCTTGATGTCCCCACTGATGTCAATTGTAGTAGTCTCATTGGCACCAGTACGCCAAACTTTGCCAAAGGGCTCGTTGCCACCCAGCATTTTTCTGCCGCGTGCAGAGGGCTGAGAATAGTCGATTCTGACTTTGACACCGTCAATGGTGGCCTCGGCAACTGCAGGCGGGCTGGGGCGTTTTGCTTTGTTGTCCTGTGCAATGACGGTGACCACTCCAAGGAGCAGGAGTGCTACGGAAAGGTAGAGGGTTCTTTTCATGGTAAGTTGGTTAAGTTGAGGGTTGAAGTTACAAAGTGGCAGGCATACAAAAGTGCCCCGACAAATCTGTCGAGGCACTCTCTAAAACAACCTGTAAACTAGAATTTATAACGGTTAGGGTTTGCCAAAGGTTCTGCAGTTTGTGTAAAATTTGGCAGAATCGCTGGTGTTCAGGGGGTTTCAGAAGATTCCCACCCTTATCGACCCATGGGTCTCAGTGCATTCAGCGCCCGTTTTCCGCCGCCCAGTTTGTTCATGGACTTCATCATTTTCCGCATGTCCTCGAATTGTTTCAGCAACTGATTCACTTGCTGCACGCTGGTGCCGCTGCCTTTTGCAATGCGGTTCTTCCGGCCCGGGTTGATAATCTCAGGACTTTCTCGCTCTTCAATGGTCATTGAGCGGATGATTGCTTCAATGGGTTTGAAACTGTTGTCATCTATATCCACTCCTTTCAGCGCTTTGCCCATACCCGGAATCATGCCCAGCAGGTCTTTCATGTTCCCCATCTTTTTGATCTGCTCTAGTTGCGACAGGAAATCGTTGAAATCGAACTGATTCTTGCGGATTTTCTTTTGCAGACGCAGGGCCTCTTCCTGGTCAAAAGTCTGCTGTGCTTTTTCAACAAGCGAAACGACATCGCCCATGCCCAGAATTCTTCCCGCCATTCGTTCCGGATAGAACCGGTCGATGGTTTCCATTTTTTCGCCGGAGGAAACAAATTTGATGGGCTTGTCGACAACCCGCCGAATGGAAAGCGCCGCCCCACCACGGGTGTCACCGTCGAGTTTGGTCAGCACCACACCGTCAAAATTGATGCGTTCGTTGAATGTCCTGGCCGTGTTGACTGCGTCCTGACCTGTCATTGAGTCCACCACGAACAATGTTTCAGCCGGTTTGAGCGTGTCTTTCAAACGGGCGATTTCATTCATCATCTCCTCGTCAACGGCAAGACGACCGGCTGTGTCTACTACAACGATACGATGGTTATTGGCTTTGGCATGTGCAATGGCAGCCTTTGCAATCGCAACAGCGTCCTTATTGTCAGGCTCGGCATAGACATCCACCCCGATTTGCTGACCGAGTACTTTCAACTGATCGATCGCAGCAGGCCTGTAGATATCGCATGCAGTAAGCAAGACCTGCCGGCCCTGCTTTTTGAGATAGTTGGCCAGTTTGCCGCTGAATGTCGTTTTACCAGAACCCTGCAAGCCGGCAATCAGAATGACCGAAGGATTTCCCTCAATCTGAATGTCGACGCTCTCGCCCCCCATGAGGGCAGTGAGTTCATCATTGGTGATCTTGATGAGGAGTTGACCAGGTGAGATGGCAGTCAGTACATTCTGTCCAAGTGCCTTTTCCTTGATTTCATCAGTAACCTCCTTGGCAACCTTGTAGTTGACGTCGGCATCTATGAGTGCCTTGCGTATCTCCTTGATGGTGGAGGCAACGTTGATTTCGGTGATGCGGCCCTGACCCTTCAGGGTCTGGAACGCTTTCTCCAGCTTGAGGCTTAAATTGTCGAACATGATGGCAAAAATGATAAACCGGACGGCAAAGTTAACGGAATGACCATGGACTGCAAATCAGTCCGTGGTCCTTCATTATTTGTCCGGCGCCTGGTATTTGGCAGGCTGTCCGGCGGCCGGCAGCGACTGTCGGATGAAATCGCGGATGTGGTCGTTGGACGTGCTCAGGTCAGCCGCGCGGAGGTACATCATGTGTCCGCTCCGGTAGCCTTCAAAACGGAGTCGGTTGCGCAACTTGCCACTGGGATCCAGTTGCCACAATGTGTACTTGGCATTGAAGTAGTCGGTGCCTCCATCATAATAGCCGGACTGAATCATTACGTGCAGGTAGGGATTCTGTGCCATGGCCTGGCGCAGACTCTCTCCCGTGTGCTCATTCGTGTTGTCCCACGGATGAACTGGGCCGAAAATATTGTAGTGCAGGTCGGTTTTGAATCCAAGTACATTGCGGAGGTAGTGATTGATGGCAGGGGTGAATGCATGGTTCCACATGGTCAGCGCCGGATCGTAGTCTCGTTCTTCTCCGCCTTCCATCTTGTCAATGCCGGTGTAGCGCGAATCCAGCCGGCCGATGGTGATGCCGCGTTCCCGCAGCAGCTCTTTCCAGAAGAAGTCGGTGGTGATGACCAGGTTATGTTGAAGAATGGTCTTTTCAGTCATTCCGCTGTACCGCGCCATTTTTGCTGCCACTTCCTTCTTTTCATTCTCGGAAATGAATCCACCCTTCGCGAGGGCCGGTATGAGTTTGTCAACGGTGAACGCTTCAGCTTCAGGAAGTATGTCGTTCAGGTCCTTTTGCTGCAAGTCTGATGGGAGTGCTTTGTGATACCACGCCGTGGCGGTGTAGTAGGGTAGCGGGAGTGCATCATTAACGGCACCATCTCTGCGGATGCCAAGCTCAGTGGGTGACACAAGAATAACGCCATTGAGATACATCCAGTGCGCATTTTGCAGCTCGAGGGCGAGACCGCTGACGCGTGTGGTGCCGTAGCTTTCGCCAATGAGATACTTGGGTGAAGGCCATCGTCCTGTGCGTCCGACAAAATTGTCAATCCAGTCGGCGAGGTAGGCAATGTCAGCATTCACGCCGAAGAAGGTGGAACGCTCTGTCTTAGGATCAAGGATCCTTGAGAAGCCCGTATTCACCGGATCTACATACACGATGTCCGCCACATCGAGAATAGAGTGCGGATTCTCACGGACGCCGTATGGTTGAACAGGGTAACCTTCATCATCCATGTTCAACAACCTCGGGCCTGTGTAGGCCACATGCATCCAAACTGATGCGGAGCCCGGGCCGCCGTTAAATGAAATCACCAATGGCCGCCGTGCCTTGTCGGCGACGTCAGTACGCTCGTAGTACGTGTAAAACAGTGAAGCAATCACCTTGCCATCCTTGTTCCACACAGGTTGTGTGCCCACCGTTGCCTTATAGGGAATCTTCTTGCCTTTGATGGTGACCTCGCCATTCGTTGCAGAGGCTGACTCAGCCGGAAGTACAACGTCCTGGCCAACCAGCACATGACTCATCAGGACAAGGAAAAGGAGGATAACAGGTGTGCGCATGGAATGAATATTATCGTTCCAAAATAGAGGTTCGCCCGGGATTATTCAACGATCCTGGGACGAACGCACAACCTATTGTTTCAGCAGTTGCACGAGCGTTTGGAGTGCCTGCCGGTTTCTGCCCGCCTCAACGGTTTCAACTACTCCTTGTTTTTCACGGGCGGTGAGACGCCAGCTGAGTGACGCCCGTGCATTATGCTGCCGGATGCTGTCCATGTTTTGCAGGATAGGAACGTAGGTGGTAGGGAAATACTGTATGTCTACGCGGTGCACAGGCACGTCAAGCCACGTGTCTGCATAGCTCAGCAGGTTGTCATTGGTGATATCCTGAAAATTCTCAAAGTTGTTGTACACGCTGGCAATGGGCTGGGTGAGCGCATCGACGATGGACTGCCCTGGCTTGGCGGACACAGGAGTCAGTTTAGGTGAATCCCTGATGGAGAGCACGATGACGCCACTGGTGTTTGTACTTACCCAGTCGCGGAAGGCGTAGAGAAACCGAACGGCATCTGTGATGCCAAAGTTGTCAGAGATACCTGCATCCATGATCTGCACGGGCGGGTCTGTAGGCAGTGTGGTGTTGGGTGTAATGTATGGAAACGTCGCACTCATACGCATGGCCGACAGCAAGCGGAGGCTATCCCCGTCCTGGGCAGCCATCAGACTCCTGAAGTCGATGCCGCTGAATTTGGTGTTCGTGTAGGTCGGATTGAGCCCTGTATCTGCATTCATGAATGCCATGGGTTGCGCAGAGATGTAAAGTTTGCGCCCATCATTGACAATGGTGGGTGAAAAGACCAGTATCGGAATTTCACCGGCTGACTCGGCCTGCCGGTAGTCGATCACTTTCTTGTTGAGAATCCCTTCGGTGTCCAGATTCAGTTGTTCTTCAAAAGTATAGGCACGGTCGCGCACATAGCTGTGTCCACCATAGGTGAAACGCGTGAATCCCACAAACAGGTCATTGGCCAGCAGGCTAAAGATCAGCGGATTGAGGTTGTCAGTGGCGATGTGGCTGCGGTGGATGGCATGATAGGGGCGGATGTCTTCTCCTCGAATCGCGCGCAGTTTTACTTCCCGGAAGTAGGTAGCACCAATTAATCCGCCGGAGGCACCTGTCATGAGCACACTTTGTTTCATCAGGGCGCCGTGCGTCAGGCTGTCAGCTGTTTGCAACACCGAAAGTGACCAGAGTGCTGCGCGCTTGCCTCCGCCGCTGCTGCAGATCAGGACCATCAAAGGAGGCGCGTCGCAGCGTGCTCGCCAGTGTTGAAGTGCTGGCAAGACGGTTTCCACCGACTTGCGCACGGCGCTGGTGTCGTTGAGTGCCCGAAGCTGATCGACGGTATAAGGTGTGCGCTGCTCGTACGATAACCCAAATGCCTGGTACGGTTTGGTAAAATGATTCTCGCCCACCAGGTAATTGACCAGAAGGAAGATCAGTACCGCCACACTGGAGGCCCAGTTTCCAAACCAGTAGGAGAAAGCTCCTGCGAGCATCACAAATACAGTGAGCAGGATCATGAAGCTCGCTGCGGCAGGAATCTGGAATGCGGGATAGTCTTTGAAAATCCCGAGCACGAGAATCAGGGCAACCAGCAACAATTCGATGATGACAAGGCTGAAGTGGTTTTGATTGAAAACCTGGACGAGGATGGTGCGGTCGTAGAAGTTTCGCTCATCTTCCGGGATCTCCTGCAGGCGAAGGCGGTCGTCCAGCCAGCAGTCCACACGAACCTGCTTCTTTCTCGCAGCATCCAATCGCTTCATGGCACTGGCACGGGTGACGCGGACCGTGCTCTTGATTTTCTCGTCCAGCCGGCATACCACGTACCTGAAAATATCCTTCTGTGTAA
>JAIBBB010000204.1 GCA_019694905.1 Cyclobacteriaceae bacterium
AAATCCGCCTCTGGTTTTCCAGAGGTCGTTGTACGTAGCTTCCTTTTTGTAGTTATAGCCACCGCGCGCACCCATTTTGAGTGCCCTGGCCAATTTCTCGTCCGACCCTGATGTGACGTACACATTGGCGCCCGCGGCCTGGGCAAAAAGGAATGCGAACTGTGCCACGCCACCACCAAATCCGGAGATGAGTACATTCTGATTGGCCTTGAGCTGTCCACGGCGAAAGAGCGCCCTGTAGGCGGTGAGGCCGCCCATTGGCAAAGTGGATGCCTGCAGACTATTGAGGTGTGCAGGCTTGCGCTGCAGGCGATCGAGGGAAGCGACGACATATTCTGCGAACATGCCATCTACAGGCATTCCCAGAATCGTGTAGTCTTTCGATTGAACCTCCGGGTCAGGTCCCCAGTTGATGTTGGGGTTGACCACAACCTCCTGACCTACCCAGTCCGCGTCGGATTCTGATCCCACCTTTTCTACAATGCCACAGCCATCGGAACCCAGGATGACGCCATATTTGATTTTGGGGTATTTGCCTTCTGTGATCCACTCGTCGCGCCGGTTCAATGAAACAGCAGTGACCTTGATCAATGCCATGCCCGGGCCGGCCGTGGGAACAGGGAGTTCCTTCAATTCAATCTTTCCAGGCGCTGTAAGTACCAGGGCTTTCATAGACGGAAAATAAGAAACTAATCCGAATCTTGATTGCAAATTTTAGAAAGGCATGTCATCATCCGGTCGGGATGGCGGTGGCGGTGTGTTAACCCGGCTTTCGCGCGTGATCATTCCGGAGAATGGATTCTCGTTCGGCAGCGGGCCGTCAAAGTCTGCAAACTTCGTGTACTTGCCAATGAACTTGAGTTTCACGGTATCCAGCGATCCATTTCGGTGTTTGGCCACGATTACTTCTGCCATACCCTGTGTGGGCATGCCGTCTTCGTCTTCGGTTATTTTGTAGTATTCAGGTCGGTACAGGAACATTACGATATCGGCGTCCTGCTCAATGGAACCAGATTCACGCAGGTCCGACAATTGCGGGCGTTTGTCGCCGCCACGGGTTTCCACACCACGGCTCAACTGCGACAAGGCAATCACGGGTACCATCAGTTCTTTGGCGACACCTTTCAACGCACGTGAAATGGATGCGATTTCCTGTTCGCGGTTACCTGCTGCATCTCCCTTCATCAGCTGCAAATAGTCGATCACAATCATCTGGATGTTGTGCTCTGCTTTCAGGCGGCGGCATTTCGCGCGGAGTTCCAGGATGGATAATCCGGGTGTGTCGTCGATGAATATTGGCGCCGCTGAGAGGCGGTTGGTCTTGTGGACGAGCTGGGCCCACTCGTAGTCGGCGAGGTTGCCGCGCTTGATTTTCTCAGACTCAAGTTCAGCCTCCGCTGAAATGAGACGGTTGACCAGCTGAAGGGAGGCCATTTCGAGGGAGAAGATGGCGACTGGCTGATTAAAGTCGACGGCTGCGTTGCGCAGCGCCGACACAATGAAGGCAGTTTTACCCATACCGGGTCGGGCAGCAATGATCACCAGATCCGATTTTTGCCAACCGCTGGTAATCCGGTCCAGGCGCGAAAAGCCACTGGGGACGCCGGTGAGTCCATCTTTGTGGTTGCGTCGCTCCTGCAATTCCTTCACGGCCTGAAACATCAACGACTTCATGGTGTCGTAGTTCTTCCTCAGGTTGGAATCAGAGATTTTGAAAATTGATTGCTCTGTCTTGTCGAGGAGTTCAAATACGTCTGTTGTGTCCTCGTAGGCCAGGTTTTGGATTTCGGAAGAGATCTGAATCAGGTTCCGTTTGATTGCCATCTCAATGATGAGACGGGCATGGTACTCGATATTGGCCGCTGAAGATACCTTGGAGGTGAGTTCTGCGATGTAATAGGCGCCACCCACCAGTTCAAGTTTGCCGTTTTTGCGAAGTTGGGCAACCACCGTCCGCATGTCCACTGGTTCGGAGGACTTGAACAAGTCGATGATCGCGTTGTATACTTCCTGATGCTGCTCTGAGTAGAAATGCTCTGGTCGGAGGAACTCCACCACAGTGGTGAGCGCATTCTTCTCGAGCATCAGGGCACCCAGCACTGTTTCTTCCAGATCAAGCGCCTGAGGCGGCAGTTTACCAAGCCCCTCGCTGATTTCACGGGGAATCAGTTTTCCGGGCTTCGTGCTGCCTAGCCTCAAAGACGTTGATCGTTGCTCCATACTTCGTGGTTGTTGTACGGTATTCTTTTTTGGGATAACAAACCTACAGGCTTCGCTGCAGGTTCAGAGAAATTACCGACATAAGTTTTCAACATTCGATACACGTGCCATTGTGAATAAATTCGCCAAAAAGGCGAAAGGTTACCAGTAGGATGGCAGGTGGTATTTTCCTACTTTTCAGGTGGAATTAATATGCCGTTGTTCATGGGGTCTCTCTCCACCTCCGAAATACTGGACCAATCTCAAGATAAACAGCGAATTGTCATTGCAGGCAGTAGCGGAACGTTTGAGGTTGCTACACTTATCCTTCATGTGCTCAGACAACTGAAACGCCCCTGTGACTATGTCCTGAGCAGGCCGCCAGAAGGGCAAACTTCCTCCGTTCATGTGTCGGATGCGCCTGTACTGATCGTAGACCAACCCATTGCGGACAGCGTTCCGCTTGACTGGCATCACCATATTGCGGTACTGACGGGTTTCGATGCACACGCTACCTCCGAAGAATCATTGATTCGGTCCTTTGACGCCTTTGCGGACGCAACACCCAAGTCCGGCATCCTCATCTACAATGAATCCGACCGGATCCTGACAGTGATTTGCACAAAAGAACGGCCTGATGTCCTGTATGTACCCTTCAAAAGCCATCCGCATCATGAAGAAAGTGGCAACACCTATTTAGTCGCTGGTAGCAAAGAAAGAGGACCGTTTTCCCTTTCAGGCAAGGAGCCATTGCTGTATGTAAGCGCAGCCAAAGAGACACTCAAAAAGATCGGAGTAACGTCCGAGTTATTCTATCAGGCCCTGCAGGGCTTTCGCTTTCGCTGATCCCATCTTACATGAAGCTCAATCTCAAGATTCCGATTGTCATTTTTGACCTCGAAACCACCGGCACGAACATTCAACAGGACCGGATCATCGAAATTGCGATGATCAAACTGATGCCGAATGGTGAACGGCTTGAGAAATACAACCTGGTCAATCCCGGGATGCCGATTCCGCCCGACTCAACAGCGATTCATGGCATTACCAACGAAAAAGTAGCCGGACAGCCCACATTCAAGGAGCTTGCACGGGACTACGCCAAGTTTCTGGAGGGAGCTGACCTGTCGGGGTTTAACATCATGAAATTTGACGTTCCCATTCTCGTGGAAGAGTTTCTGCGTGCGGGGGTTGAATTTGACTACGCCCGGAAGCGGATCGTCGATTCTCAACGCATTTTCCATCTGATGGAAAAACGTAACCTGTCCGCAGCGGTTGAATTCTATTGCCAGAAGAAGCTGGAGGACTCTCACACCGCGAGGGCGGACGCACAAGCCTCGCTGGAAGTACTGCTGGCCCAGGTGGAGCGGTACGAAAACAAACCGGTCACCGATGCACTCGGGCAGCCGATGGGCATCATTCGCAACGACATGGAGGAACTGGGTAAGTTGGTTGCTTCCGACATGATTGACCTGGCAGGCAGAATGATCAAAGATGCCAGGGGCGAGGCTATCTTCAATTTCGGAAAACACAAGGGTAAGTCAGTTCTTGCCGTGTTACAGCAGGAGCCTGCCTACTATGACTGGATGATGCAGAGCGATTTCTCGCTGGATACCAAACGAAGGCTGACTGAGATCAAACTCAGCAAACTGAAGCGCTGATTACTTCTCCCACGTGTTGCCCTTATTGTGGAACGTGGGGCAAGGGATCAGGCGGTTCTGCTTTTTCACACCCCGATGCAGGGGCTTCGCCACAAATTCATACACGATGGATACCTCGTGTGCACCACCGGAAGCGGTGGAGAGTTTTGAGACTGAGAAGTCATAGCTATACCCTACCGTAAACTTGCTCAGGTACAAACCCATGGTAAATACCATTGCGTCTGAGTTGATACCGCCGGTAATATTCTTGTCAAATGGCTTACCGCGGTACCACAATCCCACGGACACAGGATCAATGTGATAGTTGACACCCATATCCAACTGCGAGATAGGGCCCTGGACGCGATAGATGAAGGATGGTGTCAGGTAAGAAGTCTTCGCCATAGTCCGCATACCGTGATACAGGGAAATCCGCGCTCCGCCGTGGATGGTCATCTTGGTTGGGAGCCTTGCTGTCTCGTTGAGGATTGACATATTGGGCCGGTTGAGGTGGTGAAACGCGGCGCCGAGCCACAGCGAACGGTTATAAATCACAAAGCCTGATCCAAAATCAAAATATTGCTGGTTGCCCAGCTTTTGCAGGTCGGGGTCCAGTGATTGTCCATTGTATTGCAAACCGTCACCCAGCGAAAGCTTGGAGCGGTCGAGGCCGTTGATTCCGTATCCGAAGTACAGACCAGGCGAAAAGACGAATTTCTCGGTCAGGCGGACTTTATAGCTGTAGTTAATTCCAACGGTAGTAGTCCGCCAGCCCGCAGACCCCATCTTGTCAGTCATAGCAGTCACACCAAAGCCGGAACGAAGTTCATCTACCCAGATATCGTAACTGGCCAGAAAGGTATTGAACGCCTGGGGCAGGTTGGGCCACTGAATGCGGTAATTCGTGGCCAGCCGCTGCTGTTGGGTGATCCCGGTAAAGCCAGGGTTGAGATACAGCGGAGCCTGGTAATACTGGGAGAACTGCGGATCCTGGGCACTCACCCCGAATCCGGCCAGCAGAAGCATCAGCAATACAATCCCGTTCTTCATTCTCATCATCGCCAAAGTTACCGGATCAAAGTAATATCACCCACTTGTGTCGTTCGTTGCCCGTCAGATAATCGCAAGGTGAGCTTGTAGACATACACGCTGGATGGCAGCGCCTTGCCATGGCGATCAAAGCCATCCCAGCCCACGTTGGCATTGTTGCTTTCGAAGATCAGGTTACCCCAACGGTCGAAAATCTGCATATTGAATTCCTCCACACCACGCACCATCGGCAGGAACACATCGTTGAAGGACGAGTTAGGAGATGTTCCACCATTCGGCGTGAGCCCCGGTGTAAAGGCGTTCGGAACCTTCGTTATACCTCCCTGCTTGGCCGTGATCTTCCTCGACAGGGTGTCGCTGCAGACCACATTGTCGCCGTGATCGTTGTATGCAATGAGGCTCACATTATAGATTCCCTCCACCTTGTAGGTGTACTTGGGCTCGAAGTCGGTTGAATTGCCGCCATCACCGAAATCCCAGATATAACCCGTTGCCCCTTCACTGTAGTTAAAGGTACTCAGCTCCGTATCTGGTACGAATACCACATCCGGGCGAATATCAAACGTGGACAGCGGCTTGTCGAAGATATCTGCTTCCATCTGCGTTGAGGCAAACTGTCCGGTGAACGAACTGATCGTCTTCAGGAAGATGGTATAATGGCCCGAAGCTGGAATCTGGAATTCAGGCAGCAGGGCTGTTGATGTAGCCGTCACACCGCCCTTGTCGTCCACCACTTTCCACTCAAAGAGATCTCCTGTCGACTTGTTTTCTGTCACCTGAATATTGCTGGGATAACAGGTTTTCAGAGGCGTAGCCTTGAATTCCGCTACCAGCGGCAGCAGGTCGATCAGTATGGTCTTGTTGAACTGGCTTTCGCAGGTAAGACCTGCAGCGTCAGCAGCAAGGTTCACCGCCGTCAATATCAACTCCTTCGTACCAGGTGTGCTATAGGTCACGGTGAACGGTCCCACACCGGTGGTTGTGGCAGGAGAAGCATCCACACCAAAATCCCAGGTATAGCTGAAGTCATTACCATCCACAGGAGTAGACGTATTGGTATAAGTAACCACAGCGCTGCCGCTGATGAAAGGCGGCACCGTTCCTTCATTGAAGGCAGCGGTAATACCGCGATACACAGTGATCTCGGTAATCACATCCGGGGCCGGGCAATTGTTCGCATTGTTGGACTGGTACACCACTTCATACACCAGCGGGTTAGTGGTTGTATTATTCGTCAGGACATAGTTGACACTTGACGTTGTCTTCACTTCCTGCTCGGACGTTGTTCCCTTCACGCGATAGAACCAACGGTGGGTACTTACGCCGAAGCTCTGATTGGTGAACTTCACCGTTTCACCGCTGCACATATCTGTTTTATCAGGGAACACATTGGTTATGATAGTCGGATACACGGTCAACGTCTGCAACTTGGTCTTGGTACATCCAGGGAAAGGTGCAGGCAGCGATGTTTCCAACGATACTTTCGGCGACAGCTTCCTGGTCGGGCTTGTGTTGGTGAAGGTGTGCGTAATCACTTTGTTGGGTGTGCTCACCAGCGCCATGATGCTGTCTGTTGTACCATCCGCCCAGTTCCACTTGTACACAGTGCCGGCGACTTCATTGTAGGTAAACTCAGCAGTAAACGGACTGCAAGACTCCAGTTGCGCCACGGTAAAGGAAGCCTCGGTCTCCCCTACTGTGAAAGTAACATCAGAGGTAGGTCCTGACGGAGTGAACGTACAGCCCAAACCGTCGGTTACTGTCAGCAGCTGATAGGTTGTGGTCGCTGCCGGTTGGATGGCAATCGACTTGAACAAACCTGCCTTGGTAACGCTGAGTGCAGTCGCGCCTTCGTTGTAAGAGAAACTAAACGGCGACTGCCCGTCTAACTGAATCTGCAGGAAGTCCTTAGTGCCCTTGCAGAGCCAGGTGTCGTCATTGAGGAACTGCGCATTGATCTGCGGGCTAACAGTCACGATCATCACCTTGTCGGGTCCGACGCAACCTGTAGGGGCCGGACCAGTGGGCGTGATGGTGTAGGTAAGCGTTGCCATCGAACCCGTTGTGTTGGTCAAAACCTCATTGATGAGGTTGCCAGAACCTGTGGCAGCCACACCGAGGTTGCTCGGATCATCAACTGTCCAGGTATAGACAGTGCCGGCCACAGGCCCGTTGATCGGAACATTCAGTGTATTGCCGTGGCAGACGACAACGGTAGAGGGTACACCTGTTACAGCAGGCTTCGGATTGACCTTCACTGTTACCACCAGTGGCATGCCGTTGCATCCATTGGATTTAGGCGTAATGGTGTAGGTCACAGTCGCAGGCGCTGTATTGTTATTGAAGAGTGTCTGGAAGATCAGGTTACCCGCACCGTTGCTTGCGCCTGTTACACCGGCTGGTGCAGATGTTGTCCATGTGCAGATTGCCCCCGGGATATCAGGGGTAAGTGCAATATTGATTTGTTCACCCGTACAAATATCAGGCTGTGCAGAGGCCGTAACCGTCGGGAG
>JAIBBB010000205.1 GCA_019694905.1 Cyclobacteriaceae bacterium
CAGTGTGTTGGAATTCCAGGGGTTTGCAGATGCCTGCTTGCCGCGGAAAATGCTGTAGAAGAAGTTGAACAGGAACAGGAGCTGTGCAGACAAGGTCAGGATCGCCGCGATGGAAACGAGCATGTTCAAGTCAGCAAATGAATTGAAAGCATCGAAGTTGGTCCATGTATAATAACGACGGGGGAAACCTGCGATACCAATGTAGTGCATCGGGAAGAACACGAGGTAAACACCAACGAAAGTGATCCAGAAGTGGATATAGCCGAGGCGATTGTCCATCATGCGACCAAACATCTTGGGGAACCAATGGTACACACCTGCAATCATTCCAAAGAAAGAAGCACTACCCATTACGAGGTGGAAGTGAGCTACCACGAAATAGGTGTCGTGGAGTTGAATGTCCACCGCTGAGTTGCCGAGGAAAAGACCGGTGATACCCCCGGTGAGGAAGAACGACACCAGACCAATCGAGAACAACATGGCCGGTGTAAAGATCAGGTTGCCTTTCCAGATGGTCGTCACATAGTTGAAAATCTTAACCGCCGAAGGCACTGCAATGATCAGCGTCAGCAGTGTGAACACTGAACCGAGGAACGGGTTCATGCCGGTCACAAACATGTGGTGCGCCCACACAATGAAAGACAGGATGGCGATGAAGAGCATGGAGCCCACCATGGCCTTGTATCCGAAGATCGGCTTGCGTGAGTTGGTTGCAATGATCTCTGAAGTGATACCCAATGCTGGCAACAACACAATATACACTTCGGGGTGACCGAGGAACCAGAACAGGTGCTGGAACAAAATCGGGCTACCTCCAACGTGTGGCAAAGCCTCGCCGCCGATGTAGATATCAGACAAATAGAAACTGGTACCGAACGAGCGGTCAAAAATCAGCAACAACGCCGCAGCGAAAAGCACAGGGAAAGAAAGCAATCCGATGATAGCGGTAAAGAAGAACGCCCAAATGGTGAGCGGCAATTTCGAAAAGGACATGCCGGTTGTCCGCAGGTTGATCACTGTGGTGATGTAGTTGATACCGCCCAGCAGCGTGCTGACGATGAACAACGCCATGGCCACGAGCCACATGGTCATACCGGTACCGGAGCCATCAATTGCCTGAGGCAGGGCACTCAGAGGCGGGTAGATTGTCCACCCACCGCTTGCAGGGCCTGTGCTCAGGAACAGGGAGATAAACATCACCACGCTCGAGAGGAAGAAGAACCAGTAGGACAACATGTTCATGAAGCCAGATGCCATATCGCGGGCACCCACCTGCAACGGAATCAGGAAGTTGCTGAACGTACCGCTCAGACCTGCTGTGAGTACAAAGAACACCATGATGGTTCCGTGCATGGTCACCAGCGACAGATAGAATTCAGTATCCAGCTTTCCTTCCGGTGTGATCCAGCCCTGGAGCACCGGGCGCAACCACTCGAGGTTGGCCTCCGGAAATCCGAGTTGGAGACGGAAGATGACAGACAACGTTCCGCCCAGGAGGGCCCAGAACATACCCGTGATGAGGAACTGCTTGGCAATTACCTTGTGGTCCTGACTGAAAACGTAGGTCGTCCAGAAATTGCCATGGTGTTCATCATGACCGTGGTCGTCATGGTGATGAACGTCGGTGTGTACGTGAATATCTGTAGTTGCCATGTGTTTGAATTCTTAGTTAGCGGAAACTGCTTGTACAGTAGGAATGGTGCCGTTGTCGGGGCGGAAGCCGGCTTTGATCTCAGCCACTTCGCGGTACTTTTCAGGCACGTATTTCTTATAGTCAGGATTTTGCTTCAACCAGGATTCCTGCGAAGCCTTCCACTTTTCATAGTCTGCCGGCTCATCAACCACTACCAGCAAGCGCATGGAGAAGTGGCCTTTGCCGCAAATCTCTGTGCAAGCCAGCTCATAGTTAAAGTTGGAGTTCTGGGTCTCGGCACGCATGTCAGCCGTCGACTTGGTCGGCGTGAACTTGAAGTGTGTGGACATGCCGGGCACAGCATCCATCTTCACACGGAAGTGCGGAAGGAATACGCTGTGAAGCACATCCTTGGCGCGGATTTTCAACAATACTTCCTTGCCTTTGGGAAGGTGCAACTCGAGCGATTTGAAATCGTCATAGGAGTTGGGATCACCTGCGAGGTCCATGCCGAATTCATTCACTGCGTCAATGAGGCGGAAATCAGTCTTGCCAAGTTGCTTGTCGGCGCCAGGGTAACGAGCCGTCCATGCAAACTGCTGGCCTACCAGTTCAATAACCTCTGCTTCCTTCGAAGCAGGTGAAGTAATGTCGCTCCATACACCCAGACCGCGG
The DNA here is from genome assembly GCA_019694905.1 of Cyclobacteriaceae bacterium. Taxonomy (GTDB): domain Bacteria; phylum Bacteroidota; class Bacteroidia; order Cytophagales; family Cyclobacteriaceae; genus ELB16-189. The sequence continues at coordinate 2,309 of JAIBBB010000205.1, forward strand.
AATACAAGAAGGAACATAACCGCAGCAGGGATCAATGTCCAAACCAGTTCCAGCTTGTGGTTATCCGCATAGAATGAAGCGCGACGCTTTTCACTGTACTGATACTTGAAAGTGAAATAGAACATGACAATCGAAATCACAGTGAAAGCTGCCACTGTCAATGTCATAGTGATCCAGAACAGATTGTCAGTCAACACACCGTGTTCAGAAGCAACCGGCAGGTGGTAGCGGTCGATGTTGCTCACCGAATACCAGAAGAATCCGGTAAGGGAGACAATCATGAAGATCAGAAACAGCACCGCGTTGATCTGGTTGGCGCTGCCACCGGGCTTCTCCTCCCCTTTCATTACGGAGACCAGGTTACCAATCCTGAAGATCATGTACATGATGACCAGAACCAGCACTACTCCTAAAATGATTAACAAACTCATGGCGTTGACTTTATTCGTTAGTTGTAATCTCTTTCAATTATCAGATATGATGATGCATGCTTTCTTCCATCATCGGGTGTTGCTTGGCCACCAGCGGGAACTTGGACAGGCTGTTCAGCACCACATACAGGAATGCTGAAATAAACACCAGTCCCAGGCCGATCTCAAGGAACCCGAGGCCACCGTGGAACTGCATGACACCCGGCGTAATCATGTTATAGAAATCAAACCAGTGACCCACCAGCACAATCACACAAACTACTTTCAGTGTAGAAAGCTGACGCTTGGCGTCTCTCGGCATTAATAACAGGAAAGGAAGCACGAAGTTCAGGATCAGGTTGGTAAAAAATACCCAGCTGTAAGGAGACACGCTCCTGCGCTGAATGAAATACACCGTTTCCTCAGGAATGTTGGCGTAGAAGATCAGGAGGTACTGGCTGAACCAGATGTACGTCCAGAAGATGCTGAAACCAAAGATAAACTTGCCCAGGTCGTGCAGGTGGTTGGCGTTCACCTGCTTCAGATAGCCGGCATCCTTGAGGAATGTCACGAGAAGGGTGATCAGCGCCAATCCGCTTACCCACCAGCTCGCAAAAACATACCAGCCATTCATGGTGCTGAACCAATGCGGGTCGATGCTCATCACCCAGTCCCATGCGCTCACAGAAGAGCTGACGGCGAAGATGATGAGGAAGATAGCAGCGAACTTGCGGATCTTCAGCCAGTGGCTGGTACCTCCTTCGAGGTCTTCAGCCAGCATGTGCTTTTTGATGAGGTTGAAGAAAAGGAACCAGAGACCAAAGAACACGACCATCCGGATCACATAGAAAGCAGGAAAACTGCCGTGGGCCAGAGGCCAGAAGAAAAATCCGCCCTTGCCATCCAAAGCCTTGTCATAGTGACCGCCGGCCTTGTCGTAGAGATAGCTGTGCGTCCAGTGGAACAAGTCATGATTGGAAAAGAACCAAATGCCGAGCGTAAGAATGCCGGCGATCGGAATCCAATGACCAATGGCCAGCGGTATCCGCTTGATAGGAGCCGACCAGCCTGCCTGGGCCGCATATTGAATGGCAATAAAGAAGAGGCCAATGATGCCCAGTCCGGTGAAGTACACGTTGTTGTGCCAGAGAGAAGTCTTGATCCGCTTCATCACCATCGGCCAAACACCGCCCTCTTCTTCGTGCGACTCAGCCTTGGCACCGTCGGCTGCAGCATGGTCGTCATTAGAGGCCACGAGTTTGTTTTCTATTGCTGCAGAGGCTTTCTTCTCTTCGTGGTGGGCCGGGCGGGAAGCCTGGAACACACCCAGCGCAAACAGGACGAGGCCTACTACGCCAAGGATCAAAAGCGTCTTCTTGGTCCCGGATTTGAATTCGTATTTTTCTTCAGCTGCCATTTCGGAATGCATTAAATCGTGGTCGTGTGTCGGTTACTTCTGGAGGGTCTTCACATACTTGGCGATCTTCCAGCGGTCTTCCTGGCTCACCTGAGAGCCGTGTGCCTGCATGAGGCCTTTGCCGTGGGTGATCACGTGGAAGATGTGTCCTTCCGTGATATTGAGAAGAGCGTCTGACTTATAATTGGGAACGCCTGCGAATTTGTCTGATACTTTTCCATCGCCGGCCCCGGTGGCGCCGTGACAGTGGTCGCAATACATTTCGTACAGCACTTTGCCTTCACCTACAATGGCAGCGGTGGAGTCGAGCGGGTTCTTCAGCACCCGGGCGGCCACAGCCAGGCTGTCTTTCGGCAAACGATAGGGCAACATGCCATTGCGGGTTCTGCGCACGGTGTTGGGTGCAGGTTCCCGCATGTTCATCCAGTTAGGATTGAATTTGTTGGAGTTAAAAAACTCTCCCTTGCGGCCATCGAGTGAGTTCACGATGTTACCCGCCTCCTCATCCATGATCTGGGAAAGAGGCTCATAAGCTACCGAGTGGTACATGTTGGGAGCGTACTCTCTGCCGGGGTTATCACCGCCAGCCTTACAGCCTGCGAGCAATACGCCAACGGCACCAATTGCCAGGATATTTTTGATCATTGTATTGTAAACCATGATTAGAAATTCTTTTCGTTGACTTCCTCTGCACCGTTGTCCTTGAGAATCTGGCTGATTTGATCCTTGCTCAGCTTGTTGGAAGCGAGGTCGATGGCCATGACATGCTTGTCGTCGGTGCTGCGGATATCAAATGTGCGGGGCCACTTGTAAGGCTTCAGGTCGCTGACCACAAGGAAGGTGCCCACCATGCCGAATGCCGCGAGCAGGACGGTAAATTCGAAGGTAACCGGAATGAAAGGAGGCAGGGAGACAAAGTTCTTACCGCCAATGATCATCGGCCAGTCATATCCGAGCATGAGCATCTGGGTTGCAAGCGCAAGGATGGTACCCGTCATTCCAAAAAGGAATGAAGCGATGGGCAGCCGTGAACGGCGGTATCCCAATGCATCATCCAGACCGTGCACCGGGAACGGTGAATACACTTCCTGGATTTTGACACCCTTTTCACGGATATGTTCAACGGCGTGCAGCAGCACGTCCTCGTCATTGAAAATCCCTACCACGTAGTGTTTGTTGCTTTCCATCGTGCTTACTTTTTCTCAGAGGTGGATTTGATGATGCTCTTCACTTCCGCCATGTTAATGACCGGGAAAAACTTCGCGAACAGGAAGAAGGCGGTGAAGAAGATCCCGAAGGTGAATACGTACTGTCCGACATCGTAGATGGTCGGGTGGAACATTGTCCAGCTGGACGGCAGGTAGTCGCGGTGCAGGGACGTAACGATGATTACGAATCGCTCAAACCACATACCGATGTTCACGATGATCGACAGGATAAAGGTCGCCATGATGTTGGTGCGGATCTTCTTCACCCAGAACAGCTGAGGAGAGATCACGTTACAGGTCATCATGGACCAGTAAGCCCACCAGTACGGACCCGTGGCGCGGTTATAGAATGCATACCATTCGGCAGGCACCTGTCCGTACCAGGCAATGAACAATTCAGTGATATAGGCGATACCCACGATCGAACCTGTGATGATGATGATGATGTTCATCAACTCGATGTGATAGATCGTGATGTAGTCTTCCAGTTTGAAAACCTTCCGGGTGACGATGAGCAGTGTGAGTACCATGGCAAAGCCCGAGAAGATAGCACCCGCAACGAAGTAAGGCGGGAAGATGGTGGTGTGCCAGCCCGGAATGACAGAGGTGGCAAAGTCCATTGATACGATGGTGTGAACTGACAGTACGAGAGGCGTCGACAGACCTGCGAGGATCAGCGCCACTGACTCGTAGCGGCTCCAGGTGCGTGCAGCGCCGTCCCAGCCAAAGCTCAGCGCATTGTAGATCGCGGCACGGGTAGTGGCCCCCATACGGACAGCCCTGTCACGGATGACAGCGAAGTCTGGGATAAGCCCCATGTACCAGAACACGAGTGAAACGGAGAAGTACGTTGAAATTGCAAATACGTCCCACAACAGCGGTGAATTGAAATTCACCCACAGTGAACCGAATGTGTTAGGGAGCGGCAACGCCCAGTAGAAGCCCAGCCAGAGGCGACCCATGTGGAACGCCGGGAAGCTGGCAGCGCAGATAACGGCGAAAATCGTCATGGCTTCTGCAGCGCGGTTGATAGACATTCTCCAGCGCTGGCGGAAAAGCAACAGGATGGCAGAGATCAGCGTACCGGCGTGACCGATACCGACCCACCAGACGAAGTTGGTGATATCCCAGGCCCAGTCGACGGTCTTGTTCAATCCCCATTTGCCGATACCATGCCAAAGGAGCATCCAGCAGGCATAGGCACCTACTGTCAGCAATACCAGAGAAATACCAAATGCGTACCACCATAGCCGGGAGGGCTTGCCCTCTACTTGCCGGCTGATATCGTGGGATACGTCGGCAACGGTTTTGCCTCCGGTTACGAGAGGTTCACGCAATACTGAAGTCACTTGCATAATGCCGTAGTCTTTATTCGATTAAACGTTTTCTTTCTTTCCTTCTTCCTTGTTGCGGATCTTCGTCAGGTAGAAGATGTTCGGCTTCACGCCGATTTCTTCGAGGACGCGGTACGCGCGCGGATTGCCAATCTTCTTGTCGATGCCATCCGGACGCTTGGGATCCCTCGATACCTGCAGCAGTTTGGACAACTTGCTGTTTTCATCGTTCAGGTCACCGAAAGTGATTGCACCAGTCATACACGCTGACTGACAAGCTGTGACGATGTCACCGTCATTCACTTTACGCTTTTCCTTCTTCGCCAGCAGTTTGCCAGCCTGAATCCGCTGTGCGCAGAATGAGCACTTCTCCATCACACCGCGTGAACGCACGGTTACATCAGGATTGAGCACCATGCGGCCGAGGTCGGTATTCATCGCAGGGTTCACAGAAGCGAACTGGTTGTTGTCGTGGTACTTGAACCAGTTGAAGCGACGCACTTTATAAGGGCAGTTGTTTGCACAGTAACGGGTACCGATGCAGCGGTTGTAGGTCATCATGTTGAGACCTTCTGAGCTGTGCGTCGTAGCAGCCACAGGGCACACCGTTTCGCAAGGCGCGTTGTTGCAATGCTGGCAAAGCATGGGCTGGAACACCACTTCAGGGTTTTCGCTCACCACTTCGAGAA
>JAIBBB010000024.1 GCA_019694905.1 Cyclobacteriaceae bacterium
AGTAGGTGAACTGGCAGGCTTCCAGTGTAGCGTGAATCCTGTAGGTGTGGCGTTGTCAGCAGTGAACGTGATAGGAGGCGAGGTAGGTTCCGCAAAAATGATCGTATAATACTGATTGGCAGTAATCGATGTGTTAAAGTCGCCATCACTGGCTCCGGGTCCTCCCAGGAAATTCCCTGCGCCGTCGACGACCGTATTATTGTCCTTGACATTGACTCTGATTTGACCGTACTGACCGGTCAGTGAATTGTTCACAATGCCATTTATGGTGACAGTATAATTGGCGCCAGAGCCAGTAACCACCAAACCACTGTAAGTCAGCACGGCATCCTTGGTTACAGTAAAGTCTGCTGCGTCTACGCCAGTGACCGATTCACTGAAAGTAACGGTGAATTGCAGTGAGGTAGCGGATGTGGCGTTGTAAGGGGTCCAGGCGACGGTGGGGGAGGCAATGACGATAGAAGATACCGTAGGCACCGTCTGGTCAATCGTATAGGTTTCCCCCGCGGTGTAATCGGTGTTCAGCGCATTACCATAATTGTCCTGGACGATGGCAGAGGCCGACAACACATCGAGTCGGACAACTCCATCACCGATAATGCCGTTCACGGTCACTTTGTAGGTCGACGAGGTCGTGGCGTTCACTGAACTAACCGTTCCGGCACTGACGGTACCACTGACTACCACGGGTGTGAAGTCAGCGGCGCTGACACCCGTTACAGGCTCCGAGAAGGTTACAATGTAGCTTTGCTGTGTATCCTTACTGGGTGTAGAAGCATTGCGTACTATGCTGGTGACCGTGGGGCGTTGCGTATCGATCAGGACTGATGCCGAGTTGACCCCGGTTGTCTGCACGTTGCCACGGGCATCCTTTCCACCGTTGACGTTGATGGTGGTGCTTGCAATCTCTTCCGCCGTCAGATTGTGCGTATAGGTTCTTGTGTAAGTGTCGTTGGTCACTGTGGTCGTGGACCACACGCCGGCGGCAGGTGTAAAGTTGGCGTTGGCGGGTGTGAAGGTAATCGTCGGACTGACACCTGTGTTCATGGATTCACCATACACCGCTTTGACCGTCAGGGTTAACGCTGGAAGACTGATGGTGGAAGGTGTAGCCGTGACAGCAGGGGCAGGCTTCTGAGTGTCAATGATAAAATTGGCCGAAGCGAACGCAATGGCATTGCCGTTGCCTCCCCAGTCGTGACCGTTACCGGCAGCGCCTATGCTGGTAGCTGCTGTAAGGATTGTTTCCTGATTTCCATTGTGGGTGAAAGTAGCCGTGTACGTATCGTTGGTGAGGGTGGTGGTAGACCATCCCACAGCCGTTTGCGCACCCCAGTTGGTGCCTGATATACTGAAGTTGGGTGTGGTCGCCGGATTCATCGGCTCATTGTATATGATCTTGACGGTCTGCACCAGGGCGCCTTCGAAAATCGGGTCGACGGTGTTTGTCAGACTCAGGATGCCGGCAGGCGTGAGGTCGTGCAGCACATAGTTAGTGCCGGTTACGGTGCTTCCGGCTTTTCCACCCTGACTGACTGTGAAGCCGCTGGTGGGCAGCGAGAATTGAATGGTAGGGGAACTGCTGAAGAAATAGTTCTCAACATCAGCGATAACATAGAAGTAGCTTGTCGTTGAACTGATCGGTACAGAGATCGATGTCCACGATATATTGCCTGCAGATACGGTAGGAGCACCGAGGCCAATGTTGGTGGCGGCTGTAAAATCATCCGACGTATGGCGATACAGTTTGAAGTTCTTCAACAATCCATTGGCGTTGGCCGTGGTGTTGATGGTAAGTGCAGTGACGTTGGCATTGGCCCCATCGGTAGTCAGTGAAAATGCGAAGACAGCGTTGCCCGTAGTACTGTTGTTCATCGGACTTGCCGAAAAACTGGTTGCCGCTGCGAGTGTAGTAGTAGCTGTGACGGTGATACTTGCACTGTTGGGTGAAGTCAGGCTGTTGGCCGTTACACTCATGGTGGTCGAACCTGCATTCTGGAACTTGAAACCTGAGCCCGTGAAATCGCCAACACCAGCGGAGAAGTTGGAAGGTGCACTGGTGGCACCTATGCTTCCGTTGGAAGTATTGACGGTAATTGCGTTGCCGAAATCCAGATCTCGGTTGTTGTTGTTGTCGGTCGCTTCATAGATTGGCTCAGTCGCCAGCGCCACGTTGGCGATCGCTGTGGTGGATGGTGCTGTGGTGTTTCTGATTTTGGTGGCCACTACAGTAACAACACCGTTGGCCAGACCTGATTCCGTCGACGTGAGTGGCAACATGGTGCTGGAGCCTGATCCGGTGTTCAATGTGATGTTACTGCCCAGCAGTGCCAGCGTGAGATGTTTGCCGTCGATGGTGGTTGGCAATGAACCGCCAAGGGAAGAATTGAACCAAATGTTCAACGTGTAGCTCTTGGTGGTGTTGTCCTTCACTTTACCCAGCGTGTTCAATTCGGTTGTGCTGGCCCCTGAGTTAGGGATGCCTGTAATAGTGATATCAGCTGTGTTGACTGTGATATTGGAAGTCTGACTGTTGCCGTATTGGTCAACCAGTTCGATGGTGGTGTTGCCCAGCAACTGCGTGAAGTCTGTTATCTGGTTGCCGGTGCCTGGTGTGAATTTCAATGATGACAACCGTGTCCACTGCGCATCAGCCGGACCATCTGTTACTGAAAAAGTAAACGCTGCCATCTTGGCCGCTGCGTTGTTGGCTACTGATGAAAGCGTGGCAGCTCCGGAACCAGATACCAGTATCGTTGTGGCATTGGCTGCCGTGGTACTTTTTGTTCCGCTGGCCGGACTGGTGAGGTTATAGCAGGTCCCCGTTGTCATATACTCATAGACCCGGGCATAGTATGCCTGTGAACTGCTGAGGTTGGTTGCAGTGACGGATGAGCCGGAGGCAGCAAAGATGGACTTGGTAACTCCTCCACCTCCTTCAAGATCGGTACCTGTTGTGAAGTCCACGTTAGCTGCATAAGCAGTACCTGAACTGGGCGAAAAGGCAGATGCTGTGTTGGCGTCATTTAACAAAACGAGTGCACCATCGGCTGTACCGGAAGGTGTCCAGGAGACTGTTACCGTAGAGGCATTTGACGACAAAGTAATCGCTGTTGCCTGGCCTGAAGGCGGCGCGCAGAGCGTAGCCGAACTGCCACTGCTGGTGGTGGTTGTGCGGTAATTGGTAAGTACGCCAGTACCACTGAACACAAATACTTTATAGTTATACGTAGTAAGCGAGCTGAGACCAGTGTCCGTAAAAGACCCTGCCGCGCCCACATAGACGACCACATCAGATCCGATGGTATTGCCAGCGGTGTAGGTAGTACCATCCACCGGAGCGCCTGTAGGTGCAACCGTATTTCGCAGCACGAGGTATCCTCCGGAAGCGCCCAGGCCTGTGCCACCACCTACAGTCACCTGTATAGAAGTAGGAGTCTGACTACCGAATGTGGGGGCAGACGCAGCAGCAGAGGGCTCCACATAAACGCTGACGAGCGGAGCCGCCGGACTTGTTTTATAGTCGGGGTTGAAGAAACCGTTCGTGGTGTATGGTAAGACGGTAAATTCATACTGGTTACCCGCCGTGAGGTTGGACCAGGAGTTATACGTATTCGTACCGAAGGCAACGTTGGCAGTGCCAGAATTCCCGGTACTAAGGTTGTTGTCAGTACCCGGTACGGCGGAGCCATCCGAGAAGGCAGGGTAGGAACCACCATTGGTAACGTCACGCGCAACCATCAGATAGTTGGTAGGAGCGGGGGAACCCGTTGAACCTGTCCATGACAATGTAATGGCGCTTGAGGTCGCTGTAGCGGTCAGTCCGGTGACGTGGTTAGCCGGCTCGTTTGCAGTTTTCTGAGAACCCGTCAGCGGGGAGGTTGTGCGGTATGCCTCTGAGCCGCCTGAACCGTTGAATTCAAAGAGCGCGTAGTGGTAAGTCGTGTTTACCGTCAGCCCTGTAACGTCAAATGAACCTGCTGCGGTGCTTACGATGATTCCGACTACAATATTTCCACCGCCCAGGTCAGTGCCGGTGGAGAAATCTCCGGTGGAAGAATAAGTGGTTCCGTTCACGGGGTTCTGGCTCACCGCGGAGCCCGACTTGGCTACCAGGATTCGCGCACTGCCGTTTCCAGCGCCGGAGTAGTTCACCCGCGTGGATGTGTTGGTGATCAGACTGAAGCTCATGCCGGTCGGCGAGCTAGTCGGTACGGCGGAAAAGATGTCCGCTGTCAATCCGGTGGGTTGGCTCACCGTGTAATTGCCGGCCGCTGCACCGCTCAGGGTATAGCCGGTTACAGTTACAACAATGCCACTGCCGACGGCCGAAGAGGCAAAGTTCGCAGAGGGGGTGCCACTCACGGTAACGACATCTGCGCCCACGATACCTGTCAGTGAAGGGGTGCCACTCAAGGTAGCCGTCGTGGTTCCATCAAATGTCTTGTTGTTGGCAGTAACACCCGTGATCGTGAGGTTCTTGGCTGTGATGTCAGCCGTGATACCAGAGGGTTGTGACAAGCTGTAGTTGCCGATGTCAGTACCCGTGATGGAGTAACCGGTCACAGTCACTGTGAGTGCGTTGCCAACCGCACTGGACGGAAAAGTGGCGGTAGGGCTTCCGGAGAGATTCACATCTTCAGCCCCGACGACACCGGACAAAGCCGCGGTGCCCGTCAGGGAAGCTGTATTGTTTCCATTGTACACTTTGTTGCTTGCAGACAGTCCTGTGATGGTAAGGGTCTTCGCCGTGATATTGGCGGTAAGTCCGGTGGGTTGTGATACCGTGTAGTTGCCAGCCGCGGCGCCACCGAGAGTATAGCCCGAAACGGTAGTGCTGATGCCGGTGCCTACGTTCACGGAAGCGAAAGTGGCAGTGGGTGCGCCGCCAACGGTCACCACATCAGCTCCCACGACTCCCGACAAGGCCGCGGTTCCGGAGATCGTTGCCGCATTGGTAGCATCATAGGGCTTGTTGCTGATGGAGATTCCTGTGATAGTGAGGTTTTTCGCGGTAATGTCTGCTGTAAGGCCGGTAGGTTGGACAACCGTGTAGTTGCCTGCATTCGCGCCGCCAATGGTGTAGCCTGTGACCGTGATGGAAATGGCGTTGGCTACGTTGGCTGAAGCGAACGACGCGGCAGGAGTACCGCCCAAGGTGACGACATCTGCGCCTACAATGCCACTGAGCGCTGCGCTACCTGTGATGGTGGCAGTGGTGTTGCCATTATAGACCTTGTTGGAGATAGAGATGCCCGTTACGTTGAGCGCCTTGGCGGTAATGTCTGCCGTGAGGCCGGTAGGTTGTGCAATGGTGTAGTTGCCGGCATTGGCGCCGCCGATCGTGTATCCGGTTACGGTAATGACGATGGCATTGGCCACGCCAGCCGAGGCGAATGAAGCTGATGGTGTGCCGCCGAGCGTAACCACATCAGCACCCACGACGCCACTCAAGGCAGCTGTACCAGTGATGGTGGCTGTTGTGTTTCCGTTGTAGACCTTGTTTGAAATGGAAATGCCCGTCACAGTCAGCGTCTTGGCCGTGATGTTAGCCGTAAGTCCGGTGGGTTGAGACACCGTGTAGTAGGAATTGTTGGCGCCCCCCAATGTGTACCCGGTAACTGTGACAACGATGCCGTTGTTGACGCCACTACTAGCGAAAGTGGCACTCGGCGTGCCCGTGACAGTCACCACGTCTGAGCCAATGATGCCACTTAAAGTGGGTGTGCCTGTGAGACTGCCCGTGGTGTTGCCGTCATATACCTTATTACTTGCGGTGACACCTGAGATGGTCAGGTTCTTGGTAGCGACTGCGCTGGAGGTCGTTGCCACGTTGACTGTGACAGCGGAAGTAGGGGCATTCAGTACGATGTTGCCGCTGTAGTTACCGGGCACTGTAGTAGCTGGGATGCGGACGAATATGGTGGTTGAACTAATCACGCCGCCACCGTTGGCGGACTTGTTGACGGAGGTGGCAAAACCACTGCCCGAGGTGAGCGATACTTCGTAGCCTGAGGGTGCAGTAATGCTTACCACTTCATTGGCAGCCAGACTGGCGGCGGTAAATGAAAATGAAGTCTCTGCCGATGTCGTTCCGTAAGTAGTAGGAATTGCTGCGGGCGTTCCAGTAGGTGTGATACTCTGGGCAAGGCCTGCGAGGGTAGACGATGCAAAAACTACTGCAAATAATGTTAAGCGTAGAAATTTATTCATACGTGGTGTTTAGAACTGAATTGTTCACCCGGGTGGGTGATGCCTATTTAATTAAACCGTCTTTGTCTGCTTTCATCACCATGAGGGTCTTCAGCCCTGCAAGTGTGGTCGATCCGAATATGAGATATGATCCGTCGCTCAGCTGGCGTACGCTGGCACCTTCGTCATCGCCGCGGGACCCGAAGGTTCGTTCCCAAACCCGATTGCCAAAGGCATCGAGTTTGATCAGGTAGTAGTCGGTGCCGCGGTCACTGGTGGCCGTAGTTCCCAACAGCACAACCTCGCCGGTTTGCGTAACACACAGGGATTGACCCTCTTCGTCGGTAATGTTGTTGCCTGTTAAATCCAGCACCACTGAGGTGGTAACTTCACTTCCGGGTGTCACTTTCCTGTAGAAGATGTTTTTGCCTGTGCCTGGTGTTCCATCGGGATTGGCATTGGTGGTTCCGACCAGGGCGAAATTGCCGCCATAGCTGCACATATCAGAGACGCTTTCTGTCAGCGTGTTCTTGGACAAAAGGATGTCGCCAGTGGTGGGCGTGTTGGCAGGTGCGTTGACAATCCGGACGCCGCCGGATGCTGTACGCATCCAAGTTGATTGTTGGGCGCCGTCAACCACCAGCCGCTTGCTGAGCACAGTCGATTCGGGAGTCGGGTATTGGTACGCCCACTGAACAGCGCCTGAGGCATTGACTTCAGACAGCAGCATGGCGCTGGCGCTTGCCGACCAGCCCAGGAGCATGATGTTGTTATTGGCAGGGTTCAGTGCCAGCCCGGCCGACTCATGGATGACAGAGACAGCCTTCACCGTGTCCGCCTCACCGAAGTGGGTGGCAGCGATGGCTGCTTCTGAAAAATTACCGCTTGCATCCAGCGTGAGCATGACAAGTCGTTGTTGGGGGGTGGCAATGAGACTTCCTGATGCTTTCGTGGTGTATATATGTTCTGCGTGGATGATGTAACCCCCTGAAGTAATGATAAGATCGGATGCTTCGTAGCTGTCTGTGGCACTGAAGTCAGAAGGATAAATGGCGGGATTGCCCACCTGGTTTCCATATTTGTCCAGGTTGGTGACCTTGACCTTGCGCGTGATGACACCGGCGCCTGATGTGATCTCAATATTGCTGAGCAGCACCAGGCTGCCGTCGGCCTTCTCCTGGGCAACAACTGCGATATCGTTGTTTCCTCCATTCAGGTAGCGGAGGAATGTCGGAGCCTGCGGCGGTTTCACGCCCGACTCTGTGGTGCAGGAGCCGGCGGCGAGAATGAGCGCGAGCGCCAGTGAAGAATAGCGAAGCAACTTCATGAAATTACTTGATGAGTTTTTTAGGATTGAAATAGGGGTACTGCAGTCCGACGGTGAATGACAGTGTGTTCTGACGGTAGTCAGGGAAGGTATACCCATAGTCGCGCACGAGCACTGCATTGCTGCGTTTGTCCGCATTCACAACATTTGACAAACCGATTTGCACACGGACATCTGCGAGCAGATAGATAGAGCCGAACTTGTACTTCATTCCGGAGGTCAGAACCAGTGAGTAGGCCATAGCCCGGAAATTCTCCTTTGAGTCAACGTTCGCACCGGTTACGGTAAATCCATTGTCGCGGGAGGTGGTAAACGGAAAAGCAGACCCAAGCAGGTAGCTGAATCCGGGACCCATACCGATGTAGGGATTCAGTGTTCCAATCCACGTTTTGTTGTTCTTGAAAATGCGGTACTGAACGATGCCGTTCACATCGAACCACGATTGACTGAAATTGCCCAGGATACCGGTGTTGGCCTTGGTTGGGTCACTGTCATTGACAAACATGGTCGGATTGGTGTACACAAACTTCCGAATTGAATACATCAACTCTGGAGCCAGCGTAAAACCCCGCAGCCACTGCGGACCATCGGTAAAATCCTTTTCAAAGGTCAATCCCGCCTGAAAACCATAACCGGGTTTGTATTTGCCATTGCCCGGCGCTGCACTGGCTACATAATAATCGGACACCAGTGCTGGTGCAGATGCATTGGCGCCGCCGCGGAAGGCCACGCGAAACAGGGGCTTGGTTCTGAATTTTCCATACAGCGCAATGAACTCGGCGGGATCTACATCCGGGTTCACCTCGAAGAAGGGATCCGCATTGAGCAGATTCAACATCGCTTCATCAGCCTTTTCGGGTTCCTCCAGGTAGATGTAGGACAGTGTTAGCAACTTGAATGCCTGCACTTGTTCCTGCTTGTTGGGACTGCTGACGCATTCTTTCAGGATTCCCTCCAGTTCATGTAGGCGACCCTGTTCATACACAGAGGATGCCTGCCGGATCTTCTGGGCACAGGTCGATTGAACCTGTGCATACAACCCGGAGCAGGCAGCAAATAAAACAACAACAGTAAGTCTCAATCGAATCATTTCAATCACTTGTTATTCAACGGAAAATTGGGACAGGTCTTCTCCTGGGGAATGTCGTTCACAGGACCGACATACGTCTCCCACTCATCCAGGCTCAGGTTTGCTGACACATACTGGCACAGCAGTCCTGCCATGGTGGTAATCTTCGTGGGCCACGCGTGAATAGTCTCTTTGGAATGTTCCGAGTTGCTGTGCATCCCTACCAGGAGTTGCTCATCGTCGGGTGTGAATGCCGCACTCCATACCCAGTCGGTGTGACCCGACAAGACAATGGGTTGTTTGTTCAGATCTGCCCAGTTCCACAAGCGAATGGTTTTGTCGCGGCTCACGGTGGCGAGGAACGTTCCGGCATTGTTGAAGCGGATTTGTTCGATGTGCGCCGTGTGGCCAGACAAAATGCGAGGGGTAGGAGCTGACTCCGAGAGGATCATCACCAATCCATTCGCATCACCTACGATGATGCGTTTGCCGTCGTAAGCAAAGGTGATGGTGGTCAGCGCGGTCTTGTTCTTGTAAAGGATTTTTTCAGCAAAGCTGGCTCCTGTGTCCCACAGGTACAGACTGCCGGATTCACCCACGCCGGCAAGGCGTGAGCCGTCCCGGTTCATGGTGATGGAGTTGATCTTCTCCGCAGGCTTCAGCACCTCTTTCACATTCGTCAGGTCTGTGAACTTGATAGACCGTCCGGCATTGTCACGCACATAGACACCTTTGTCTTTGGCTGAGAACACTACATCTTCGATGTTCTGTGTGAAACCGCCAATCTTCTTGGGCCCGGCTGACATGTTCCGCAAATCCCACAACAGGATGTAGTTCTTGGTAGCATCACCCATGGTGGCACCACCGGCGACAAGCCAGTTGTCGTCCGGACTAACATCCAACGTGTAGATCAGATAGTCGCTGAGGTCGACCAATTCTTCGGATACCCAAACCTTGTCTTTCTCTGTCCAACGCAAAATGCGGCCGTCGCTACCACCAGAATAAATCTGATTGGATCTTGTGCGACTCACCAAAGCACGGCAAGCGCCCTTGTCGTGACCGGACAGATTAAGCGTAATGGGATCAGGGGTAGCCTGATTCTTCAGTGCCGAGTACAATCCATTGTATACATCTCCATCGTATGCATAGCCATTGAAGCGCGTGTTGAAGTTGTAGGCCTGCTGGGCGATGAGCGCTTCCAGTTGCGGGTCGTTGTTCAGCTCCTTGGACTTGACGGCCATGGCTTTGCCGAGTGCGAGGTAGCGCTCCCTTCGGGCCTTTTCTTCTTCTACCTTGGCCTTCTTTTCGTTCTCCTCGGCGAGCTTCTGCTGAGTTTTGGCTTTGTTCTCGTTCAACTGCGCAAGGCGTTCGTTTTCAATCGCGCGCTGTCGTTGTTCTTCAGCCAACTGCTTGGCGGAAACCGCTGCTGCTTCATTTTGCTGTGCCCTGATGCGTTCCTGCTCAGCAATCTTTTGCTGCTTCTTGGCATTCTCGGCCTCAAGGTTGGCACGCGCCGCCTGATCATCTGCTCGTTTAGCCTGCTTGATTGCTTCTGTTTTTTGTGCTTCAGCTTCAACCCGGGCCTTGTCAGCAAAGGTCTGCTGTACAAACGCATACACCATCGCGATGAGCGCGACAATGGTAAACGCACCCATCACCAGCGCAGCAATCCGCGCCCTTTGCAGTTTGCGTTTCTGCTCGAGTTCCTTGATCCGCTGTTCGGTTTCGAATTCCTTCTTGGAGTATTCCAGGAAGATCATCGTCCGCTCAAACGCCGGATGATAGCGCTGTCCCCACACCAGGGTGGGCTTGTGCTTCACCTGCCAGTTAAGTGCCAACTGGAGATCCGGTGGCCGCCACAGGCCGGCCTTGCCTATCTGGTACATGGACGACGCTTCCGCCAGGCGGAGATACATCTGCACAGCATCCGCTTCATCGTCCACCCAGTTCTTCAGTCGCACCCAGATGCGCATCAAACTCTCGTGCGAGATATCGATCATGCTGCGCGAGCCCAGCGGCAACCCATATCCGGGTGTCAGCAGCGAACGGCCCGGCTCACGGAACTTCTCAATAACCGCTATTACTTCATTTTCTGATACGTCGGCGATAGACGCGATTTCGTTCAACCTCGTGGGCCGACGGATGCCAAAGTTTTCACCGCGCTTTTCGGTGATGGCTTTGAACATCACCTCGCAGACGCGCTTCTGATCTTCGTCCAATTCATCATAAGCTTCGTTGGCGTGCATCGACAAGGCCTCCGACATTGTACCGATGGCCTCGTAGTGCTTCAGGTCAACAGGCTCATCATCATAGTCCTTATAGCGCTGCCAGTAGCCCCACGTACGCATGAGCGCGTGTTGCAGAATGGGCAACTGGTCGGGGTTGTCACCCAGATCGTTGAGCAACTGTTGTGTAAGCCGGGGGGCAATCTTGGCGCCGCCCACCGCCACAGGTCCTTCAATGGCGCGGCGCTTTTGCTCGCGCGTCATCTGCGGAATGAGATAGTGGCTGTCGTTGATCTTGCGGGTTAACTCCGGAAACTGCGCACAGTCGCCGATGAAGTCCGACCGCATGGTGATGGCCACATAAATAGGTGCGTCCGGATAATTGACGGCCTCCATGAGGAGGTTGACAAATCCCAGAGTCTCATTGATCGAGTTGGGATCAGCCCCATCCTTAAAGCGGAACAATTCTTCAAACTGGTCGACCAGCACAAGGTAGTTCACGTCAGCGCGCTTCCGCGATTGCTCAATGGCCTCGACAAGTCCGAGCGAACTGCTTCGCAGCAGCGTCGACACGATGGTGCGTTTGATCCGCTTTTCATCCGGGTCGGCATAGTTGTATTCCTGCGTGGTCTTCAACAGAGACTCTGCCAGGTTGTCGATGGGGCCGGCACCGGGCCTGGTTACCACCACTTCCCAGTTGGGACTGGCATCCGTGAGGAATCCACCGTACAATATGGGGAGTACCCCACAATAGATGAACGAGGATTTACCACTACCGCTGGGGCCGATGACGCCGACAAATCTGCTCTTCGACAATTTGAGCAGCACTTCGTCACTTTGCCCTTCGCGCCCGAAGAAGAGATGACTCTCCTCAATCTTGAAAGGCCGTAGTCCGGGGAACGGATTCAGTACCTCGGAGACCGTCGACACGTTTTTGTTTTCGTCAGGGGTTGTACTCATGACTTTTAGTTTTTAAAGTCCTGTAGGAACGATTTCAAAGACTCAATGGAGCGGCTCTCATCGCCGCTGATGATCGTCAGATTCTGATTTTTGTACGCATCGAGTGAACTGGTGGAAATAAGGGCTTTGCCCTGGATGGGCTTGCGCCTTCCAAAACCTGGTGCCTTCAGCAGGTCAAGTACTTTCATCCGCACCCACTGATCATTCACCTTGCCTTTGAAGATGACGGCACCATCAAAATTGCGCAGGTTGTCAATATGGTTTCGTCTCACTTCGAGCAGGTCGCCTTCAAAAGCCGGCCTGATCACTTCGAAGCCGGACTTCTCAATAGCCTCCAGATAAGGTTTCACCTCCTGTTCATCGATACGGTCGTGCATCACATAAATGACTTTACCGCGGTTTTCATTGCCCTTGCGGCGGTCGTGGATGTCAAGCAGCTCCTCGCGCATGATGTTCTTGAAGTCTTCGAGCGGATTCTGGAGAATCTCAGCGCCTTCCTGCGCTTCCACATCGCGGCGGATATTGTCTATGAAAGACTTCTGACGGTCGCTGGCGTTTTTAAGGTTGGGTGAGATCCAGATCAACCGGGCAAACTCTTCCTTTCGTTCCCGCTTCTGCATCGTCACTTCTGCTGCCACCCTGTTCTGTATTTCGACCACAGACCGGTCGGTTCCTTCGGGGATCTCTCCGTAGGAACTGCCGATGAGGTGAATGGAGAAACTGGACTCCTCAAGGTCTTTGCGCACCTGACGCTCCAGCTCGGTGGCATTGAGTGCGAGTGTATGATTGGGCAGCAGGATGTAGCCGTGACGCTGCAATTCGCGCTTGATGATGTTGCGCTGAATGGAGAGATCATGGCCGGTCTCTGCCAGGTAGATGGTCTTGCGCTTGAACAGGTTCTTCACCTCAGGTCTGGCTGACCCTTCCTTCGTGATGAACAGCGACTCGTTGATGTCATAGGCAAGATCCACCAGCTTCATCCAGTATTGTTTTTCTGCCTCCTGGCTGAAGAAGTCTGCGTATTCTTTCATCACGCCGCTTTCCACATCCAGCTGGTACATTTCGTAGCCGAGCAGGTCGCGCAGGCGCGGCGGCTGTTCCATCGTGGTGAGGGGCGACTTGAGGACTTTGAAGATGCGGTTGGCCTTGGAATCACCTGCAGCCTTGTGAAAGGCTTCTACCGTGTCCAGACAATGGCCCGACTGCACAAAGTCGCGGGACAAGACAGTGACCATGCAGCCCACATTGTCCAGCGTACTCGCTGTAAGGCTGTCAAATTCAGATTTCAGCACAATGCGCGGACGGTCGCCGGAAACCTGCAAAAGCATCATTTCCAGAAACTTTTTGAATTGGGTAACCCACGCCATCGGATCGTTCTTCTTGCCGGTGTCGTTGTCCTTTTCCGCGAATGTGATCAGTACGTCGATATCAAATGCCATGCGATTGTAATTCGTTAGGTGCTAGTTGTTTTGTTGAAGTTTGGCAGTGCCAGTAATGTTGAGGATGAGTCGCTGCGCCAATTCATGGTGCGTGGCCATGACAAAGAAGAAGTCCACTGCGTTGATGCGGAACACCACAGAGCGTTCATGAGCAACCAGTTCCGTAATGGCCGGCGCGTCGTCCTCCTGGAAGAGGTCTCCGTACACGTCGCCTTTTTCCATCTTGCGGACAATGTCGGATCCATTGCGCAGTTCCACACGGCCGTGGGCGGCGATGAGCAGCGGCAGTTCCTCGTTGGGCTGGAACATCACCTTGTCGTTGGCGTTCAGGTCCAGTGGAATGATCTTGTCGGCGAGGTCAGCGATGATGGCGCCGGACACTCCTCTGAATGCAGGCAGTTGCTTGATGAAGAGTACAATTTCGATCGCCAGGAAGAACCCGTCGTCAAGGCCGTTGAGCAACTGGTTGTTCTCAATGGCCGTATTGAGGAACTTCTTGTCACGTACCGGCAGCCGCTCGATGAGGCTTTCGTATTGTGCCTTGTCTTTGTTGTAGATTACCCAGGCTGCCGTTTCCTGCATGAGGCGGTCCTGATTGAACAGCTGCGAAATCAAACCACGACTGATGCGGAAACCGGGAATATAAGCCGATGCGTGAATGGCACAGGTCTTGGTCCATCGGTTGTTATAGTTGTAGTCGCGGTTGAGGATATAGTTGATAACCTGAATGTCGTTGTAGTTTTCACGCGGGAAGAAAGTCTGAAGGCGATTCAGTTTTTCAGCAACTGAGATATCGTCGAAGAGCGGGAAAATTTTGGGTTTGAGATCCTGATCCACGAAGAGGTCCATCAGTTCCAGCGCATAGGCAATACCGTCCGGTGTGCCAGACTCCACGTTCTCTTTTACCAACTGCACGGACTGCGGATCGTAGATGAGGGACATGAGCAGCGTGATGTGCTCATAGTTGTCGCGGATTTCCTCGCGCAGCGCTTCTTTTACGTACTGGAAGTATTCCTCATTGGGCAATTCTTCCACCGCCACCAGATTCCAGATGGTCTTTCCGATTTCCACATCGAGCAACTGGAGAATCTCACGGGCTTCGCGGCCCTTTGCCTGGTAGTTGATGTAGCGGAGTGTGAACAGAATCTGGTTAACAATGCGCTTTTGCGGATAGTCAATCTTCTTCCACAACAGCTGCAGACCTTCCTTACCGCCGATGTGTCCCATGATTTGCACTGTCTTCAGCATCACAAGGTCGGACTGACCGGACTTGTGAAAAGCTGCTTCCAGGGTCGGAAGCACCGGTTCTCCGGCCGCCTTCAGGGCAGCGGCGGCCTGGTGGCCATAGGAAGGAGAGGCGAGCATGTCGATGAGCACAGGCCAGGTCTCCGGTCGCTTCACCTTGCGGGCCGTCAGCAACGCTTCATAGCGAACCTTGGGGTCGGGATCGCGCATCATCTCCAACAGAATAAAGATCGTCCGTGGATTGGTGAGTTTGCGCATGAGCTTGGCTGCCAGTATCCGGTCTGCCTGTTTGCCGGACTTGCTGATCTTCATGAGCCGCTCGGGGGTGATGGAGAGCAGGTCGCTGTCTTCTGATTCTCCGGCTGCCTTCCTGGCGAGGTCCTTCAACTGGTTGTCGCCCACTTCCTCATTGAGACCGGATTCCTGGATCTTGGCGAGGGCAAACTGGCGGACCTTTTTGAGCTTTGAATCCGTGAGCTGCAGGATGGAGGTTTCAAACAGAGCCGGTTCCAGCCTTTCCATGAGCTTAAGTCCGTAAATGACCTTGTCTTCGGCGGTGCCATGCAGTTCTTTTTCAAGAACACTGTCCATGGTGTATTCGCGCACCACGTCCTTTTCAACGGCTTTCCGGTTTTGCACAAGACTGTTCTGCAGCGTGAGCCGGTACTGTCCGTACATCTTGTTGGTGATGAAATACCAGATGACAAGAACGGGAACGGTGAAGAGGGTGATGGACAACAGGTCGAAAATGTGGAACTGGTTGACGAGCACGATCAGCCCACCGCCCACGGCGCTGGCAACGGCGGTGACGAGTCCTTCCAGTTTCGCCTGGGCATCGATCTTCACGCGTTTGTCAATGGGGAGGTAGTATTGTTTCAGAATCGGGGTATCCAGCGCATCGCGGAGCGAGTTCACAAACAACTTACTCATCGCGATCATGATAAAGAAGAAGATGATCGTGTCGCCGCTCTTGCTCTTGTCAAATCCGAAGTAGGAACCAATACCAAAGGCCGCCACGGTAAACAGAATAAGCAGGAGGGGGTTGATCAACAGCGATACACGAAGTCCATAGTCCTGTTGAATGCGGTCGGTGATAAAAGTGGTGAACAGAAAACCGAAGATCACGACCATCATCTCAAAGTAGGAGAGGAAGTTGGCCAGGTCATTCTGGTTCGTGGCTGTGGTTGCCTCAAACTGGGCGATGCTGACATTATAGAAAGAATAGTCAATGAATCGAAGGGCAACGACGGAAGTAATAATGAACAGGGAGAAGTAGAGGATGTACCGGTTCTTGACCATTCCGACCAGTGACAACTGCTGGTTCTGAGACTCTTCCACCACAGCGGCGATCTGGCTGTTGCGGAGGTAACGGCGTGACATGATGGCGAAGACCACCAGAAAACCGATGATACTGAACAGGCCGATGGTGTACAGCGTGCGGATGTCAATCCAACGCAACAGGATGGGGATGGTGAAGAAGGCCAGGATGGAGGCAATGTCAGTACCCACGTCCACACTGCCGATAACGCGCTTGATCTGTCGCAGGTTGAACATCCGGTTGAAGGCCCCCCAGAATACCAGCTGGGTGATGAAAGTGAATGTTAGAACCTGTACAAAGCTGAAATAGTGGAGCAGGTCGGCGTTAGTGACGAAGTTTTCACCGTATTCCACAAAGGTGGTTATCGCTACAATAACAAGGAGACTGAGGATCGAAAGGACGGGGAAGGATATTCGCCCTTGCAGGAGGTTGAAGAATCCCGTGGCGAAAATACCGAGCACCCCCGAAATGGCCAGGGCAATCGGAAGGTCTTCCCGCTCGGTCCATACCGTTGAGTTCAGGAACTGGGTCTGGGAGGCTACCGAAAAGGTGGCAATGAACAAACCCATGAAGAAGCTGATCACCAGCAACATGGCCACCGGACCTGTTTCATGGGGTTCAACACCCAGAAATCGCGTTAAACGTTCTTTCATAATGATCTCCTATAGGTATTCGGCAAGCGCACCAATACATCGACAAACAGGGGGTTAAAAACGGTGCAAGGTTTTCAACATGCTAAAATTGAAAATATTGAGCGAATATCCTATACAGTAACTATTTCATTTTGTAATAATCACCAACTGTAAATGAAAGAGTTACGTGCAGTGATGAAAGCGCCTCTTTGGCTTCAACCAACACTTGAGTACGCAGTGCAAATCTGACTGGAAAAGCTACGGTAGAAGCAGGCTGGAGTCACCGAAGCTGAGGAAGCGATAGCGTTCGTGAAGCGCCGATTCATAGACCCGCCGCCAGTCGTCGCCAAGCAGGGCG
Source organism: Cyclobacteriaceae bacterium (assembly GCA_019694905.1). Lineage (GTDB taxonomy): Bacteria > Bacteroidota > Bacteroidia > Cytophagales > Cyclobacteriaceae > ELB16-189. The sequence goes on from JAIBBB010000024.1 coordinate 16,766, forward strand.
GCGATGAGCACCAGCAGCGTGGAGCCGGGTTGATGAAAGTTGGTTATCAGGCCTTTGCATACGCGGAAACGATAGCCTGGCCGTATGAAAATGGCTGTGGTGCCAGCAATAAAATTCCGGTCGTGGTCGTCGAGGAATTGCAGGACCCGGGCTATTGCCTTCTCTCTGTCTGCCGTGAGGTTTCCGTAGGGCAGGTCCTGACTTACGTGAAACGGCGCAGCAGGGTCGTTCAACAATTGCACGCCGTACCAATAGATGCTCTCCAGCGTACGCATAGAGGTTGTTCCAACAGGGATCGGCCGATCACTTCGCAGGAGCATGTTCAGGTTGTGCCTGGTGACAATAACCTGCTCTTCGTGCATGCGATGATCTTCAATTCTCTCCGATTTCATCGGCATGAATGTACCGGCGCTCACATGCAACGTGAGAAAATCCTTCTTGATCCCCCTGGTCTCAAGTTCATTCAAGACAGCATCAGTGAAGTGCAGCCCTGCGGTAGGCGCCGCCACTGCGCCGTCATGCCGGGAGTACACGGTTTGGTAGTCAGCGGTGTCACTCGGCCGCAGCGACCGATGAATGTAGGGCGGAAGCGGCACCTCGCCTGCCTGTTTCAGGATTTGTGCAAAACTAAGGTCCTCAGGAGTCCAGCTAAAAGCTACCACCTGCTCTTCCCGGTTAATCAGTGTGACAGTCAGAGTTCCATCGACGAGTGTCAATACGAGTGGCTCGCCATTCCAGCGTTTCAGGTTGCCGATGGCACACTTCCACTGGCAGGTACCGACAGCTGCCATGGCGAGCGGAATAATCGTGTGTGGTGCCACTGGCTGAAGGATGAAGATCTCAATAACAGCCCCCGTTGGCTTTCGGAAATGGATACGCGCCGGCACAACCCGGGTGTCGTTGAAAAACAGGGTGGCATCCGTGGGTATCAACCCGGGCAGTTCCGTGAATCGGTGATGACTGACCTGCCCCGACCGATAGGCAAGCAACTTTGAATGGTCGCGTGGCTGGGCAGGTTCAAGCGCAATCCGCTCCTCAGGCAATTCGTAGATGTAGGACGTGACCAGTGAGTCGTTCACGGCTCAAAGTTAGAACGTCCGTTGCATATTGGTTGCATCCCGTCGATATTCGCACCATGCCCTGGCAAACCTCCTGTTACCGAAAGACATTTCATTTCAACTTCGATGCGCGAACCTCGCGAGGACCCATCCGTCAGAAGGATTCCGTATTCCTGAAGTTGCAGAGCACCAGTGACCCGGGACTCATGGGTCTTGGTGAGGCGGGTCCTCTCGCGGGCCTCAGTCCAGAGTCGCTCGACCAGGTGTGGGCTGAATTGTCCGCCATCACACCCGCCATGCTCGGGCACTGGAATCCTAAGGATGATCCGGATGCCGCCCGGTTGCGCAGTACCTGGGGCCTGCAATTGTCCTCCTCGTCGGTATTCGCGCTTGAAACGGCAGCGCTCGATGTGTCAGGAGGTGGCAGGCGCCAACTCTATCAGACGCCGTTTCTGACCGGTGCCCCTGTTCCCATCAACGGACTCATCTGGATGGGTGGCATGGATTACATGCTGCAACAGGTGGCGATCAAATTTGAGCAGGGTTTCCGCTGCATCAAGATGAAGGTGGGCGGCATGGATTTTGAAAAAGAGTGCGACATCCTCCAGTACATCCGTCGCAAATACTACCGCGATGACATTACCATCCGGCTTGATGCCAACGGCGGATTCAAACCTGACGACGCGCTGCACAAGTTGCAAACACTCGCCCGCTGGAATATCCACTCTATTGAACAACCTATTGCTGCCGGGCAACCTGCGCTGTTGAAGGAACTTTGCGAGAAATCACCGATTCCCATTGCACTCGATGAAGAACTCATCGGTAAGGACCCTGCCGGGGCCGGTGAATGGCTGGCTGACATCAGGCCGCAGTATCTGATACTGAAACCCACTTTGCACGGTGGGCTGGAGGCAAGCCGGCGATGGATCGCGCTCGCTGACCGGCTGGGGATTGGCTGGTGGATAACGTCGGCCCTTGAATCCAATGTTGGATTGAATGCCATCGCCCAGTTCGTCTCTCAGTATGATGTGAAGATGCCACAGGGTCTTGGAACCGGCACACTCTACGACGACAATTTTGAGTCTCCGCTGGTCGTCGAAAAGGGCCAGCTCAGGCTGGACCATCGACAGCCATGGACGGATGATTTTTTTGGTGAACGTCCGGCAGAAGACTGATGTCTTTGCACGGTAAGTTTATATTTGCACGAAAATGTTTGGCACATGATTCAGGTAGGTGACGTGTTGGTTTCTGACGACATCCGGGATGTCGAGTTTGTCTGTCACCTTGAGAAATGCAAGGGTGCCTGTTGTGTGGAAGGCGACCTGGGCGCGCCTCTCGAAGAGAATGAATTGCAGGAAATGAAAGACCTGCAGAAGGTGGTCCGGCCGTACCTCACACCAGAAGGCAAGAAGGCGATTGACGCTCAGGGTCCGTATATTCTGGATGAAGACGGCGACTATTCCACACCCACCATTGGTGGAAAGGAATGTGCCTACGCGCACTATGACAAGCAGGGCGTACTTAAATGTGGCATTGAGCAGGCCTATCTCGATGGCAAACTTTCTTTCCGCAAGCCGATCTCCTGCCACCTGTATCCGATCCGCATTACCCGCAAGAAAGGACTGGAGGCCGTAAACTACCACAAATGGAATATCTGCTCGGCCGCATGCACCTACGGAAAGTCGCTGCAGGTACCTCTCTATCAGTTCCTGAAAGAGCCCTTGATCCGCAAGTACGGCAAGGCCTGGTATGAGGAGTTGGTGCGACTGATCGAGACTGAGAAGGCCTGAGTCCTCAACCCCCGACCACACCTTTGAGGCGTGTGATCAACCCATCCCAGAGTTCCTTCGACTCCGTATCATCATTGAGGTCTGAGTAGTCGAAGATTTTCAGGAACGTCGTCTGTGTGAGCTCATCTGCTTCGAGCCGGATTTCAAAATAGGAAGGATCCTTCTTGTCGTCTTCCGTCTCAGGCAGGAATTCAAAGCGGGCGAAGTGATTCGTGCGGTGAGAAACGAGGATGGCCTGCTGTTTCTCGTGATCCCAGTGAAAAGTAAAAACCTTTTCGGGGCTGATGGTCACGTCGTCGGCAAACCATTCAGACAGGCCAGTGGCGCTGCTGATGTATGGGAACAACATTCTCACAGATGCATGAAGCTCGTAATCAGTGGTATACAGTTTCTTTTGGCTCATGCAGGTTTGACCTTTAATCACTTTTAAGATAGAGAAAATACCCGCACCGCCAAATGACGACGACAGGGAATGATCATGCCAGTCCTTCTTCCAGCCCGACGAGGTAGATCGTATACGTAACGTAGGCCATCAGGAGCAGGAATGCCTCCCAGCGATCCAGTTTCCTTGTGTTGAGAGTGAACATAAAGATCATTAACACCACTGTGGAGATCAGCAATACGATGATGTCGAAGTTCATCGCCGTGTTGTAGTCAATCGGATGGATAAGTCCGGTGATACCCAGGATGAAAAAGATATTGAAGATGTTGGAGCCGATCACATTACCGATGGCGATATCGGTATTCTTCTTGTACGCCGCTACGGCTGAGGTAGCCAGTTCCGGCAGGGAGGTACCCGCGGCGAGGATCGTGAGTCCGATCAGCTTGTCGCTGAGGTGTGCAGCGTGTGCAATGGCGATGGCGTTGTCAACGACCAGCTGTCCGCCACCAACCAGCATCACCAGACCGAGAACGACGAAGAGCAGGGATTTGCCCATGCTGTAAATTTTGATTTCATCACCGGAATCCAGGTCGGTTGATGACGTCATCGTGCGGTAAACGTACATCATGAAAAGACCGAAGAAGACAAGCAGGATGAGTGCATCGACGCGCGAGAGTACATTGACGGCGCCACCCCACAGGCTGGTGTCATTCACCAGCAGATAGAGCACGCCAGCGGCCAGTAGTGATAGAGGCACCTCGTACTTAACCGTGTTGCGTTGGACCACCAGCGGAAAGATCAAACCTGCTATACCCAGAATGAACATGAGGTTGAAATTGTTGCTTCCGATGACGTTGCCGAAGGAGGCATCATTTTTTCCATCAATTGCAGACAACAGACTGACAATCAGTTCAGGCATCGAGGTCCCAAAAGCCACTACGGTGAGGCCGATGGCAAGGTTGGAAATACCGTAGCGCTTGGCGGCGGAGCTGGCACCGTTGACGAGAAAGTCAGCGCCTTTGATCAGAATGACGAATCCGACCAATAACAAAAGAATGGGGTAAAGCATAGAGGTGCGTTGGGTTTAGGCTGAGAGGGGGTTCAGGGCGACTAAAGTTAAAACCATTTTTTGTATTTGAAATAGCGAATCATCACGATCACAATTACCGCCATGATGGCCATCACAAACGGGTAACCGAAGAGCCAGTGCAATTCCGGCATAAACTCAAAATTCATCCCGTAGATACCCACAATGAAGGTCAGCGGCATGAAGATGGTTGAAATCACGGTGAGCACCTTCATGACTTCGTTCATCCGGGTGTTAAGTGTGTTGATGTGAATGTCCATCAGACCCGAAGTGAGATCCTTGTACGTATCCAGTGAGTCGATCAGATGGACGACGTGGTCGTACACATCGGAGAAATACCGCTGGTTGCCGCTGTCGATAAAGCCTGACTCATCTTTGACGAGTTTGCTCAGCGCGTCGCGCAGGGGATACAGCGCCTTCCGGAGGTAGATCAGTTCCTTCTTGATCTTCTGAATCTTCTGGAACTCCCTTTCGGAAGGGTGGTTGTAGATATCTTCTTCGATGGATTCAATCTGGTAACCGATTGCGTCGAGTACGGTGTAGTAGTTGTCTACGATAATATCTACCAGCCTGTACAAGAGGTAGTCGGCTTTGCGCTTGCGCACCCGGCCCTGGTCGGTGCGAATCCGGTCTCTCAACTGACCGAACTGGTCACCGGCCTTCTCCTGGAAGGAAAGCAGGAAGTTCTTGCCCAGTACAAAACTAATCTGCTCATAATCGATTGTGCTCTGCTCAATGCGGTAGAGCATCTTGAGAGTAAAGAACAGGTAGTCTTCGTACTCCTCAGCTTTGGGTTGATTGTCACTGGTGATGTCTTCTACGAGCAGCGTGTGCAGCTTGAAGTGTTCGCCCAGGGCGGTAATGATCGAGGGATTGTGGAGTCCATCCACATTGACCCAGTTTGTCTTGTCCGGGTCCAGTTCGTGAATCAGATCGCCAACAGGCACGTCGGCGTGCATGTCATACGTCTTTTCGTCGTAGCGTATCAACTCAAGAATGACCTTTTCGTCACTGGGAAACAGCGGAGCCGGTGGGCTCTCTGAATCAGTCCTTCGCTTGCTCATGGGGTAGGGGGTGTGTGCTGGTTGGCGCGGGTGCAGTGAGGAGTACGCGGTGAGGGTAGGGGATACGAATGCCGGCCTCATCAAAGCGGAGTTTCACTGCCTCGATGAGATCGCATTTCATGTCAAATGCATCTGTGGGATTGCGGGCCCATACCCAGGCACGGAGCATGATGCCGTTCTCGAGCACAGACAACGTTCTAACGACCACAACACCGTCGCCGCGTCGTTTGTCCTCTTCCGATCGGTTCTCGATGCAATAGCGGTGTTTGAGCGCCTCTTCTTCCATGATCTTCATGGCCCTTTTCAGATCGGACTCGAATGTGACAGGAATTTCCAGGAAGACACAGACACGTTCGTCTGTGATCGTCGAATTGATAATGATCTCATTGCTGATCACCGTATTGGGAATGACGATCCGACGGTTTTCAAAATCTTTGATGATGGTGTGCCGCAGGGTGATGTCTTCCACGTCACCGGTATACAGTTGTCCTATGCGAACCCGGTCACCCACACTGAAAGGCCTGAAGCTGACGAGGAAGACACCGCTGATGATATTGGAGAAGGCGGATTGTGAGGCAAAACCGATCGCTGCCGCAAGAATGCCGGCACCGGTGAGGAGCGTGTTTCCATACTCCCTGAAGGCCGGGATGGACCTGAAAATCACCACCACTGCGATGAGGTAGATGATGAAATCCATTGCGTTCTTGAAAAAATTGTACCGGGTAGGATCCACCTTCAGCTTGACCGCAGCGCGACGAAAGAACCGGCCAATGAGAAATCGGGTGATGCGGGTAATTATCAGTGCTACCGCAAGGACACTCAGCGAGAACCCGACCTGACTCCAGAATGTGCTCCCCTGATCCATATTTCAATGTAGCCAATATTGGAACTGCTAAGATATCGGGTATGGTGGTTTTACAACAATGGCCGGCCAATAAATCTTGAGAATGGCAGGCAGGATGTATCTTCAAGCGGGAACGTTTTGTATTATTGCAGCAGTGTCCAAACGTATCGACGATATCAAAGCTCCGATTGCCGAGCACATGGACGCCTTTGAGCAGAAATTCAGGGCGTCGATGCAGACCCGCGTCATGCTGCTTGACAAGATCATGAACTACATCGTCAAGCGCAAAGGCAAGCAAATGCGGCCCATGTTTGTCTTTCTGAGTGCAGGACTGACGGGCACCATCTCCGAATCAACCTATCGGGGCGCCAGCCTCATTGAACTCCTGCACACTGCTTCTCTGGTGCATGACGACGTGGTAGATGATGCCGACTACCGCCGTGGATTCTTCTCTTTCAATGCACTGTGGAAGAACAAGATTGCCGTACTGGTGGGTGCCTTTCTGCTGT
>JAIBBB010000206.1 GCA_019694905.1 Cyclobacteriaceae bacterium
AGAAAACTCAGGTTGCCCAGGTTTTGCCTATTTCGCTGAGTGGCACGCAGCCTCTGTATGCACCCGGCACCGCCGAATACTGCAACACCTGCGTGGCACCCGGCTCAGAGGTGAAGAATCCCAGCATGGTCAACTCTTTCATGCGAAGGATGAAGGGTCTGTCGGCCGGTGGGTTCGCAGACTTTATGGCTGCGACTGCCTCATCGTGTACCTTCTTCACATATTCCTTCTGCTTCGCCGCAGTCAAATCAAGAAAAGGGTCGCCGGAAGCCTTGATACAAGCCTCCTGAAAATCGGCGAGTCCTTTCATGAATTTTTCCTGATCTTCCTTTTTGTAGCAGTCGCGCAGCATAAGGTCAATGAATCCCGGAACACCGGCATCCTTTGCTCCCGGTGTATCCGTCCTGGGGATAATGATTTCTGCGATTTCACTGATCACACCAGCCTGCTCCTCCCGGAAAAACTCCGGCTTGTAGGTGAGCTCAGGCGATGCTTTGCAACCGTGCAGAACGCCCATGATCGCGGGTGCCGAAACGGCATAACCCAGCACCATGGCGGTGCGCTGAATGGCTTCTCTTCTGTTCATGACTGAAGTGGTTACGGTTAAATACTGTTTTTCTTTAATTCTTCGACGGCGTGATGCACAGCCCTTGCAGTGAACGCCATATAGGTGAGGGACGGATTCACACAACCTGATGAAGTCATGAAAGATCCATCGGTTACGAAAACATTCTTGCAGGCGTGAACCTGATTCCACTGGTTGAGCACCGACGTCTTCGGATCTCGTCCCATGCGGGCTGTGCCCATCTCATGGATGCCCAGACCTACACCAATCTCCCGGTCGTACTTCTGCACATTTTTGGCGCCCGCCGCCTCGAGCATTTCAGCGGCGTCATTGGCCATATCCACGCGCATCTTCTTCTCGTTGTCACGCAGAATCGCATCAAACGCCAACGTGGGAAGGCCGTGTTTATCCTGCTTGTCCTTGTTGAGCTTCACATAGTTGCGATGGTCCGGAAGGATTTCTCCAAAGCCGGTCATCCCCATGGTCCATTGACCCGGTGTGGTCACGGCTGTTTTGAGTTCCTCGCCGATGGAAAGCTCCGCCACCATTCGGCTCCAGCCTCCGCGCGAGCCGCTGCCCTGATAACCAAATCCGCGGACGTAGTCGCGCTTGTCATTGCCGATGTTGCGGAATCTCGGGATATAGAAACCGTTGGCACGACGCCCCGAATAGTACTTGTCTTCAAAGCCTTCAAAGGCCCCACCTGCCCCCACACTCAGGTGGTGATCCATGATGTTGTGACCCAACTCACCGCTGTCATTGCCAAATCCATTTTGGAAACGATTGGACACTGAATTCAGCATGATGAAGGTCGATCCGAAAGTGGACGCACACAGAAAGATCACTTTCGCATAAAATTCCATTTGCTCACCGGTGGCGGCATCAAGCACCTTCACGCCTGTAGCCTTGCCTTTTTGCTGATCATAGATGAGCTCATACACAACTGAATTAGGCCGGAGAGTCATGTTACCGGTGGCCTCTGCTGCCGGCAAGGTTGAGGACACACTGCTGAAGTAGCCGCCATACGGACAGCCGCGCGAACAAAGGTTCCTGAACTGGCACGTGCCGCGTTGCGGGCTGTGCGGCAGCGGCGCTGTGGCGTGAGCCACCCTGCCAATCGACACCAGTCTGCCCATTTTATCTTTGACTGCCTTTTTCAATTCCAGTTCCACACAGTTCAACTCCATCGGAGGCAGAAACTGGCCATCCGGAAAATGCTCAAGGCCTTCCTTCTGTCCGCTCACACCGATCCATTTCTCTACATAGTCATACCACGGCGCGATGTCCTTGTATCGCACCGGCCAGTCAACGCCATGACCGTCCTTCGCGTTGGCCTCAAAGTCGAGGTCTGCGAGCCGGTAACTCTGACGGCCCCACATGATGGAGCGTCCACCCACATGGTAGCCGCGCATCCAGTCGAACCGGTTGATCTCCGTGTAGGGGTGCTCAAGATCGTTGACAAACCAGTGCTTGGTAGACTGGCGAATGGTATAGCCGGTGCGCGCCTGCACTCCCTGCTTCTGCAGGTCCTCCACCGTGGGCATGTCGCCGTTCGGCAATTGCCACGGGTCTTTGGTGGCTGTAGGGTAATCCGGATGTTTGACCATGGGACCGCGCTCAAGCACGAGGGTCTTCAACCCCTTTTCGGTGAGTTCTTTAGCTGCCCATCCGCCACTAATCCCGGTACCCACCACGATTGCATCATAAGTGTTTTTCTGCTCTGCGTCGGTATTCAGATACATGTGTTGTTTGATTGAATCTGAAATATAACGGTTTTGAGAAACGAACCAAACGCAGATCGGGTGGCCGGCCTCAGCGTTTGGCGCCAGGCTTCACCTTGACAAACATGTGTTGCACTGCAAGCCGGATCACTTCGTCCACTTCCTCATCGATGGTTATATGAGTGGTGTCGAGTTCAATGGCTCCGACAGGTTTGATGAGCGGGCTCTCTTTGCGCGTGCTGTCCATGAGATCGCGCTTCCGCAGGTTGTCAGCAATTGCATCCAGTGGCACGAGTTCATCGCGCAATAACAACTCCTGCTGACGGCGAAACGCCCGCACCATGATATCGGCTGTGAGAAAAACTTTGAGTTCCGCGTCCGGAAATACAACAGATCCGATGTCACGGCCATCCATGGCAATGCCGCGGTGCTTGCCCATGTGCCGCTGTTGTTCCACCATCGCATGCCGCACTGATGGCAAAGCACTTACCTGACTCACGCTCTCTGAAATCCGCATCTCCCTGATTTCGTCCTCCAGACATTGACCATTCAGGTAGGTCTCTGACTGGCCGTGTGCATTCAACCGAAAACTTATGTGTATGTCTCGCAGGGCCCGGTCAATCTCTTTGGGGTTCGTCAGGGACACATGGTGCTCCAGAAAATAGTGAGTCACGCATCGGTACATTGCTCCTGAATCAATGTAGCGATAGCCCAGCGCCCGCGCCACTTCTTTGGCGGTGGTGCTCTTGCCGCAGCCGGAATAGCCGTCGATGGCGATGATGATCTTGCGCATGAATGACTAACAGTCTTTCAACGGGCAAGGGATGGGCTTACCCGGCTTTAACTTCTTGTGTGGACCCTTGCGGGTGGAAGCGCACGAAACAATCATTAGAGCCAGGACCAACAACAAGGCGAATTTGCGGGCCGACATCAACTGGCGTAACACAGATTTTCGTTTCATGCGCAAATTCAAAATTACTAAAATATTATTCCCGAACTTTGACCTCCGGAAGAGTTTCATCCGGCAAATTGGCTGAAATAGGAAAAGACATCGCAAAGGCAAAGAAACTGCTCGAAGAGGGATTGCTGGTGGGAATTCCCACCGAGACCGTTTATGGTCTGGCCGGCAATGCACTCCGGGCCGATGCGGTCACCCGGATTTTCGATACCAAGAACCGACCTCATTTCGATCCGCTGATCGTTCACGTAGCCCCTCATCGTCCGCTGGACAACCTGGTGGCACGACTACCTGCCCAGGCCCGGCAACTTGCCGATGCCTTGTGGCCAGGTCCCCTTACCCTCCTGCTGGAGAAAACACCTGTAATTCCTTCGCTGGTAACCTCTGGTCTCGACGCTGTGGCCATCCGTTGTCCTGACCACCCACTCGCGCAGCAACTGCTGGCGGAGCTGGACTTTCCGCTGGCGGCACCGAGCGCCAACCCATTCGGATATGTCTCGCCCACTACTGCCCAACATGTGGAAGACCAATTGGGAAAATCCATTCCCTACATTCTGGATGGTGGCCCCTGCAAGGTGGGTATTGAATCAACCATCGTAGGCTTTGACAATGGGGGACACCCGGTCATCCATCGGCTGGGGGGCATCTCACTGGAGAAGATTGAGCAGATCGCAGGGCATGCGCGCCTGCAAATCAATCACTCATCAAACCCTTCGGCGCCCGGTCAGTTGCAGAGTCACTACGCGCCGCGGAAGAAACTGCTGCTCGGCGACCTTGACGTGCTGATCGCCGCACACGCCGAAGAATCCGTAGCTTTGCTTACCTTCCGGAATCATTACGCTGCTGTAGCAATGGACCATCAAATCATGCTCTCGCCCACAGGCAATCTGGAGGAAGCGGCCCAGCGGCTTTTTGATGCGCTCCGCAAACTTGACCAAATGCCCGTGGACCTGATTCTGGCAGAAGAGGTTCCCCAAACCGGCCTGGGCAGGGCTATTAATGACCGGCTGCATCGCGCGGCCAGCAACTGAGCATCACCACACCCTCATACCTACTTAACACATGGCAACGAAAAAGAAAAAACTCCTCGTTCTCACTGGCGGCGGCGATTGCCCCGGCCTCAATGCGGTCATCCGCGGAATCGCCAAGCGTGCACGCCAGGAAAAGGACTGGGAGGTGTATGGCAGCATCGAAGGCTTTAACGGTGTTTACAGCAAGCCGCAGGAAATTATCAAACTCACCAGGCACATTACCTCCGGCATCCACGTCAAGGGTGGAACCATCCTCAAGACCACCAACAAGGCAAACCCCATCAAATTTCCCGTTGTACAGCCCGACGGATCAACCAAGTACATCGACCGCTCGGACGAGCTGATAGCCAAACTCAAGGCGCTCAAGTTTGACGCCATCATCAACATCGGCGGCGACGGATCGCAGCGGATATCAACGGTGCTGCACAAAAAAGGAATGCCGATGATCGGTGTGCCCAAAACCATCGACAATGACCTTTCTGCAACCGATGTCACTTTTGGTTTTCAAACGGCCGTTCAGATTGCCACAGAGTGCTTCGACAAACTGGTGACCACCGCCGAAAGCCACCACCGCGTCATGATCATGGAAGTGATGGGCCGCGACGCCGGATGGATTGCGCTGCATACTGCCATTGCCGGCGGAGCAGAAGTCTGCCTGATTCCTGAAATCCCTTATGACATTTCCAAAATCCTCAAACGAATAGAAGAACGCTATCGCAAAGGCCGCGGATTTGTCAACATTGTAGTCGCCGAAGGCGCCAAACCCAAAAAAGGTGCGGCATTCTCACAGGCCGCAGAAAAGGGCAGCGAGCACGTGCGCCTGGGAGGCATCGCGTACCAACTCTCTCATCAGCTCAAAGCTGCCGGATGCAATCATGAAATTCGGGAAGCCGTGTTGGGCCACATCCAGCGCGGCGGCGTACCGCTTGCGTATGACCGCGTGATCGCCTCACTGTTCGGCGTGAAAGCATTTGAACTGGCGCTGAAAGGAAAATTCGGAAGAATGGTGGCGCTGCGAAATAACTCCATCACAGACGTGTCCTTTGCTGAAGCAACCCGCGACTACAACTTCGTCAACAAGAATTCATTCCTGGTAAGTGCCGCCCGCGGTCTCGGTATTTCTTTCGGAGACTGAGCAGCGTAGCTCTACCCATTCTTTACAGGAAATCTGGTAGCAGGTTCTTTGCTGGCCCGCAGGCTGGTAATTTTCTGCATGTTCCGTTGGCTACCCTACGCCATGGTACGAATCGCCTGTTGCTTTGCAGGTGGCGTCGTACTGGGTCGTCTCGCACCCGATTGCCTGACTGCCACTGAGACGACTTACGCCCTGTTCTTTTGCTTCCTCTCACTGGCAGCGCTCCTTCTTCTCAGAAACAGAGGTACAGTAGTCGACGTGCCCTTCGGCATTGTGTCAATGACTGCACTGGCATTGCTCGGATATCTGCGCCAGCAACGGGCCGATGAAAGAATAGCAACCAGATACTTCGGAAACCTGCAAACACCCATTGAGGCCCTGCACGGAGTAGTGGCAGATTTTCCGGTCAGTAAATCCAGGGGGCTCAACTTTCCGGTTCGGGTTGAGGCAGTCCGAAGTGCGAACCAATGGATTGCCGCAACGGGCCTCGTCCAGGTTACTGTTGCCCTCGACTCACCAACAGAGACAATTGGTCGCGGTGACAAACTGCTCATCCGCGGAAAACCGATCCCGGTGCGGGGTCCACTCAATCCGGGCGAATTCGACTACCGAGCCTTTCTGGCCAATGCAGGAATTCACCACACCCTGCGCGTTAACTTCGGCGCGGTGCACCTCAGCGAGCAGACCGCCTGGTACCACTGGGGCCTGCTGCAGCAATGGCGCAACCACTGCATCAGTGTATTCAAAAGGTACATTCCGGATCCCCCAGTGCGCGCCATCGCCGAAGCACTGGTGTTGGGCGTAACCGAAGAAATGACCCGCGACCTCACGAACACCTATGCAGACACAGGCACCATTCACGTGCTGGCCGTATCAGGTCTGCACATAGGAATCATCTACCTCATTCTCCGGTGGCTGTGCTTTCCCCTCAAACACTTTGCGCACGGACGATGGATCATTGCTGCATTGACCACGAGTTGTCTGTGGACCTACGCGATGCTCACAGGATTGTCACCGTCGGTACTGCGCGCCGTAGCGATGTTCACGTTCCTTGCTGTGGCCAAACCATTCGGCCGAAGGGTTCCACCCGCCAATGTCCTTGCCTCATCCGCGATGGTCCTGCTGCTGGCCAACCCCGGAAATCTATTCATGGTTGGATTTCAACTCTCCTACCTCGCCGTTGCAGGCATCATTGTGTTCTACAATCCCATCCTGCGCTGGTTCAATCCAACCGGCGCCATCGCCAGGCACCTGTGGCAGAACACAGCGCTCTCCCTGTCAGCCCAGTTGACCACGTTCGTGCCCTGCCTCTACTATTTCCATCAATTTCCTGTGTGGTTCCTGCTCGCCAATCTTCTGATTGTTCCTCTCTCGTTTGCAGTCCTCATTCTGGGCCTTGTCCTCCTTGCATTGAACAGCATCCCCTGCCTGGACCTTGCGATTGCCTGGCTGCTCATCCATTGCATCAGTCTGATGAACGTGGTCGCGGCCCTGATACAACAAATGCCAGTTGCCACAATTCAGGGTGTAACGCTCACCCTTGCCGAATGCTCTTTGCTGGCGGGTACGCTGATTGCTTTGGCCATCTCTCTCCTCCAGCGGACTTTCTTCCCGCTGTGGATTGCAAGTGGATGTGCCCTTGCATTCGCATCGCTGCAGGTGATCAGTCTCTCTCATTCCTCCGGAAGGTTCAACCTCACTGTGTATGCCATTCCTGCCCATCACGCTGTATCGGTGGTAACTGATAACAACAGCACGTGTTGGTTGGATACAGCCCTTCGCGCAGACCATCCTCAATTTCAGCGTTGTGTCAGACCCAATCTGGTCAGCCTGGAAACATCGGAAAACAAGTCATTGCACATAGCATCTGGCGACCTGCCCGGCGGAGGCACAGTCTTGAT
>JAIBBB010000207.1 GCA_019694905.1 Cyclobacteriaceae bacterium
CTTTGAAAATCAAGGCAAACGCCTCTGTGACAACAGTTTTGAAATCAACGACAGCCGCACACCCGAGCTGATGCAGTTTGTCAAAATCAGGCCAGAACCTGATCGGGTTGTCATGTCTTATCTCTATGACAACACCCTGCGATCAAAAATCATCAGCGGTGATCAGGTCATCGAAGGAAAGACCTTCGACAGGCTTGAGAAAACGATCACGAAAGTGAGAACCCGGAGAGATAACAATACAGAAATGAGCCGCTTCGAAAGGTGGTATGGGCCGTACATGATGGCCTACGGTGTGCGGCGCAACCCCAATATCTGGTCCGAAGACCTGCGAAAGACTTTTTTCCTGAGCAAGATCATTCACAAATAGATAATCCGGCCCGCCGCCGGCCGCCCCATCAACAGACCGTCGCCGTCGATTTCCCTTTCCTGTTTGCCAAATCAGGGGTAACTCCTACCTTACCCCCGCTTATGAAAAAGAAGGTTATAGTACTGGGTGGTGGACTGGTGGGCAAAGTGATGGCCCTGGATCTGGCGACTGATTATGAAGTCACTGTGGCCGACCGCGACGAGACGGTTCTGAATGATCTGGCACAGCGGGGCATACAGGCAAGGTCGCTGGACTTTTCAGACAGGTCCGCCATGGCAGCTATGGTAGCGCCGTTCGATCTGGTCGTCGGAGCTGTTCCCGGTTTTTTGGGATACCAAATGGTCCAGACAGTCATTGAAGCGGGCAAGAACCTCGTGGACATTTCATTCTTCCCCGAAGATCCCTTCGCGCTCGACCCGCTGGCCCGGGAAAAAGGCGTTACGGTGGTGACTGATTGCGGTGTGGCACCTGGCATGTCCAACATTGTGCTGGGCTACCACAACGAGCAAATGAAAGTGCAATCTTTTGAATGCCTGGTGGGTGGGCTACCGGTCGCCCGGGAATGGCCATTTGAATACAAGGCGGTGTTTTCACCGATCGATGTAATCGAAGAGTATATCCGGCCGGCGAGGTATGTTCAGAACGGTGCCGTGGTTGTCCGGGAGGCCTTGTCAGACGCTGAACTGATCAACTTTCAGGGTGTCGGCACGCTGGAGTCGTGGAACTCCGACGGACTGCGGTCGCTGATCAAGACCATGCCGCACATTCCAAACATGATTGAAAAAACACTGCGATATCCGGGCACGATAGAATACCTGAGGGTATTGAGACATGCTGGCTTCTTCAATTACGAACCTGTGATGGTGAATGGCCAACCTATCCGACCGGTGGACGTAACTGCCAGGTTGCTGTTCCCGACCTGGAAACTCAAGCCCGGCGAAGAGGAGTTCACAGTGATGCGAATCACTGTTGCAGGCATTGAAAACGGGAAGGAAACCCGGCACGTATACAATCTGCTGGACAGAACCGACAAATCCACCGGGACCCTGAGTATGGCCCGGACCACCGGGTACACCTGCACGGCAGCCGCCCATCTGGTGCTGGACGGGAAATTTACCCGAAAGGGAATCTGCCCGCCCGAATATCTCGGTGCAAGTGCGGGTGCTCTTTCATTTGTAGACCAGTACCTTCGGGCCCGTGGCGTGGTCTATCACCACGACATTTCCCATGTCTGATTTATCCCTAAATTGACCCATCTGTTTTTTTCATGAGCGACGAAAGAAAGGCCCCGACTCTCATCCACGCATTAACTCCTATCGCTACACTGATCGCCTTGCTGGCTGTGAATGTTGTGGTCTTTGGCTCAGGAGCCACGGATGGCCCCAACCAGATTGCATTGTTTCTCGCCGCGGGCGTGGCTGCTGTCGTGGCATTCAGCCTTGGCTATCAGTGGGATGAAATAGAACAAAGCATGATCCGCAGCATCAGCTCCGCCATGGGTGCAATGCTCATCCTGCTCGTGATCGGTGCCCTCAGCGGCACCTGGTTAATGAGTGGCATCGTGCCGTCAATGATCTATTATGGCCTGAAGATTCTGAATCCCACCATCTTTCTGGTAGCTGCCTGTCTGGTATGCTGCGTGGTTTCACTTGCCACCGGCAGTTCTTGGTCCACCATTGCTACTGTGGGCATTGCGCTGCTGGGGATTGGCAAAGCCTTGAACATACACGAAGGCGTCATTGCCGGGGCGATCATCTCCGGAGCCTATTTTGGAGATAAGATGTCACCCTTGTCGGACACCACCAATCTGGCGCCGGCCATGGCGGGAACGGACTTGTTCACCCATGTTAAGTACATGATGATCACCACTATTCCCACACTTACAATTAGCCTGATCATATTCCTGGTGTGGGGCTTTACGCTGGACACCGCAGCGGTAGGCACTGACACCCAGTCGGTGCTGGATTCTATTGACAAGGCATTCAATCTTAATCCGGTGCTGTTTGTAGTGCCGGTGCTGGTAATTTTGATGATCCTCCGCAAAGTGCCTGCACTCCCGGCGTTGCTTGTGGGTAGTTTGCTGGGCGGTATTGCCGCCATTATTTTTCAGCCGGACATCGTTGCGGGTATCTCCGGTGTAACCGGATCACCCATTAAATCAGCTTTTGTAGCCGTGATGAAGGCCATGTCCGGAAGCATCAATATCCAGACTGATAACGCCATGATCAGTGAGTTGCTATCGTCATCTGGCATGGCGGGAATGCTTAACACCATCTGGCTAATTCTGGGTGCGATGGTATTTGGGGGCGTGATGGAATCATGCGGGTTGCTCAAGCGCATTGTTCAGGAAATCATCAAGCTTGCCCACTCTACCGGCTCTCTGGTTGCCTCGACGGCAGTTACCTGCGTGTTCTTTAACCTCACTGCGGGTGATCAATACATGGCCATCGCGGTACCGGGAAGGATGTTCTCTGATATTTACAAGCGACGCGGGCTCAAGCCTGAATTGCTAAGCCGTACACTGGAAGACGCCGGCACCGTAACCTCGGTATTGATACCCTGGAACACCTGCGGCGCGACGCAAGCCAAAGTGCTGGGCGTAGCGACCATGTCCTATTTTCCCTATTGTTTCTTTTGCCTCCTCAGTCCACTCACGACAGTTGTTGTGGCCATGTTGAATTATAAAATCCGCCGGACGGATGAAAGCCAATCCGAACCATCCTGATACAGGGCCCGCATGGAGAGCAACCATCTCCAACGAAGAGATCAATGAACTGCCCCTCGGTCAATTTGAGCGGGAGATTTCGCTCATTACGGACCCGGAGGAGTTGCCGGCCATCTTCAGGAAACTACGTCATCAACACGTCGTTGGATTCGACACTGAAACAAAACCAGTTTTCGTCAAGGGGCAGCGACATAAGGTAGCGCTGATGCAAATCGGTCTTCGCGACCATGTGTACCTCATCCGGCTCAAGCAAACCGGGATGACCGATGAGATCCTCGATTTCCTTCAGAATCCCAACATTCTCAAAGTAGGTGCAGCGTTGCGGGACGATGTGAAGGCCCTGCAGCACCTCAAACATTTTGCACCTGGAGGATTCGTAGAGTTGACGGAGCTCAGCAAGAAGGCAGGTATTGAAGTGGAGAGCGTCAAGAAACTTACGGCCATTGTACTGGGCTTCCGCATCAGCAAAAGTGCGCAAACCAGTAATTGGGAAGCGGCGGAACTCAATGAAAAACAGCTACGCTACGCAGCAACAGATGCCTGGGTATGTCTCTCCATCTATGAAAAACTGAAGGCCCACCTACAGTAGAATGGTTTTCGTAACTTGAGGTGGAATTTTACCCTCCTGCATATGGAAACCGAAGAAGGACAAGGCAAAGCCGAAAAGCTATTCAAGGAATTTGGAAAGAAAGTAGACCAATTTGTCGTTGAGTTGAACGACTCCGGAGAGCGGCTGCAAGCCGATTTTGAAAAGAAACTCGCCGAGCTGAAGGATGCCGCCGAGAAATTCAAGAAAGAGGCTGAAAATAAGGAGCGCTGGAAAGACGTAGAACAAAACCTCAAGCGCGCCGGTGAAGAACTCGAGCAGGCCTTCAAGGCAGCCTTCAAGAAACGCGGTGACAAGCCCTCCTAGTTCACCGGGGTGATCCACCCACTGCCACACCAACTGATTCATCTCCATGAACCGCATCGATCGCCTCACAGCCATGCTCGTCCACCTGCAGACCAAAAAGGTTGTGACGGCAGAGGAAATGGCGTCGCGGTTCGAAATCAGCCTTCGAACGGTGTACCGCGACGTGAAAGCACTCATGGAGGCAGGTGTACCCATCGGCTCAGAGGCAGGTAAAGGGTATTTCATCGTTGACGGCTATCACTTACCGCCGGTGATGTTTACACAAGACGAGGCAAGTGCGATGATCCTGGCCAACAAACTGGTGGACAAAATGGGCGACAAGTCCATTCGCACGGCATTCACTTCCGCGATGCTGAAAATACGTGCCGTCCTGAATGAAGCTGGCAAGGACCACGTTGAGTCGTTGGAAAATCACATGGAGGTATTTCTTCGCTCGCGGTACGAACATCACCAGCGCACAGACTTTCCGGACCATTTTCTTACGACCATACAGCGGGCCCTTGTCCATAAGGACGTGTTGAGAATTGAATACAGCAATTCGGAAGAACAGCTCACCGCGCGTGACGTGGAGCCTATTGGCATTTTTTATTACAGCCTGAACTGGCACCTGATCGCCTGGTGCAGGCTGAGAAAAGGCTATCGCGACTTCAGAGTGAACCGGATCCGGAAGCTTGCGCCAACGGGTGAAACCTGTGAAGGCAGCAACCATATCAGTCTGAAGGAGTATTTTGAAAACATCTACCAGGACAACCCCAATCTCAAAAAGGTAGTTGTCTTATTCGATAAGGATCAAATCCGCGGCAAACCGATCTACGGCTGCACCTCACAAACGGATCTGGGTACCCAACTGCGCGTTGAGTTCATGGTAGAGAACTTCTTCTACCTGTCCTCCTGGCTTCTCACTTTTGGTTCCGGCGCGACCGTGGTGGAACCACCGGAACTCAAACAGGAATTGGAGCAACTGGTGGAAGAACTGTATCAGCACTATGTTGGTCAGGCGGTGACCGCTCATCACTAAGCACCTCACCCGGTTTTCTCAACTCTTATCTCCACCAGATAAAACAAAAAGGGCTGCTCTTGTGAAGCAGCCCTTTTGAACGGATATCGTCCAGCCTGTTATTTCTTGAGAATGACTGGTGAACTGTATCCGGCTTTTTTCAACGACTCCATCAGGGCAGGGAATTCTTTCTCCATGAATGCATTCATCTTCGACTGGCTGTCAGCCACCCGCGCCTTCAGCACCTGATACACTTCCTTGTGCTGATCAGCAGGAGGAAAGTCAACTGACTCGGCCGCATAGGCAAGGTAGCCAAGCTTCTCAACGGCTTGCATGGACCAGCGAATGGACGACTGGCCATCGCCAGTGATCTTCAACTGAATGAGGTTCCCTTCTATCTCAATCAGTTTTGCATCGGTGGCGTCAATGGATTTTACAACTTCTTCCGATCCCTTCTCGTCACCAATCAACGACTTGATATCGTACAGTTGGCGGCGAATGACTTCAATCTTGTTCACTACAGCCGCCGCGCTGTTAATGTCCTTCTTGATATCGGCGATCAAGGCATACTGCGCCTGAATGTCTGCCTCAGAACCTTCTGTGTTGGGGTCCTTCAGTACCTTGATGGGTTGAGATTGCTCCTTGCCATCATATTTCATGGTGATGGTGTAATCGCCGGGTCGCACCAACGGGGTGATGCCTCGGCCCAGGGAGGGAGCCAATCGCTTGCGGCTGTCACCCATGTTCACCCAGTCGGCAAACAACGGCTTGGTGCGCACATAAAACGCATCAGACGGGTCTTCGCGCAGATCCCAGTAAACCCGGTTGATACCAGTCTTACCCTTGTGCTTGATGGTGCGAACGAGGTTCTTCGATGCGTCACGGATTTCAAATACTGCACTGTCTTTTGCATCGGCTGAAAGCCAGTAGTTCAGCGGCGCACCGTACTGAGGGTTCACGCCCACAGATGGATCATCCGAAGGCGCGTACTGCGCTGTGATCGGATGGAGCCGGTACGTCTTGTTGGGCACAAAGAAATGGGCAGCAGATGCTGCCACCTCAGCGGTCAGTTGCTGATAAGGGCTGATGTCGTCCAGGATCCAAATCCCGCGTCCGTACGTGCCGATCACCATGTCATTGAAATTCTCCTGGATGTTGATCCAGTACATCGGTGAGGGCGGCAGGTTGCTCATCATCGATTGCCAATTGGCGCCATCGTCAAAGGAAACATAGAGCGCACTTTCAGTTCCCAGATAGAGCAATCCCGGACGAACCGGATCTTCACGCACGTTGCAGGCGTAGCTGACATTGCTCTTAGGAACACCGTTGGTAATCTTCACCCAGGTCTTGCCAAAGTCTTCGGTTTTGTAGACATGGGTATCAAAATTACCCACTTGATGGAAGTCTACAGTGAGGTAAGCCTTCCCGGCCTTGTATTTTGATGCATCAATGTTGCGCACGGTTCCATGGGGCGGCAGACCTTTGAGATTGGCGGTGAGGTTCTCCCAATTGGCGCCACCATCTTTGCTGACGTGCACAAGACCATCATTGGTACCTGCCCACAGGAGCCCCTTTTGAATCGGTGATTCATCGAATGCATAGATCACACAGCAGTACTCCACACCAATGTTGTCGGGCGTGAGGCCTCCGGAAATCTGTTGTTTGGACTTGTCGTTGGTGGTCAGATCGGGACTGATGACATCCCATTTCTGTCCGCCGTTAGTCGTGCGGAAAACATGGTTGCCGGTAGTGTACACCGTATTGTGATCATGGGGCGAGATCAGTAGCGGAAATGTCCACTGGAAACGATACTTCACATCTTTGGCAGGTGATCCAAAGGTGGCTTCCGGCCAAACCTCCACTTGTCTGTACTGTTTCTTTTGTTCATTGTATCGCACCACAATTCCACCACCACCACCGGAGCCGGAGGCCGAAGACCAAACGATGTTTGCGTCAGTAGGGTCGGGTGTAGCAAAGCCACTTTCTCCGCCACCAACGCCATGCCACATGCCGCGGGGAATGCCGGGTTCCATGAAGTCATCCAGGAATGCGCGGCTGGGCCCCACACTGGAAGGACCGTCCTGCCGGTTGGTGTACACATTGTAGGGAATGCTGTTGTCGGTTGTCACGTGATATAACTGCGCAACAGGAAGCTGGCTGCGATGCCAGGACTTACCGTGGTTGTAGGAGATGGCTATTCCACCGTCTCCTGCCACCGCCATGTGGTCACCGTCGGTAGGATCAATCCACATGTCGTCGTGCTCCCAGTTGCGTGTCATCTGG
>JAIBBB010000208.1 GCA_019694905.1 Cyclobacteriaceae bacterium
GCGATGGAGGCCCTGGGCGCCTCTGGTGTGCAGGTTGGCACCCGATTCGCTATCAGCAAGGAGTCATCGGCGCATCTGAATTTCAAGGAGGCGGTGCTTGCGCTTGAGGAGGGGGGCACCCAACTGGCTCTGAAAAAGCTCACCCCGGTGCGACTGATCCGGAATAAGTTCTTTGAGCAAGTGGCCGCCGCTGAAGCTGCAGGCGCTGAGGCATCTGACTTGCGCGCGCTGTTAGGCAAGGGACGCGCACGAAGGGGGATGTTTGAGGGAGATCTTGACGAGGGGGAATTGGAGATTGGTCAGATTGCTGCGGTACTGAGGGCAGTAGAACCTGCTGCAGACATTCTCAATGACATGTGGACTGAGTACAAGAAAGTGCGGGCGGCGTTATCTGGAAACTAGGTGCCACGTACTGCGCTGGGGAACCCAAAGGCTCAATTCGTCATCACCGATTCTTGCTGAGTCAACCTTCTGGCCGCGCAATTGGGGAGCGTTCACACCTTTGCCGAAAGTCCTCGCTGATTCAAAGATCCTTGCTTCGTCCCAATGACCGGAGTCAATGAATTGCTGGAGCGTGAACGCTCCGCCTTCCACGATAACTGACTGTATGTCCCGCCGGTGCAAGTCGCCCAGCAATTGGCTGAGAAAATCATTTTCATCCAATCGAACCATCAGCAGATGGGACTTTTCTTCATGTCGCAGCACATTGTAAACAATGGTCCTGACGGCGCCATCGAGCAAATGAAGGTGTTGCGGCAGCCGCAAGAAACGATCCACAACAATGCGAACCGGATTTCTCCCTGTCCAGTCACGTACCGTCAGCAGAGGATTGTCATGAATAGCCGTGCGCGTTCCAACCAACACTGCATCTTCTTCTGCGCGCCAGCGGTGAACCAGGGCTCTCGACAGGGTTCCACTGATCCATTTTGACTCAAGATTCTCCCGTGCAATCAACCGGTCGGCGGTCTGTGCCCACTTCAGGATTATATAGGGGCGATGATCAGTCATGAATCGGAGGAACCTTCGATTCAGATGCCTTGCCTGACTTTCCAGAACCCCGTTCAAGACCTCAATGCCAGCATCCGTCAATTTGCCTATGCCCTTACCTGACACGAGTGGATTGGGATCTGTGTGAGCGATGACTACCCGACGAGGCTTCAGCCGCACCAGCAGGTCCGCACAAGGTGGTGTCTTGCCTGTGTGAGCACAAGGTTCTAACGTCACATACAGATCACTTCCGGTCACCAGTGATTCATCACCGGTGTCGAGCACTGCATTTACTTCTGCATGTGCTTTCCCGTGCTTTTGATGCCACCCTTCGCCGATGATCTTGCCATCGCGGACAATCACGCACCCGACCAGTGGATTGGGACTCACAGCACCCAACCCCCTGGATGCAAGCTCAAGTGCACGTGCCATGAATTGCTCTTCGGTGGTCATCCTTTTTTCGTTATCCTTGCAAAGATCAATTTCGCCATGGCGAATTCCAAAGCGATATATCAGGCAGCCTGCAACTCGATCTCCCTCAGTGAACCGGCTGAAGAGATTGCGGCTATAGCCATGCTGCTTGTCACGCAACTCACCGGTCTTAACGCAACGCAAGTTCTGGCGGGCAAGGAAGTGCTTTTGGAAGCATCAGACCTGCAGCCGCTGCTGGAGAGGATCAACAAGCACGAACCGATTCAATATGTGCTTGGCGAATCAGTTTTTATGGGGAGGATGTTCATCGTGACGCCGGCTGTGCTGATACCACGACCCGAAACGGAAGAATTGGTTGGCCACGCGCTCCGTTCAGTGCGTGATAGACCCCATGCTTCGGTTCTTGACCTCGGTACCGGATCCGGCTGCATCGCCATCAGTATTGGGTGTGAATCGCCCGCGCGGGTAACAGGCGTGGATATCAGTGGTGCGGCCCTGGAAATTGCCCGCCGCAATGCGGTGTTGAATGGAGCCCGTGTAGACTGGATACAGCAAGATATGACTGCACCATGGCCGGAGGGCAATTGGGACCTGGTTGTCAGTAACCCTCCTTACATTGGCAGACAGGAAAGCGCTGCCATGTCGGCCAACGTTCTCGGATACGAACCCGATTTGGCTCTTTTTGCCCCGGGCAATGATCCGCTTTTTTTCTATCGGGCCATCGCCACCCAGGGCGGTGAGCGGTTGGCAGCAGGTGCTGAGGTTTGGACAGAATTGAATCCGCTCTATGCTGAATCGGCAGCAGTTCTGTTTACAGCCGAGGGTTTTCACCAGGTAAACCTCTACAAAGACCTGTTTGAACGCTATCGGTTTCTTCACGCGGTCCGGTAGAGGCAGTTTGACGTTCTATCACTACCTTTATTTCCTTAAAAAAAGTGGATGACAATGAACCCTTCCGTCCGAACGATGGCCGACTGGGCAGCCCGCGGAGAGAGCCCTGAAGTACTATTCTGGGTGGGCTGTGCCGGATCGTTTGATGACCGGGCGCGCCGGGTCACGAAGGCATTCGTAAAGATTCTTCAGGCGGCCGGTGTCACTTTTGGGGTGCTGGGCACCGAAGAGACTTGTACGGGTGATCCCGCACGAAGGGCCGGCAACGAGTTTCTCTTTCAGATGCAGGCCATGAATAACATTCAGGTTTTGAACGGATATAAAGTAAAAACCATCCTTACCACCTGCCCACATTGCTTCAACACGCTGAAGAATGAATACCCAGAACTGGGAGGTCACTATGAGGTGATGCACCATGCCGAATACCTGCAGCAGCTGATTGACAACGGAAAGGTCCGACTGGCGGATGGAAATCCCTATAAAGGCAGGAAGATTACCTTTCATGATTCCTGCTACCTGGGACGGGCCAATGGTATCTACGAGGCGCCTCGCAAAGTGCTTTCTGCCCTCGATGCCGACCTGGTTGAGATGAAGCGATGCAGGACCACCGGTTTGTGCTGTGGAGCGGGTGGTGCGCAAATGTTCAAGGAGCCCGAAAAGGGAAGCAAAGACATCAACATTGCCAGAACAGAGGAAGCGCTGGCAACATCTGCCTCTACAGTGGCGGTCGCCTGTCCTTTTTGCATGACCATGATGAGCGATGGGGTCAAAAACAAAGAGAAGGAGCATGCTGTTCATGTCCAGGATATCGCTGAATTGATAGCCGAAGCACTGGCAGAAAACCACTGATTTTATCACGCTATGTACGTACCCTTTGAACAATTGCCCCCGCATTCTCGTGTCTGGATTTATCAGAGCGCTGCTGAGCTGCGTGAGGACAAGTTGGCGGTCGTACGTGAGACCCTGCGCTCCTTCTGCGATCAATGGGAAGTGCACGGCATGCCACTTACCACATCTTTTTGCGTGCGATACGACCACTTTATCGTATTGGGTGTAGATGAGCAGCAATCGCAGGCAAGCGGTTGTTCCATTGACAGCAGTGTGCACGTGATGAAGCAGGCCGGAGCTTTGCTGGGGGTGGACCTGTTTGATCGCACACAGGTGGCCTTTTTGAGATCAGGCGAGATGGTTTTTCTTGGAATTGCACAATTGAAAAAAGCCTTTGCGGAGGGAATCATAAATCCTTCTACCCCTGCGTTTAATAATCTGGTGGATACCAAGTATGCATTGGACACGAAATGGTTGGTGCCCGCTGCGGAAAGTTGGCTGAAGAGGTACATTCCTCAGGTCAGCAATCCAGTGAATGACTAATTATTTATCTTTAAAGATAGACAAGGCATGAAAGGCAAGTTCATACTCTTCGCACTGGCAGCGCTCATCACCGCATCCTGCGGGCCAGAACGTGCCGCGCAGAAGTCTTTCAAAGAAGGCAAGTACCAGCAGGCCATCAACAAGTACCTGAACATCGTGGCCAAAGATCCCGGCAACGGAAAAGCGAATTATTATATCGGGGAATCCTATAGGCTTTCAAACCGCATTAACCTGGCTGAACCCTTTTATGCCAAGGCAAAGGGCAGGGGTTTTGACGAGGATTCAGCACGCTTTCACCTTGCGCAGGCCATGCGTGCAAACGGCAAATATGCAGAGGCCAGGCAAGTCCTCAGTCAGGTGCGGGATGAGGCCGACAACGAAAAGCTGAAGCGTCGTGCCGAGTCTGCCCTGGCCGCCATTGACAAACTGGAGCAGATTGGCCAGAAGAAGAGTTATTATCGGGTTAAGAATCTGGAAACCCTGAACACGCCGTTTGCAGAATACGCGCCTTCCTATTTGAATAACGAGCTGTATTTCACTTCATCACGCTCCAACAACAAGATCTATCTCGCCACAGGGACGCCGTTCACAGACTTGTACAAGGCGGCCACCAAGGGTGCGAATGTGGATGTGAGTACCATTGAAACACTACCCTCTCCAATTAACAACGACGATGTCAACGAGGGTTGCATTGCGTTCTCGCCTGATGGCCGGACGATGATTTTCGGAAAGGGCAATACAGGTAAAAAGAAAGGTTCAAAGGATGTTGATCTGTACCTCTCCCGCTTCCGCAATGGTAAATGGTCAGAGCCACAGCCTATCAATGTCAACACACCGGACTACTGGGAATCATCTCCTGCTTTCAGTCAGGATGGTCGCACGCTCTATTTTGCTTCAAACCGCAAGGGTGGTTATGGAGGCACAGATCTGTATTCTGCCCAAATGGATTCCAGGGGTCGATTTGGCAAGGTTAAGAATCTGGGGCCCGACATCAATACTGGCGGCGATGAGATGTTTCCCTATGTAGCGGAAAATGGCAAACTCTATTTTTCTTCGGATGGCCATCCAGGTTTTGGCATGCTGGATATTTTCGTGGTGAACCGGCTCAATGGAAGAACTGTCGTTGACAATCTGGGTCAGCCTGTCAACAGCACTGGGGATGACTTTGGAATCTTCCTGTTCAAGCCAGACCGGGGATTCTTTACCTCCAATCGTGAAGGAGGCAAGGGCGATGATGATATCTACACATTTATCAATGAGGATCCGGATCTGCGCGTCGTGAATTACTTTCTCGAAGGCGTCACCTACACCAAGAAGGCTGACAGTGCCCGTGAGATTCTTCCCAACACGCGTGTGACCTTGTTGGATGCCCGTGGTGAAACCATGCAGGATTTTACTACCGGGAATGACGGAAAATTCCTTTTCCGCGTGTATGAAAATGAAAACTACACGCTGATGGGAGAGGCAGAGGGATTTCTGGTAGAGAGACAGTCGTTCACAACGATTGGCAAATCAGTCGCTCCTGAAACCCTCAAAGAACTGGTGACCAACATTACCCTGGATACCGTGGTGGTGCTTGATAAGAAACTCGCCCGCAACATCGTGTTCGAATTGAAGAATATTTACTTCGGCTTTGACAGTGCCGACATTCGCCCTTCGTCCGCGCGCGAACTGGACAAACTGGTCCAAATCCTCAATGACAATCCCGAGATCAAGATTGAAATGGGCTCACATACTGATAATGTGGGTACAGTAGAGCGCAACATTAACCTGTCACAACGACGTGCATCGGCTACCGTGAACTACCTCATCAAGAAGGGTATTTCGGCAGAAAGACTGGTGGCGAAGGGCTACGGGGAGTCCAAGCCCATTGCCAATAATACCAATCCCGATGGCTCCGATAATCCGGATGGCCGTCAGCGAAACCGACGCACAGAATTCAGAATTCTGGAGATTGGCCCCATGCCGAAACGCACGGAAGATGAGTTCGACGAAGACAAGTACTTCAAGAATGACAATAACTAGCCACCATTTCCGGGTCTAGATCCGTTGCAGGACCTGACCGCGGTGGGCGTCCAGTTTCAGCAGAATAAAGAGAAGAGTTGTAAAGCCCCACAATGCCGAACCGCCATAGCTGAAGAAGGGCAGCGGGATTCCAATAACGGGAAACAGACCAATGGTCATCCCGATATTAATGGCAAAGTGAAAGAAAAAGATACTGGCCACACTGTAGCCATAGGCCCGCGCAAATCTGTTTTTCTGACGGTCTGCCAGAAAAATGATCCGAAGCAGCAACGCGACAAACAGGGAGATTGTCACGAGGCTCCCTATCCAGCCATGTTCCTCGCCAATGGTACAAAAGATGAAGTCCGTACTTTGTTCAGGAACAAAATCAAATTTAGTCTGGGTACCCTTCAAAAAGCCCTTACCGAAAAAGCCGCCGCTGCCGATTGCAATTTTTGACTGGGTGACATTCCAGCCGAATCCCAGGGGATCAGCATCCGGGTTGATAAATGCCTTGATACGGTTTTGCTGATGTGGCTTGAGGACATCAGTGACGACGTAATCGACGCTCTCAATGATCCCCATGATGATCAAAGCTCCCAGCGTGAGCACAAGGATTCTCTTCATCTTCTTCTTGCCCAGCACAACAAGCACCAGCCAGATCATCACAATCCCGCCATGCAGGTAGTATTGGTTCGGCACGAAAAGTGTCAGAATAAAAATAAGCGCACCGCAAATTCCTACCGCCATCAGGAACGGTGACATGCCTTCGCGGTAGAACACCAGAATAAAGGAAGCAAAGACCAGCGCGGTGCCTGTGTCCTTCTGAAGCATGATCAATGCCATGGGGGTACCGATCATCAGAAAGAGTACCAATTGATGGCGAAGGTTGTCCATTCTGAAGCCTACGGAACCAATGTACCGGCCGACGGCCAGGGCTGTGATGAACTTCGCAAACTCGGACGGTTGAACACCGAAGATTCCTATGCCGAGCCATGCCTTGTTGCCACCGACTTCTTTCCCAATGAAGGGTACAAGGAGCAGCAGGACGAGAATGAAGCCATATGCAATGTAGGCGAAGGCTTCATAAAATCGCATGTCTATCACGAGGATAGCAACGATGATGATCAGCGAGGCAGCGATGAAGATAAGTTGGCGGCCGGAGTTAAGAGTCAGGTCAAAAATGTTCTGCCGTGCTTCCTCATCGTACACAGACGCAAAGATGTTGAGCCATCCGAGCAGCACCAGCGCTGCATAGATCAGCACAGTAGTCCAGTCAATTGCGCCTGTAATATCGTCTTCACGCTTCATCATCTGGCGTCTACGAACTGGCCTGCAAGAACATAGTCTTCAATGTACTTTCTGTTTACGGAGCCCTTCAGGTATTTTTCGATCATCAGGCCCGCAATGGAGGCGGCGGCCCGTCCACCCATGCCTGCGTATTCGACGTACACAGAAATTGCAATTTTGGGGTTGTCCCGCGGCGCGAATGCAATGAACACCGAATGCTCGGGCCGTGGATCGTTTTCAACGCTTCCTGTTTTGCCGCAGACAACAATATCGGGCAGATAGGCTCGGACCG
>JAIBBB010000209.1 GCA_019694905.1 Cyclobacteriaceae bacterium
AAACTGGTGGCACGACTTAAGTCGTGCCACCAGTTTGGGTATCCCTACGATCCAACGCTAGTTCCCAAAAAGTTTGCCCAGCGCACCGCCCAGACCGTTGCCCGATCCGTTTCCGCCGAGACCTCCCAACATCGTGGATATGTCGAACCCGGAGTTTCCGGTGATCGACTGCATCATGGACGACATGTCAAATGAGTTGTCGTTGACGTCATTGGTTTTTGAAACAAGCTGGCTCATGACTGTGGGCAATAACCCCGATGCCATCTGCTGTGCCGCGGTGGGTGAAACCCCAAACTTGCTGGCAACAACGCCCGCCACTTGCCTGATCAAACCGGACACAATGGGATGCCCTGCTACCTGGCTGCCGCCCTGAAAAAGACTGCTGATCTGCTGGAGATTGCCAGCACTGGCATGCTGCTGCAACCCGCTGAATATCTGCTGTGCCACTTCTGTGATGGCCGCCTGGTTATGCCGGTTGTCAATGGCCGGATTGTTGACAATGGATTCTCCGGCGTGTTCCTGTACGAGATTGATGAGTTGGTCTAACATGGGGGATTATTTATCGCTTCAAATATTTGTCGAAGAACAGCTGATTCGCCCTGAAGGCCCGCTCCCAGCTATCATAACGGAGAAACCCGTGGACTTCATCGGGTAGTGTCAGTATCTCAACAGTTACCTTCTGTTTGCGCAATCGCTCTGCAAGGTCCGTAGTTTGCTGAAAGACCACATTGCGGTCGTCGTCGCCGTGGATCATGAGCACGGGCCCCACCCAACGGCTGAGATCAGCTACCGGGCTTGACTTCTTCGCAAGTGCAGCATCTGCCGCGGTAAGTCCCCAGGCCAGTGTGGCGTCTCTTGCAGTGATGGACCAATCATGTACACCATGCAGATCGACACCCACCTTGAACAACTCCGGATTGCGCGCAAGTCCCATGGCGGTGAGATACCCGCCGTAAGAACCGCCCCACAATCCTATCTTCTCCCCATTCACCTCCGGTAACTGCTGCAGAAACTTGCCTGCCGCAACAATGTCCTGATACTCCACCGCACCGCGAGGTCCCTGGTCTGATGACGTTCTGAATTTGCGGCCGTAGCCGATTCCATTGCGATAGTTCACAGCGATGACCGCATAACCCTGGTTCGCCATATACTGATTAAATGCATAGCAGTTGGAATAGTAGTCACTGTAATGAAACCCAAGCAACATTTGCCGGATGGGTCCACCGTGCATGAACACGAGTCCCGGACGCTTGCCGGCCACTGCGCGGTTGATGAACAACTGGCCGTGAATGAGCGTGCCATCAGCGGCCTTGAATGTAATGGCCTCTGGTTTTACAAATGCGCGGCTGCCGGGAACCGAGAGCGACGCCGGGCTGATGGGGTGAATCTTTTCCCCCATCTTGTCGATGGTAACCAACGTCTTGTTCCTGATTGTGGTCGATTGAAAAGCGTAAAGTGTATTTCCGGCAACCATCGGACTCATTTCAATGCCTTCGCCTGTGGTTACTGCCACTGGTGTTCCTCCTGCTACAGCCACCGAACCGATGTGCCTGCGGTTAATGTCCCCGATATTGCCATCGAAGTAAACGGTTGCACCATCTTTCGACAAGCAAAAATTCTCCACTTCACCCTCGCCTGGGGTCAACTCCTTCAGGTCTTTGCCATCGGGTTGAATGCTGTACACGTGACTCCATCCACTGTGTTCCGACAAGAATACAATCCTGCCAGCGGCACTCCAGGCCAGCGGGTCCGAAGTGGAAGACTGAATGTACCCTTCTGTTTCGTCAGGCGAAGACCAGATCATGCGGGCCTGTCCGGACAAGGCGTCTGCCACCCATAGTTGCAGTTGCACACCGCCAATCAGGTTGTCAGGTGAATTGAACTTCTGGCCCGGCATCCGAAAGAACACAATCTGCTTTCCGTCCGGTGACCAGCGGGGAAACACGTCGCGGCTGACTTCCGGCGCGATCCACCGGATCTTTCGCTCCGCCATGTTGAACACCCCCACAAAACCGTGGTCACCGCGGGAACTGGTGAAGAGTACTTCGGTCTTGTCTGGCGAAAGCAAAGCACCACCGTTTCCGCCGCGCGCTGTGAACAACGGCACCCCGGTAGCGTCCTTTTGTATGAGCGTTTTATAAATCTGACCGTTGTGGTGATATAAGATACTTCCGGGTTCAGGCCCGGCGCAGGGCTGTGATCCAGCTGCAATGCGGAAGGGCGGACTGCCCGGTTTCACTGCAAAGATCGCTTCGTCAGGGGCGTCGGCAAGACTCGCCGGATTGGGATGCTGACCCGATCCGTTCGCAGCACCCCCGCGAACAAACAGGATGTATTGGCCGTCGGCGGAGAAAGTCAAATCACCTAACTCCTGACCGTCATCATCCTGAAACGTGGTAACCCATGAAACCGCACCGTCGATCCGGGCCGCAATATTTCTGTGCCCGTGCGCATTGATCACCCAGGCTGCCTTGCTGCCGTCCGGAGTGGTGGCGAGATTGGATGCGATTGGTCTGTCCAGATAATAGTTCAAGTCCTGGCCCCTGAGGCTCAACGAACCCAGCAGGAGGGCAAAAAGAATGAGTTTTTTCATCGATGTCATAGGTTGAAAGTACATTACGCGTGGCGATCCGGCAACGGCATTGGGTCAGGCGGTAGTTTTTGTTTCCTGAGTCGTGCCAACCTCCCTTGAAAACTGTCGCACCACTGACACCCTCATCCAGTGACCAGGTACAGAAGCAACATTACCCCTCCGGCATGCCGGCACCCGGCTTCACTCTTCCAAAACTGACCTTCGTTTTTGCTGGCCCGCCATTCAAAAAACGAATATAAGTTTTGGTAAATTGGGGCATGAAGTGGCGCTTGATTTTGATTGGGTTGGTCTTTGTGGCTTCAGCCACATCCGCACAACTGGCATCCAAAGTCACCTCGTATGCGATAAATCCCGCTACAGGTTTGCGTTCAACCAGTTCCATGAGTCTCAATCAATTTGACCAGACCGGACGCGTTACTGGTTCCAAATTATACGTCACCACCAATGGCAGACTCTGGATCAACAATGCCAGTGAATACCGCTACGACGAATCAGGAAATCAAGTGTTTTACAAAGTCCAGTTCTGGAAGCAGGGCACCGACACAGTATTTAGCATTCATGAGGTCACCAATACTTACAATCAATCGAACCAGGTTGTTGAAGAAAGCTATCACGATCAGGAAATTCTCAGTGGTAACGAGTACACCGCTCGCTACCTTACATCCTACGATGATAAGGGGTGCCGGAAACGTATTGATTTTACGGGCAACAGTTCTTCTTACACCATTTACACGACAGATGCCTCTTGCCGGGAACTGTCAAGCAGAACCTATTTCTCAGAAGATCAATCCATGTTCGATCTGCAGTTATTTGAATATGGCCCCTTTGGCCTTGTGCACTATCGGTTCTACTATGTTCGCGGTGACAGCACGTTGCAGCAGGAGAAATTGATCACCTATGATCAGCAGGGACACAAGACAGCTGAAGTAACGGTCGGGCTTTCCCGTTTTGACTATTTCTATGATGCCAGCGGGCGCCCTTACAAGCAAACAGGATATCAGTGGGTGGATAGCGCCTGGCGACTAAGCTATGAGTATCTGACCACCTATGATGCACAGGACCGGGTAGCAACTATCCGAAGCGCCTACTTTGATGAATCCGGGAACACTACCTACAGTACCACTGTCACCAATGAATATCTGGAAGACGGCAAGATTGGAAAAATCACCAACTACGTGGTATTTGGAGGAAACTACTACACTTACGAAGTCAAGCACACGTACCTTTGTGATGGACTGATTGCGTCCTCCCTGTACACAACCACTTCGTCGTCCAACGCTACCACAGTGCTGGGTGACTTCCAGGTCATTGAATACTCATACGTTGAAGCTGCGGACTGCGAACAACCTGCGCGGCCACTGGTTAATTTCTATCCCAATCCAGCGGACGATATGATACTGGTCAATCCTCTGAACAATATGCGTACTGAGGCGGTGGTGAGGCTTTACTCACCAAACGGCAACTTTGTATCTCAATATCCGGTGGAGAATCAGTGGCCCGCACAACTGGATGTGCGAAATCTGCAGACAGGTTTTTATATTCTGGAAATTGAACAAGGTCAGCAGAAGCACCGCACCAGACTATTCAAGAGATAGTCTGTGCAAATAAGGAATCTGCCTCTTATTCCTTTTTCTTTTTGAAAAACCGGCGTCCGCTCTTTTCAGGTGCGTTTGCCGCCAGTTCCACGCATTCTTCGAGTGTGAGCTCAGCAGGCACCTTGCCCTTGGGAATCTTTACGTTTTTCTTGCCCGCTTTGATGTAGGGACCAAAACGACCATTCAAAACCTGAATGTCGGCATTCTCTGGAAACGCCTTGATCAGTCTGTTGGCATCCGCTTCGCGCTTGGCCACGATCAACTCAATGGCGCGCTCGCCGGTGATGGTATAAGGGTCTTCACCTTTGGGAATAGATACAAACTTCTTGTCGTGCAGGACATAAGGGCCGAAACGTCCGATGTTGGCCACCACCGGCTTTTCTTCAAACGTGGCTACCTCGCGCGGCAATTTGAACAACTCCAGTGCATCTTCGAGTGTGAGGTTTTCCAGAAACTGCCCCGTACGCAGGGAGGCAAACTTGGGCTTGCGCTCACTCCCATCCTCCGGATTCTCTCCAATCTGCACGTAAGCGCCATAGCGCCCGAGCTTTGCATAGATTTTCTGGCCTGATGCAGGGTCAATGCCAAGTTCCCTGCTCTTGTTGCTCACGGAAGACCGCTCAACCTTCTCCGTCTTGCTGACCGTCTTGTGGAATGGCTTGTAAAAGCCCGCCAGCATTTTTTGCCACTTCACCTTGCCACTCGCGATCTCGTCAAACTCCTGCTCAATGGTAGCAGTGAAAGAGTAATCCGTGATATCCGGGAAATGCTCCACGAGGAAGTCGGTCACAATCATGGCCATGTTCGTGGGGAACAATTTGGCCTTCTCAGCGCCGGTGATCTCCGATTCGGTTGACTGCGTAATTTTCTTGCCAGCCAGCTGGTACACCAGGTATTTGCGCTCCACTCCCTCGCGATTCTCCTTCACAACATAGCCTCGCTTCTGAATGGTTGAGATCGTCGGTGCGTATGTAGACGGCCGGCCGATACCCAACTCCTCCAGTTTTTTAACCAGGCTCGCTTCTGTATAACGGGATGCATGGCGACTGAAAGTCTGAGTACCCGTGATGTGATCCATCGCAAGTACTTCACCCACTTTCAATGGAGGGAGCACCTTGCCTCCTGTTTCTTCGTCCTCGTCTTCATCGCGGGACTCGAAGTACACTTTCAGGAAACCCTCGAACTTGACTACTTCACCTGTTGCAGTGAAGGTCCGCTTGTTGGTGGAGATCGTTATCGTCGCGGTGGTTCGCTCCAGTTCTGCGTCCGCCATCTGGGAGGCGATGGCGCGCTTCCAGATCAATTCATAAAGTCGTTGTGCATTGCGGTCCATGCCTGGATCCATCAATGAAAAATCAGTGGGGCGTATCGCTTCGTGGGCCTCCTGGGCGGAGTTGGACTTTGTCTTGTACCGGCGGTTCTGCACAAATTCCTTGCCGAAGGCCTTCTGAATCTGCCGGGTGGCATTGTCAATGGCCTCTTCCGACAGGTTCACGCTATCGGTACGCATATACGAGATCTTACCGGCTTCGTAGAGTTTTTGTGCAACCAGCATCGTCTGTGAAACAGAAAAGCTGAGTTTGCGCCCCGCTTCCTGTTGCAACGTCGATGTGGTAAAAGGAGGCGCCGGTGATTTCTTGGCTGGCTTCTTAACGAGGTCGCTGATCTTGAATTCCGCGCCTTTGCAAGACTCAAGAAATTCAACGACTTCCTTCTCAGTATCAAATTTCTCAGGCAATTCTGCCACCAACTGCTTTCCCTTGGCAAGTGCAAATACGGCCGATACCTTGAATGAACTCTTCGCTTTGAACTTTTCAATCTCTCGCTCGCGCTCCACAATCAACCGCACCGCCACAGATTGAACACGACCTGCCGAAAGGCCCGTCTTGATTTTCTTCCAAAGGATGGGTGACAACTCAAAGCCTACCAATCGATCGAGCACCCGGCGCGCCTGTTGTGCGTTGACCAGGTCCTGGTCGATCTTGCGCGGCGACTTGATGGCATTCAGAATGGCGTTCTTGGTAATTTCCGTGAATACAATCCTGCGCGTCTTCTTGTCATTCAGGTCCAGCACTTCCTTCAGGTGCCATGAGATGGCCTCACCTTCGCGGTCATCGTCGCTCGCCAGGTAAACAGTTTCTGCTTTGGAGGCCAGTTTCTGCAGATTGGAAATCACGTCCTTCTTGTCCGGACTGACGATGTACGTGGGTTCAAACCCGTTTTCAATATCTATCGCGTTTCCTTTCGGAAGATCGCGCACATGCCCCATGCTGGAGGCTACCTTAAAGTCCTTTCCCAGATACCCTTCAATGGTCTTTGCTTTTGCCGGAGACTCTACTATTACAAGATTTTTTGCCATGCGCTACCTGCTCTCAGGGGCCCCAAATATCAGAAATTTTTAAAATACCAACCCGAATCGATATGTTTGAGCCGCTATTTGAGCCCTCGCTCGAAGTGTATTATCATCTGTTCATGCCACTCCAACTCGCACTGCTCCGACATGCCCAAGCCGCTGATAAACAGCACGGTCAGCGCGATCTGGATCGCCCGCTCACCGCTTCAGGAAGAGACCAGGCCTCGGGCGTAGGAATTTATTTGAAGCAACACCAGATACTGCCCCAATCGGTGCTCACCTCTGCCGCCTTGCGCACCCGCGAAACCACCGAACTTGTGTGCAGAGAAATCGGTGTCGGCCATGATCGCATCAATGCCTCAATGGACTGGTATGAGACGACGGTAGACAAACTGATCCCCGCTATTTTCAACAGACACTCGTCGGACACCATTCTTTTCGTCAACCACAACCCGGGGATATCTCAACTTCTCTATTATATATTGAATAATCAGCCCGGTCAGCCCATGCAAATGTTCGAACCGGCATCGCTCGCCATCCTTCAGGTGGACGTGGCACGTTGGACTGATTTCAAACCTGGCAATGCCCGACTGACGCACTTTGCACATGTGCATCAGCTCAATCAGCCGATTGCATGAGTTCAGCCGACTGGAACAATTTCGATATCAATGGTCCGGGCATTCAGGGAAATCTGTTCGGACTTCCCTGCACAC
>JAIBBB010000210.1 GCA_019694905.1 Cyclobacteriaceae bacterium
GTTTGCCCGCTACAAGCGGCCACTGATGGGTTTTTTCTATGGATTGACGCGGGATACCGAAGCCAGCGAAGACCTGTTGCAGAACACCTTCTTTCGTGTGCTCCGGTATCGCCATCTCTTCCGGGGCGATGGCGAGTTCAGAAGCTGGCTGTTTCACATTGCGCGCAACGTGAACCATGACCGCTACCGGAAAGAGGGCAAACTGAAGAAAGAATCGATCGACTTGTGGGCCAACCGGTTGACGCATGAGGATCACTCTTCCAATCAATGGATTCGCCAGGAGGAACACGAGCGGCTGGCGGCGGCGCTCGCAAAACTGGACGAAGACAAGCGCGAAGTACTGCTGTTGAGCAAATACCAGGAAAAACGCTACCGCGAAATCGGCCTCGTACTGGGCTGCACGGAGGCAGCGGTGAAAGTGAAAGTATTCCGCGCGATGAATGAACTCCGCCAGATTTACATGGACATGGAAAAGAAACAGTAAGGATTATGGATGCACAAACGAAACAAGCGCTCATTGACCGGTACAACCGGGGCACGGCAACACCTGCCGACCTTGTGGCGATTGAACAAGGTCTTGGCAACGGGAGTCTTTTGCCAGAAGACCTCGCGACCGCTTCCGGTCTGTATGAACTGCTGCAGCAAATGCCTGATCCCGAGCCGTCCCAGGCGATCGACTGGAGCGTTCAGGAGATGATTGCAAATGAAAGGGAACAGTTGACAGGACGTGGTGCTGCGTGGCGTCAGGGGACTATGCTCAGATTGGCCGCCGCTATTGCCTTACTAGTTGTGGGTGCGGGAGTCGGTTACTGGGCAGCAACTGTGAAGCCTGATCCTGAACTGGCGGCCCTCACGAAAGAGGTCACATCACTGCGCGAACTGATGATGTTCACGATGCTCGAAAAGCCCTCGGCAAGTGAACGCCTGAAAGCGGTAAGTCTGTCCACTGAAATTTCCGATGCGAGTAACCGGGTCACGACTGCACTACTTCGAACTCTCAATGAGGATGACAACGTAAACGTCAGGCTGGCTGCACTGGATGCACTGAAACCTTACTCCGCCGATCCAGGCATCCGCCAGGCACTCGTTGAGTCAATCGGCCGGCAGCAATCACCTCTCGTACAGGTAGCCCTCGCAGAACTCATGGCAGCCTTACAGGAAAAATCATCCATTGACGCGCTTCGCAAGTTGCTTGAAAGTGATTCCACACCGGGTCCTGTGAAGGGAAAAATCAAGGAAACCATTAACGTATTGATTTAGCGATGAAAACA
This sequence comes from Cyclobacteriaceae bacterium, assembly GCA_019694905.1. GTDB lineage: Bacteria > Bacteroidota > Bacteroidia > Cytophagales > Cyclobacteriaceae > ELB16-189. The sequence continues at coordinate 1,272 of JAIBBB010000210.1, forward strand.
CTTGCCATATTCATATTCACGTGCATTGCGATCTTGTCAAGAGGCCAGACGCGCACCGAACAAATCCACCAGTCCCTCCAACTGGAACACACGCGCCCTGGCGCTCAACTGATGATTCTCAACATTACCGGCCATGTAAGCGTGACCACTCACACCGGCAGCGACGTCATTATGGATGTGACTCGCACCGTCCGGGCAAGCAGCGAAGAGGCATTGGAACGCGGCTGGAAGGAAGCTGGCGTCGGCATTCTCACGAGGACCGACACGCTGATGCTCTACCTGAAAAGTCCATGCCACCCTTTGGGTCGCACGAAGTCCAGAACCGGGGAAAAAACCTGGAACTATTGCTGGGAAAACTCCGATTGCGATGAGGATTACGAAGTCCGGCTTGATTTCTCAATCAAGGTTCCCACCAACGTCAGTGTGCATGCATCTACTGTCAATGATGGCGATGTGACAGTGAAAGATGTCCGGTCGGCCGTCACTGCGAGGAATGTCAACGGTAGCATCTACCTCCAGCGGCTGGGTGGTGTCACCTCAGCCACCACGGTGAACGGCGATGTGGATCTCGACTATACCACCAACCCCACTGCCAACTGCCGGTACTATACCCTGAATGGAAACATTCATGCCAATTTCAAACCCGGGCTGGCTGCCGACATAGCCTTCAAGACATTCAACGGAGAGTTCTTTACCAATCTGGACAACCTTGAAAGTCTGCCGATGAAACTGGTGCGCAAGCAATCCGGCAACCAGTCTCACTATCAACTCGCCGGCGCCAGGTTCCGGACACGCACCGGAGGAATACTGCTCGACTTCGAGACATTCAACGGCGACGTCATTCTCAAAGAAGTAAACTGACTTGATTCACTACACAAAGACATTTTATGAAACACTTATTGTATTTCCTGCTCTTGCTGACGACCAGTACAGCATTCACACAAAGTGATAATGAATTCACAGTGCCCCTCTCCAACCCCGCCAAACGAGGGAAACTCAAGGTGCACATCAACTACGGTTCAATCACCGTCAAAGGCACAGCCAGAAAAGACGTTTTGATACGTTATGCCGCCGACCAGGAAGAGCCTTCGGAGAAAAAAGAAGCCAGGAACGGCCTGCGAAGGATCAGCGGCGGCGCTGTAGACCTTGAGGCATCTGAAAATGAAAACTTCGTAAAGGTATCTTCCGATTCCTGGAGCAAAAAAATCAACATTGAAGTCGAAGTCCCCAACGGGATGGACCTGCAGCTTCACACCTACAACGACGGAGATATAAATGTAACCAGCGTACAGGGAGACCTGGAAATCAACAACTACAACGGCGAGATTCACGCCTCGAACATCAGCGGCAGCATTGTTGCATCAACCTTCAATGGTGAGATCAAGGCCACATTTGACAACATCACAGAGGGCGCGCCAATGTCCTTCTCCACTTACAATGGCGACATTGACCTGACGTTTCCCGGCACCTTGAAAGCAAGTCTGAAGTTGAATACACAGCAAGGCGAAGTACTGTCTGACTTCGACGTCAGCCTGGTCAAGTCGGGCCCGGTTCAGAAAAAGGATACCCGCAACGGCGTCTACAAAGTAGTGGTCGATGAATGGGTCAAAGGCGACATCAGTGGCGGCGGCCCGGAGTTCATGATGAAGACCTACAACGGCGACATCATCATACGAAAAAAATAGAATGCACTGACCACAACAAAAAAGCCGGCGCGTCCGGCTTTTTTGCTTTTCAATAATGGCTAACTTCCGTGAAACTTTGAACCATGACCGAACTTGCAAAGCCACAACGGTTGCAATCACTGGATTTTTTGCGTGGCCTCATCATGGTCTTGCTGGCCCTCGAAAGTACAGGCCTCTGGGAGCATTTGTTTGAATCGAGTAGCGGCACCTTTCTGGAAATGTTCTTTTTGCAGTTCTTTCATCACCCCTGGAATGGGCTGCGGTTCTGGGATCTGATCCAACCTGCTTTCATGTTCATGGCCGGCACCGCGATGGCTTACTCTCTGCACAAGCAGGAACAGGCGGGTGTACCGTGGCAAACCCAATTCACCAAAGTACTGAAGCGATGCGGATGGCTCTTCTTCTGGGGTGTGCTGGACTACGCGGTGCGGCCGCAGGGGCTGTCATTCGAACTGTGGGATGTACTCACGCAGCTGTCATTCACCACCCTGGTTGCCTTTCTGATCTTCCGGATGTCAGCCAAAGGGCAGATCGCCGTCAGCATTGGCTTGCTGGTACTCACAGAAATTCTTTATCGGTTTGTGCGCGTGGATGGATTTGATCAGCCCTTCACCGACCAGCACAATTTCGGCAACTATGTCGACTGGCTGCTGATGCGCAAAATCAACAGCGGTGGCTGGGTGGCCATCAACTGTATACCCACGGCTGCGCATACGATCTGGGGCGCTGTCGCAGGTAAATTGCTGCTGAGCCATCAGAATGGAAAAGAGAAAATCCAATGGCTGGTGAGTGCCGGAGTAGCCGCTCTGGTCATAGGGTTTGCGATGGATGCAACCATCACGCCCATCATCAAGAGAATTGCTACGAGCGCATTCGTATTTGCCTCTGGTGGATGGTGTTTCCTTTTTCTGGCTGCAGCATATGGCTGGGTGGATCTGCTGAATCACCGGAGATACCTGACCTTTTTTACGATCGTGGGCATGAATTCCCTCTTCATTTATCTCTTCTTCGAGATCGTAGCTTCCCGATGGTACAATGGTTATTCGGCTGCCATTACCAATGGGCTGATGGCACTGATCCATATGCCTGAAGGCCTCATGGGCATTATTTCCTCACTTTGCATTTTCGCTGCCGAATGGGGAATGTGTTACTTCCTGTACCGCAAGGGCATCTTCTTCAGGTTGTAATCCATGGCGCGCAATCAACCGCTGGAGCCCTTTCGCTTTCAACAGTTTGCAGTAGGCCACGACCGCTGCAGTATGAAAGTCGGTACGGATGCTGTGCTGCTTGGATGCTGGGCCTCCACCGCGGGTTGTCTCAGGGTATTGGACATCGGCACAGGGTCCGGTGTAATAGCACTGATGATTGCCCAGCGGACCGGGGGCAATGTTTTCATTGATGCGATTGACATCCAACTTCAGGATCTGCGTCAGGCAGCAGAGAATTTTGCCGCTTCCCCATGGTCAGGGAGGATGAATGCCATACACAGCAGTTTACAGGAATTCTCTCCTTCCCACCGTTACGACCTGATTGTTTCCAATCCTCCCTTCTTCAACAAGAGCTTGCGTGCCCCTGACGCAGGAAGAACTGTAGCCCGGCACAGCGACGACTTGCCCCATGATTCACTCCTCTCATGGGCCCGTGAGCACCTGTCGGATACAGGCCGGCTGGCCATTGTCATCCCCCCGTTGGAGGGAGGACGATGGAAAGAGAGCGCAACGGGAGCCGGTCTACACCTTTGCCGGCAGTGCGAGATTCGCTCGGGCATCGGTCGGCCGGTAGAACGATGGCTGCTGGAATGGTCCATGCAATCGACTGCGCCGGCGTACAGCTCTCTGCACCTGTATGACAACGGTCAGTTTTCGAAGGAGTATGCCAGCTGGACGAGCGAATTTTATCTTCCAAAGGTTCAATAGCTGCCGTGATTTGGCGGCTTTGCCTATATTCGCGCCATTGTAAAAATCTGACTGGTCCTGACACCCCAAAATCTTCGTTAGACTGTGAAAAATAATCGCCTCCTGCTCCTCATGCTGGTCGCACTGGCATGGCCTGCTTCCGCCCAGAATCTAACCCCCCCTACTCCTCCACAGAAAGGCACGTTCTACTTCTTTTGGGGGTACAACCGAAACACCTATTCACGCAGTGACATCCGGTTTGTCAACCACACCTCAGACAACTATGATTTCGTACTGCACAATGCAAAGGCACACGAACGCACCGACATGGATCGCTACTGGCAGATCGTGCGCCTGACCATTCCCCAATACGATTTCAGTTTGGGGTACTGGTTTAAGAACAAGAAGAACCTGGGTGTTGAACTGTCGTGGAATCACTCCAAGTACATCGTCAACGACAACCAGGTGATGCATCTCACAGGCGACATCCGCGGCAAACACTATGACCTGGATACGCTGGTGACCCCCAATTTCGTGCACATGCAGCACACCAACGGCAACAACTACCTGATGGCGAATCTGTCAAAGCGCATACGCTTTGCCAAATGGAAGTTCATGGAATTTGATGCCATGGGAAAAGTGGGCGCCGGCCCTATGATCTCTTACAGCATCTCTACGGTGCTCAACAGCACCAACCCCGGCCGCTTTCATTTTGATGGAATCGTTGTAGGTACCAGTGCTGGCCTTCGCGTGACGATGTGGAAGTATTTTTACCTCCATACCGAAGTACAAGGCGCGCTGGCAGATTACTTTAATGTCGAAATCGGAGCCGACCGAAAGGGTCGCTCCTACCAGCACTTCTACTCGCTTTCCTGGATCTGGGGCGGCGGACTCAACTTCCCGCTCTAGTCGGCATCCACCGGATTTTCCGCCGGCGGCATGCCGGCAGACCTCCGACTTTGTTATCTTGGCTTCACCTAAACCTGATGCCAATGAAAAGACTTCTGTTACTGCCTGTGCTTGCACTATCAGGATGGTTGCACGCGCAAACCAAATCGATAACCGGATTTTCTGCTGATGCTGCTGATGCCGAGTTAAAACTCGAGAGCAAGTTCGAAAGCACACTCAAATCGCAAAACGTTGACGAATGGATCAAGCGGCTTTCCGCCCGTCCCCATCATCTTGGTTCTGCCTACGGCAAGGACAACGCATTGTATATGCGGGACCTGCTGAAGAGCTGGGGCTATGACGCCGAACTGGTCACCTACAAAGTACTGTTCCCCACACCCAAGGTCCGCGTGCTTGAAATGACCGGTCCTACGCGGTTTACAGCGCGGATTGAAGAACCACCACTTAAGGAAGATGCTACCAGTGGTCAGAAGTCGGAGCAACTCCCGGTCTACAATGCGTGGTCAGCCGATGGCGACGTTACTGCCGAGCTGGTCTTTGTCAACTATGGCATTCCGGATGACTACGAACAACTGGAGCGCATGGGCATAGACGTGAAAGGAAAGATTGTCATCGCCAAATACGGAGGATCCTGGCGCGGTATCAAACCGAAAGTTGCACAGGAGCACGGCGCCATCGGGTGCCTGATCTATTCCGATCCGGAAGAAGACGGATACTATCAGGGAGACGTTTATCCGAAAGGTGCGTACAAGAACTCCTTTGGTGCGCAACGCGGTTCAGTGCAAGACATGCCCATCTACCCGGGAGATCCGCTCACGCCCAACATCGGTTCCACCGTTGATGCCAAACGTATTCCGCGAAGTGAGGCAACCAACCTGATCAAGATCCCGGTCATGCCCATTTCTTACGGTGATGCACAGCCCTTGCTGGCAGCCTTGAGTGGGCCGGTTGCGCCTGAACGCTGGCGCGGCGCGTTGCCCATCACCTACCATGTGGGCCCTGGCCCCGCGAAAGTACATCTGAAACTTCAGTTTAACTGGGACCTCGTGGACTGCTATGATGTGATCGCAAAACTGAAGGGAAGTGAATTTCCTGATGAGTGGGTGATTCGCGGAAACCACCACGACGCATGGGTCAATGGTGCCAGCGACCCTGTCAGTGGAATGGCCGCCCTGCTTGAAGAAGCCCGCAGTGTGGCCGAACTGATGAAGACCGGATGGAAGCCCCGAAGGACAATTGTTTACTGCGGTTGGGACGGTGAAGAACCCTCGCTCATCGGATCCACCGAATGGGCAGAAGATCATGCTGAAGAATTGCAACGAAAGGCAGTGGTGTACATCAACTCTGATGGCAACGGCCGTGGCTTTCTCGGTGCCGCGGGCAGCCATACACTTGAAACCATGATGGGTGAAGTTGCGCGCGATGTGATCGATCCACAAACCGGCGTCAGTGTGATGGAG